>JBILAR010000089.1:0-14591 GCA_044354115.1 Pseudomonas sp. | reverse complement strand
AAGATCCCATTCTGCAGTGGGTAACTTTCCGTTTAGACAATGAAACTTACGGCATCAACGTGATGCAGGTTCAGGAAGTACTGCGTTACACCGAGATTGCGCCGGTGCCGGGTGCGCCGAGCTATGTGCTGGGCATTATCAATTTGCGCGGTAGCGTAGTTACGGTAATCGACACCCGTCAGCGTTTCGGCTTGTATTCCGCCTCGATCACCGACAACAGCCGGATCGTGATTATCGAAGCCGATAAACAAGTGGTTGGTATCTTGGTCGACAGCGTGGCGGAGGTGGTGTATCTGCGCCAATCGGAAGTGGAGACCGCGCCTAACGTTGGCAACGATGAGTCGGCCAAGTTTATTCAAGGCGTATGCAACAAAAATGGCGAGCTGCTGATTCTGGTTGAGCTCGACAAAATGATGTCCGAAGAAGAATGGTCGGACATGGAGAACTTCTAACTTATGCTCGAAGTGGCGGTTGGCGTGCTCGGGTTCTTTTGCCTCTTGTTAGCGGGTACTTGTTGGTGGCTGAGACTTAATCAGCGCCAGCAGGCCCAGCTGCAGGCCGAGCGCGATGGCGTGCGTGACCAGCGCAGCAAAGAGCTGGCGCGGCGCCTGGACGCCTATCTAACCGGCAGTATCCGCATGGGTGAAGAGTTGCATGAATTGCGTCGAGTGGTGGCACCACTGCCCGACAAGTTAACCCAGATGGAGCAGCGCGATCCGAGCAGCCTGTCTTTTACTCAGGCGGCACGTTTGGCAGGCTTAGGTGCCAGCGTTGACGAGTTAACCCAGTCCTGCGGTCTAAGTACCGCAGAGGCTGAATTGGTGCGCAAATTACATCGCTCTAAAGCCTAGTTTTCCTCTGCTTATTGCTTCAATTCCCCCCGCAGTTCCCCCGTTTGTCCGTGTGCACTCTAGTCTTTAGCTTCAGCGGCTAGGTCTCGATAGCGCTTTCGAGTGGCCCAGTAGACTGCTGTAAATTCGCGATGCAGACTCAGCGTTGTGGCGTGCGCAGCGGTGGCATGCCGTCTGCGGCAGGATCGAAGTCGGCCGGGAACTTACCCTTTAAATACCAAGCAAAGGCGATGATTTCGGCAATGCTGCGGTACAGCGCTTCGGGGATTGCATCGCCCAGCTCTAAGCGTGCCAGCAAACTCACCAGTTCGGCGTTTTCGTAAATCGGCACCTTATATTCGCGGGCGATGGCCAGTATGGCTTCGGCCAGTTGTTCGTCACCCTTGGCGGTCAGGCTGGGCGCGTTGTTGCCGTCGTAGCTCAGGGCGATAGCTTGGCGTGGGGTTTGGCGTTTCATGCGGTTTCATCCACCCAGCGTTGTTCCAAGGTTGTGCGCTGACCTTGCGGTGGCGTGCCCTGCGTGCAGGCCAGTTCGCCCACGCTCAAGCCGGCGTTGGTGAGTTGCTCGCGTAGATGGCTCAATTCACGTCCGATTAAATCTGCTGTGCTGGCACGCTCTGCCCATAACTGGCTAGACACGCTGCCGCGTGCCAATTGCGCCTGTACTTGCATCGGCCCCAGAGGTGCTAAATCAAAGGCCAGTTCCACCCGCCAAAGGGTTTCGCCGGGCTCCTTGGCGGTTTTTTTCGGGCTGTCTTCGCGCTGTATTTTCGCTTGCAGGGGAACTATCTCCTGCTGATGGCGCATGGGGATTTCCAGCTGCCAGGTGGTTAATAAATTGCCCTCTGGGCCGACTTGGCTTTGCGCCAGGCTCGACAGTTGATGGGTTTGCAGGCGCGAAACGGCGGCGGCCGCCAAGCGCAGTAAGCTGGCCAGGTCGCCCTCGTCGTCGAGATTTTGTAAGGTGCGCGTGGCCAGTGGAAAATTGCCGGCTTGCTGGCGTGCACCGGCCTGACCCAGATTGCCGAGCAAGTTGCGCACAAACAGCGGCAAGGCTAGGGCCAAGCTGCCCTGATGGGTGCTGGCCAGCAGGGCGCTGCTGCTGGCATTGGGCAGCGCGGGCAGCAATTGCGCGACTAAGCGTAATAGGTTGGCTTTAAGGTCCAGCGGCAGCGCCGCTGGCTTGCCATCGAGCAGTTTTGCTTCGAGAAATACCCCGCTGTCACTCAAGGCTTGCGCCACGCCCTTGGCGCTGCGCATTTGCTGCATATCTGGCAGCGCGCCGAGCAGTTTGTCGATGCTGGCGCGCAACTCCGTCGGCAGCGCTGGCCCCTCAGGCGTGTCGCTGGCAGTCAAGCTTTGCAGGGTTTTGAGCAAACCTTCGAGTGAGCCTTGGCGCTCTTGCTGGGTTTGCAATTGTTGGCCGAGCGCCAGTTGGTCGAGGCGGCTGCTTAGGGGTAAAAAACTTAAGGCTTGCGCGCCTTTCACCTGTGCGCTGAGTAGGCTGCCAAGCGGCAGCGCGAGCGGCGTTTCTAAGCTCAGTTTAGTGCCGGCCAGTGGGCTGTTGATCAGGCTGACCAGCACTTTATAGAGGCCGAGCTGGGCTTTGTTGGCCGGCAGCTGTTCGCTGCTAATGACCCGCGCTTGCAGCAAGGTGCCCAGCGGTAACTGCTCAAGGTCGAGGCTTTGTAGCGGAACTTGCGGGGCTAGTAGGGCGATGCTCAGGCGAGTTTGCGACAGCGCCGTAACCGCCAGCGCAGTGCCTTGGGCCAGTGGCTGATTACTGCTGGCCTGCACGGTGCTTTGTTGGCCGTTAGCCAAGGTTAGTTTGAGTAGCATTTGGAAGCTCTGCGCCACTTCTTTAAGGGCGATAACTTCGGCTTTGGCGCTCTCACCAACCGCTAGAAGGCTATCTAATGGCTGCAGCAATTTTAGCGCTTGCTCGGCCGCGGCATTTGGACGCACAACCGGTGTAGGCGGCGCGAGCGTACGGGGGCTGCTGATTTCAGCTGTCATTGGGTAACAACCTGTCGAAAATGCCTGCTCGAAGCGCGGGGCGTGGCATGTATAATTCTGCCCGATTAGCGGGCTGAGCCTTGTCGATGGTATTCGGCGGTTCGCGCCAACGGTCAATGCTAGCGTCAGTATAGCGGCCAACCTTGGCTTGGACTTGAATGCCCCGACTCATAAAAGATAGGTAGGAATGTGCTGACCCGTCCATTTATTCAAGCTGTGGCGCTCGCCTGCGAGCGTGATTGGCGCATGTTGTTCAGCCAGCTTGAGTTAAGTTTGCAGAGCGGGCAAATGCTGCAAATCAGTGGCCCCAATGGCAGCGGCAAAACCAGCCTGTTAAGACTCTTGGCTGGTTTGATGCAACCCAGTGCTGGGGAGATTTTGCTCGATGGCCAGCCATTGGCCAAACAACGTGCGCAACTGGCTGCCAGCTTGCTGTGGATCGGCCATGCCGCCGGGATTAAAGGCCTGTTAACGGCCGAAGAGAACCTCGCCTGGCTCTGCGCCCTGCAGCATCCGGCCGAACGTAGCGCCATCTGGGCGGCTTTGGCGGCGGTGGGCTTGCACGGTTTTGAAGATGTGCCTTGCCATACGCTTTCGGCCGGTCAGCAGCGGCGGGTGGCTTTGGCGCGTTTGTATCTGCAAGCGCCGCCACTGTGGATTCTCGATGAGCCGTTTACGGCCTTAGACAAACACGCCGTTGCCCAGCTCGAGCAGCACTTGGCGGCGCACTGCGAGCAGGGCGGTATGGTCATTCTCACCACCCACCATAACCTCAGCGTTAAGCCTGCCGGCTACAGCGAGCTGCTGTTGGGGGCGGCATGAGTAACGTATTTAATCTGTTGCTGGCGCGTGAGGCGCGGCTGCTGTTTCGTCGGCCGGCCGAGCTGGCTAATCCCTTGGTGTTTTTTGCCATTGTGATAGCGCTGTTTCCCCTCGCGGTTGGCCCGGAAAGCCAATTGCTGAAAACCATCGCCCCCGGCTTGCTCTGGGTGGCGGCGTTGTTGGCGGTGTTGCTGTCGCTCGACGGTCTGTTTCGCAGCGACTTTGAAGATGGCTCGCTGGAACAGTGGGTGGTCTCCAAACATCCGTTAGCGCTCTTGGTGCTGGCCAAGGTGTTGGCGCACTGGCTGTTTTCTGGCTTGGCCTTGGTGCTCTTATCGCCACTGTTGGCGTTAATGCTCGGTTTGCCGGGGCGCTGCGTGCCGACGCTGTTGCTGTCATTGCTGCTGGGTACGCCGGTTTTGAGCCTGCTCGGCGCGGTTGGCGCGGCGTTAACCGTGGGCCTGAAACGCGGTGGGTTGCTGCTGGCGTTGTTGATTTTGCCGCTGTATATCCCGGTGCTGATTCTCGGCAGCGGCGTATTGCAAGCCTCGCTGCAAGGCTTGCCAACCACGGGTTACCTGTTGTGGATGGCCAGCTTGAGCATGCTGACCATCACCCTAAGCCCCTTTGCCATCGCCGCTGGTTTGACCATCAGCGTGGCTGAATAACACCTATGAAAAAGATGGAAGAATCGTTGAACAACGTCAGCAGCGCAGTAGCTTTGAGGCGGATGGCATGAACTGGACCTGGTTTCACAAGCTTGGCTCGCCCAAATGGTTTTACCAAACCAGCGGCCGTTGGTTGCCGTGGTTGGCCGTGGCGGCGCTGCTGCTGATCGGCGTCGGACTGGTCTGGGGTTTGGCCTTCGCGCCGGCCGATTATCAGCAGGGCAATAGCTTTCGCATCATCTATATCCATGTGCCGGCGGCCATGCTCGCCCAGTCGTGCTACATCATGCTGGCCGTGGCCGGCGTGGTCGGGCTGGTGTGGAAGATGAAACTGGCCGATGTCGCGTTGCAATGCGCCGCGCCCATTGGCGCTTGGATGACGGTGATCGCGCTGGTGACTGGGGCCATCTGGGGCAAGCCAACCTGGGGCACTTGGTGGGTCTGGGATGCGCGCTTAACCTCGATGCTGATTTTATTGTTTTTGTACTTTGGCGTGATAGCGCTGGGCCAGGCCATCAGCAATCGCGACAGCTCGGCCAAGGCCTGTGCGGTATTGGCCATTGTCGGGGTGATCAATATCCCGATCATTAAGTATTCGGTGGATTGGTGGAACTCGCTACACCAGGGCGCCACCTTCAAACTGACCGAAAAACCGGCCATGCCGGTCGAAATGTGGCTGCCACTGCTGATCATGGTGCTGGGCTTTTACTGCTTTTTTGCCTGCGTATTGATCATGCGTATGCGCCTTGAAGTGCTTAACCGCGAGGCACGCAGCAGTTGGGTCAAGGCCGAGGTGCAAGCGGCCACGGAGCATGGGTTATGAGTTTTAACTCGTTTACCGAGTTTCTCGCTATGGGCAATCACGCACTCTATGTGTGGTCGGCCTATGGCATCAGCCTGTTGGTATTGGCGATTAATGTTGGCGTGCCGCTGCTGGCCAAACGTCGTTATTTGCAAGAGCAGGCGCGCCGTTTGCGCCGTGAGGAGTCGAAGTGAAACCGCTGCGCAAGAAACGTTTGTTAATTATTCTGGCCATTCTCGCGGGTGTCGGCATGGCGGTGGGCTTGGCCTTGAGTGCCTTGCAAGAGAACATCAACCTGTTCTACACCCCGACCCAAATCGCCAATGGTGATGCGCCCGCTGAAACGCGGATTCGTGCCGGTGGCATGGTCGAGAAGGGCTCGCTGAAACGCTCTGGCGACTCGCTGGATGTCGAATTTGTGGTCACCGACTTCGTCAAAAGCGTGACCATTCGCT
The DNA here is from genome assembly GCA_044354115.1 of Pseudomonas sp. GTDB lineage: Bacteria > Pseudomonadota > Gammaproteobacteria > Pseudomonadales > Pseudomonadaceae > Aquipseudomonas. The sequence continues at coordinate 8,977 of JBILAR010000089.1, read as the reverse complement.
ATCGCGGCATCCTCCCGGACTTGTTCCGTGAGGGGCAGGGCATAGTTGCGCTCGGTAAGCTCAACAGCGACGGCGTGTTAATCGCCGACGAAGTACTGGCCAAACATGATGAAAAGTACATGCCGCCAGAAGTCACTAAAGCCTTAAAAGACAGCGGCCAATCAGTACCGCAGGACGCCGCTGGGACTAAGCCATGAATCTCGCCTTGATCATTCCTGAACTCGGCCATTTGGCCTTGGTGCTGGCCCTGTGTTTGGCGCTGGTGCAGGCCAGCTTGCCGTTGATTGGCGCTTGGCGCGGTGATCGGCAATGGATGAGCTTGGCGGTGCCGGCCGCCCGTGGCCAGTTTGGCTTTTTGCTGCTGGCCTTCGCCGCGCTGACCTACGCCTTTGTAGTCGATGACTTCTCGGTGGCTTATGTCGCCAGTAACTCCAACAGCGCTTTGCCGTGGTTTTTCAAGTTCAGCGCCGTGTGGGGCGCGCATGAAGGCTCGCTGTTGCTGTGGGTGCTGATCTTGGGCGGCTGGACCTGCGCCGTGTCGATCTTCTCGCGGCAATTACCCGAAGTTATGTTGGCCCGGGTGTTGGCGATCATGGGCATGATCAGCATCGGCTTCTTGTTGTTTTTACTGCTGACCTCCAACCCCTTCACCCGGCTGTTACCCAATGTGCCGGCCGATGGCAACGACCTTAATCCGCTGTTGCAAGACATTGGCTTAATCGTTCATCCGCCGATGCTGTACATGGGTTATGTCGGTTTCTCGGTGGCCTTCGCTTTCGCCATCGCCGCCTTGCTCGGTGGGCGCTTGGACGCCGCTTGGGCGCGCTGGTCGCGGCCTTGGACGTTGGTGGCTTGGGCCTTTCTCGGCATCGGTATCGCCTTAGGTTCTTGGTGGGCCTATTACGAACTTGGTTGGGGCGGCTGGTGGTTCTGGGACCCGGTGGAAAACGCCTCCTTTATGCCTTGGTTAGTCGGCACCGCGCTGATTCACTCGCTGGCGGTCACCGAGAAGCGCGGCGTGTTTAAAAGCTGGACGGTGTTGCTGGCGATTGCCGCGTTCTCGTTGAGCTTGCTCGGCACCTTCTTGGTTCGCTCCGGCGTATTGACCTCGGTGCATGCGTTTGCCACCGATCCTGAGCGCGGGATTTTTATCTTGGCGTTTTTGCTGCTGGTAGTCGGCGGCTCGCTGACCTTGTTCGCCTTGCGTGCGCCGGTAGTCAAAAGCCAAGTGGGCTTTGCGCTGCTGTCGCGTGAGACGCTGTTGCTGGCCAACAACCTGGTACTGATAGTCGCGGCCTCGATGATTTTGCTCGGCACCCTCTATCCGCTACTGTTGGACGCGTTAAGCGGGGCGAAGATGTCGGTCGGCCCGCCGTACTTTAATGCCATGTTCTTGCCGCTGATGGCGGTACTGATGGCAGTGATGGCGGTGGGCGTGCTGGTGCGTTGGAAAAGCACGCCAACTAAATGGTTGCTCGGCATGCTTGCGCCGGTGTTGCTCGCCAGCGCCGTACTCGGTGGTCTGGCCTCGATGGTCTCCGGTGATTTTCACTGGGCCGTTCTAGCCGTCTGCGTGCTGGCCGCTTGGGTGGTATTGGCTGGGCTGCGTGACCTACTGGAAAAAACCCGCAACAAAGGCTTGCTCAAGGGCAGCCTGAGTTTGCCAGCCAGCTATTGGGGCATGCAGTTGGCGCACTTAGGGATTGCCGTGTGCGCGTTGGGTATCGTGCTATCCAGCCAAAATAACAGCGAACGCGATTTGCGCATGGAGCCGGGCCAAGTCATGGAGTTGGGCGGCTATCGGTTTGTGTTTGAGGGTGCCGAGCACCATCAAGGGCCAAACTACACCGCCGATCGAGGTCATGTGCGGGTGTTTAGTGGCGACAAGGAAGTGGTGCTGCTGCATCCCGAGAAACGCCTGTACACCGTGCAAGGCTCGATGATGACTGAGGCCGGGATCGACGCAGGCTTTACCCGTGACTTGTATGTCGCCCTCGGCGAGCCGCTTGAGAACGGTGCTTGGGCGGTGCGCGTACACGTGAAGCCCTATATTCGCTGGATCTGGCTGGGCGCCATCATGACCGGTTTGGGTGGTTTATTGGCCGCCTGCGATCGTCGTTATCGGCTTAAAGTTAAAAGCCGGGTGCGTGATGCGCTGGGCCTGACAGGAGCACCGGCATGAAGCGGGCCTTGCTGTTATTACCGCTGGCGTTGTTTTTAGCGGTGGCGGTATTCCTCTATCGCGGCCTGTATTTGAACCCGACCGAGTTGCCCTCGGCCTTGATCGACAAGCCATTTCCGGCCTTTAGCTTGCCGGCCGTCAGCGGCGGGCAAGTGATCACCGAGGCCGATCTCAAGGGCCGGCCGGCGTTGGTTAATGTCTGGGCGACCTGGTGCCCGGCGTGCCGCGCCGAGCATCCGTTTCTGACCGAATTGCGTGCCCAAGGCGTGCGCATCATTGGCGTCAATTACAAAGACGACAACGCGGCGGCGCAGAAGTGGCTGGTGGATTTACACGACCCTTATCAACTCAATATCAACGATGCCAAGGGCAGCCTTGGTTTGGACTTGGGCGTGTACGGCGCGCCTGAGACCTTCTTGGTCGATAAACACGGCATCATCCGCCACAAGTATGTCGGCGTGATCGATGCGCGAGTCTGGCGTGAGCAATTAGCCGGCCTTTACCAAGGTTTGGTCGATGAGGCTCGGCCATGAACCGGTTAGTTAAATGGGCGTTATGCGGCCTGCTGTTCACGGGCGTGGCGCATGCGGCCATTGATACCTACGAGTTCACCGACCAAGCCAGTCGTGAGCGCTTTGGCACTTTGACCAAAGAACTGCGCTGCCCCAAGTGTCAAAACCAAGATCTGGCTGACTCTAACGCACCGATCGCCGTGGACCTGCGCCGCGAGATTTACCGCATGCTGCAAGAAGGTCAGAGCAATGAGCAAATCGTCGAGTATTTGGTCAGTCGCTATGGCGATTTCGTGCGCTACAAGCCGGCAGTCAACGCCCGCACCCTGATTCTTTGGTACGGCCCGGCGGGCTTGCTGAGCGTCGGCGCCTTGACGTTGTTGCTGATCGTTCGTCGCCGCCGTCGTTACGACGCCAGCAACGCCGAGCTTAGTGCCGATGAGTGTGAGCGTCTCGCCAGCTTGCTGAATAGTAAGTCGCTCGACACCCAGTCGCACACCACCAATCAGTTGGATAAATAAGCCCCATGATGGATTTCTGGATCGCCGCCAGCCTGCTGTTGCTGGTCGCCCTCGCTGTACTCTTGGTGCCCTTATTGCGCGGTCGTAAAGCGCAAACCGAAGAAGATCGCACCGCCCTGAATGTGGCCCTGTACCAAGAACGCTTGGCTGAACTGCAAGCGCAGGTGAGCGCCGGCGTGCTGAGCGCCGAGCAAGCCGAGCAGGCGCAAGCACAGGCCGCCCGTGAGTTGCTGGCCGATACCGAGGGCTGCGAAGCCGAGCGCACGGCGCGCCTCGGCCAGTGGTTGCCGATCAGTGCGGCGTTGCTGGTGCCGTTACTGGGTTTAGGCCTGTACCTGCACTGGGGAGCCAGCGACAAAGTGGCCCTGACCCGGCAATTTGCCCAAGCGCCGCAATCGGTTGAAGAAATGACCACGCGCCTGGAACAAGCCGTAGAGCTGCAGCCGGACTCTGCCGAAGCTTGGTATTTTTTGGGTCGTGCCTATATGGCGCAAACCCGTCCGGCGGACGCCGCCACGGCGTTTGAGAAGGCCGTGAACATCGCCGGTCGTCAGCCAGAGCTGCTCGGCCAATGGGCGCAAGCGCTGTATTTTGTCGCCGATAAACAATGGTCGGCGCAGCTGCAAACACTCACCGACGAAGCCTTAAAAGCCGACCCGCAAGAAACCACCAGCCTAGGTTTGCTCGGTATTGCCTCCTTCGAGGCGGGGCGCTTTAACGATGCCGTGCTGTTTTGGCGGCGCTTGGTGGCGCAACTGCCAGCGGACGATCCCTCCCGCGCCCCGCTTGAGGGCGGCATCGCTCGCGCCTTGGAGCAAATGGCCAGCGCCGGGCAAAGCCTGCCTGCCGAACCTGCCGCAACCGCCGTGGCCGCTAGCGCCAGCTTAAAAGTTCGGGTCAGCCTAGCTCCGGCGCTCAAGGATAAAGTCCTGCCCGGCGATAGCGTGTTTATCTTCGCCAAAGCCAGCGAAGGCCCGCCGATGCCCTTGGCGGTCAAGCGCCTGACCGTGGCCGATTTACCTGCCGAGGTGAGCCTGTCCGATAGCGATGCGATGATGCCGCAACTGAAACTGTCGAACTTTCCTCAAGTGCAGTTGCAAGCGCGTATCTCCCGGGCCGGCAATGCCAAGGCCGGCGAATGGATGGTTCGTAGCCAGCCGCTGGCTAGCAATAGCTCCGAGGTGCAGCAATTGCTTATCGACAGCGCTGATCAACCAGCGCCTATGCAATGAGCGCCTATGCAGTAACTCGCGCCAGCCGCGTCATGCTGCTGGTTGCCGTGCTGCTGGGGCTGAGCGCGTGCAGCCTGCAACCGCATCACGCGCCGGACAGCCCCCGCGTGCCGAGCAGCAAGCCGCACCCGCATTTCGCGCCGCCACCGCAAGGGCCGAGTCATTGGGATGAGAAGCTAGGTGTACACGTGCTGGAGAACACCCCGGCCGTGTATTACCGCCAACGCACCTACTACCGCTGGAATAATGGCTGGAGTTGGGCGGTGCAGCCCCAAGGCCCATGGCAAGCCTGCGCCAGCAGCGCCGTGCCGGCGGGTTTAAGTCGGCATTATGGGCAATAAATAACGGCGACCTAGGTCGCCGTTATTTATCCTGCCGGAACTGGCTGCGTATCAATGCTCGGTGCCGGCGTAGATCCACATCGGCTCGGTCTGGCCGGCACGGACGAAGCCGAGTGACTGGTAAAAGTCCACGGCTTTACCGTCCGCAGTGAGCATCTGCTGATGAAAGCCGGCGTATTTACTCAGCAGCGCGGTCATCATTTGTCGGCCGATGCCTTGGCCCTGATGCAGTGGGTGCACCAGCATGTGCGGGAAATACACCACCAAAAAACCGTCCGAAATCGCATTGCCCAACCCCAGCAACTCACCGTTAAAGCGCGCGGTGACCAAGGTGTGCGAGTTGCGCAGTGCGGCCATCAGCGCCTCAGGCTTGTCGGCCGACGACCACTGATTAGCGGTATAAATTTCCAGCACTTCGTCAGTGTCAATCTGATCGTTTAGGGCAATGTCGATGTGCATAAGGCCTCAGTGGCTAGCGCATGGCTGCGGTGGATGTTGTGTAACTGCAACTCAATGGCCGAAAACAGCGGGCGCGCTTGAGTCTGCGACTGGCTGCAGGATTTTTGCAGCGTCCACAACGCGTCGATTATTGCTTGAGTGTTATCCGTGGGCGGGCAGCGCTCCAGCAGTTCTTCGAGTACGCAGGCGAAGGCGCGCACCTCGATACGTTGCAGTGCGGTGGCCGTATTAGTGTGCGCGTGACGACTAAAAGAGGCGGCGCCAAAGTCGCCCAGCAGGCAGTCGCCCGCGCTGTTGTAGAGGATGTTATGGCCGTATAGGTCGCCATGATTAATCCCTTGTCCATGCAAGTGCGCGCAGGCGCTGGCGATGCCTTGGGCAATGGCCAAGAGCGCGGGCAGACTGAATTGCGTGCCAGCGGAATAAATGTCGCGGGTACAGGACTCAAGGCTGGGCGGGTTGGCCAGATTGCTAAAGCTTGGGTCGATTAACTCAAGCACTAAGCCGGGCGTCTGTTGCGGGTGCTGTTTGAGCTTGCCGTGCAGGCCAATTAAGTTTGGGTGTTGGCCGGCGGCAATGGTGGCGTGCATTTCGCACTGCGGCAGGCCGTCGCTGGTGACCGCGCCTTTGAACAGTTTCACGGCCACCGCTTGGCTGTGGCCATCACCCTTGTGCCAAAGGGCTTGTTGAATGACCCCAGAAGCCCCTTCGCCTAATACCTGCGCAAGGCTGAGGTGTGACCAGTCGATGTCGGCCAGCGGCTGCTCGGCTGCGGCTGCGTCTTGATCGGCAGGGCCAAGCGGGTTGCCGGCAAAGGCCAGCCAAGCGAGGCGAGGCATGTTGAGTAACCAGTCGGGCAACGCACTCAGTTGGTTGGCGGCGATACGCAGTAGTTCGAGCTTGTGGCACTCGGCCAAACTGGCCGGTAATTCGCGCAGGCGGTTGCCGGCTAGCATGAGTTTTTGCAACTGTCGGCATTGGCCAAGCTCAGTTGGCAAACTCTCAAGTTGGTTGTCGGTCAAAATCAGCCAACGTAACTTGGCCGGCAAAGCGGCACCCGGCAGATGGGTAATTTGATTGGCTTTAAAACCAATCATCTCCAGTTGCAGGCATTGGCCGAGCACCGCAGGGACTTCGGTGAATTGGTTGTCGGAGCAAAACAACACCCGCAGTTGAGTCAGTCGAGGTAAATCATCGGGCAGTGCGGATAAGCAGTTGCCCGACAGGTTGAGCACCTCAAGGGTCTCGGCTAGGGTGAAAATCTCGGGCGGAAACTCGGTTAAATCAGCGGCTAAGTCGAGCCGGGTGCAACCCATAAGTTGCCCGCTGCGCAGTTGTTCGAGGGTGTGCATTGAGTGGTTTATCCGGGGCTGGCCGCTATGTGGTCGCAGGTGTTGCAGCGTGGTTGAGGCAATTTGTAGGAGCGAGCTTGCTCGCGATGCTTTTGTCGCGAGCAGACTATTATCGGCTCGCTTCGGGGGCCGCTTGATGAGCATTTGCACTATTTGGATCGCCAGCAAGCTGGCTCCTACCAAGGAGCGCGCGCATCTCCAATAGTTAACGGGGGCTTAGTTGTCGTAGCCAAGGTTGGGCGACAACCAGCGCTCGCTGACGCTTAGGTCTTGGTTTTTACGCGCGGTGTAACTGTCGATTTGATCCTTGTCGATCTTGCCGACGGCGAAGTACTGCGCCTGTGGATGGGCAAAATACCAGCCGCTGACCGAGGCGGCCGGGAACATGGCGTAGTGCTCGGTGAGGAACACGCCGCTGCGGCCGGCCTGGCCTTCTGTGGCGGCTGGGTCGAGCAGGTTGAACAGCGTGCCTTTCTCGGTGTGATCCGGGCAGGCTGGATAGCCGGGAGCAGGGCGGATGCCTTTGTACTGTTCCTTGATCAGCTCGTCGTTGTGCAGCTGCTCGTCTGGCTCATACCCCCAGTAAGTTTTGCGCACTTGTTGGTGCAGCCATTCGGCGCAGGCTTCGGCGAGGCGGTCGGCCAGGGCTTTGACCATGATCGAGTTGTAGTCGTCGCCGGCGTTTTGATAGGCCTTGGCCACTTCCTCGGCGCCGATGCCAGCGGTGGTAATAAAACCGCCCACGTAGTCGGTGAGGCCGCTGTCTTTCGGCGCGACAAAGTCGGCCAGCGAGAAGTTCGGTTTGCCGTCTGGCTTGATGGTTTGCTGGCGCAGGTGGTGCAACTTAGCCAAGGGTTGGCCGTCATCGCCATAGACTTCCAGGTCGTCATCCTGCACCTGATTGGCCGGCCAGAAGCCGAACACGGCGCGGGCGCTGATGAGTTTTTCGTCGATCAATTTGGTGAGCATTTCCTGCGCATCTTTAAACAGCGCGGTAGCGGCTTCGCCGACTACTTCGTCGGTAAGAATGCGCGGGAACTTGCCGGCCAGATCCCAGGAAATAAAGAACGGCGTCCAGTCGATGTACTCGGCCAGCACCTTGAGGTCGATGTTCTCCAGCACCTTAGTGCCGGTAAAGGTCGGAACGGGTGGCTGATAAGTCGCCCAGTCGAATTTAGGCTTTTTCGCCACTGCAGCGGCATACGGCAGACGCTCGGTACGCGAGCTGCGTGCGGCGGTGCGTTCGCGAGTTTCGATGTATTCCAGCCGCGTACGTTCGACGAAGGCTGGCTTCAATTCTTTGGACAATAACTGGGTGGCCACGCCCACGGCGCGCGAGGCGTCGGTGACGTATATCACTGCGTCGTTTTGATACTTGGGTTCGATCTTCACTGCGGTGTGGGCTTTGGAGGTGGTCGCGCCGCCAATCATCAGCGGCAGATAAAAGCCCTGGCGCTGCATCTCGCGGGCGACATGCACCATCTCATCCAGCGACGGCGTGATCAGGCCAGACAGGCCGATGATGTCGCATTTCTCGGCAATCGCCGTTTGCAGGATCTTCTCGGCCGGCACCATCACGCCCATATCGACGATGTCGTAGCCGTTGCAACCGAGCACCACTCCGACGATGTTTTTACCGATGTCGTGCACGTCGCCCTTGACCGTGGCCATCAGGATCTTGCCCTTGGCTTCGGGCTTGTCGCCTTTTTCCAGCTCGATAAAGGGAATCAAGTGGGCCACGGCTTGTTTCATCACCCGAGCGGATTTAACCACTTGCGGCAGGAACATCTTGCCTTCGCCGAACAGGTCGCCGACCACGTTCATGCCGGCCATCAGCGGACCCTCGATCACCTCAATCGGGCGCGCGCATTGCTGGCGGCACTCTTCGGTGTCTTCGACAATAAAGGCGGTGATGCCTTTAACCAGCGAATGCTTGAGACGTTCGACCACGTCCCAGCTGCGCCACTCCTCGGTTTCGGCCTCTTTGACGCTGCCGTCGCCCTTGTAGTTGTCGGCGATGGCCAGCAGGGCGTCGGTGCCGTTGGCGTTGCGGTTGAGCACCACGTCTTCGACGCAGTCACGCAGTTGCTTAGGGATTTCGTCGTAAATTTCCAGCTGGCCGGCATTGACGATGCCCATGGTCAGGCCGTTTTTGATCGCGTAGTACAAGAACACCGAGTGAATGGACTCACGCACCGGGTTGTTGCCGCGAAACGAGAACGACACGTTGGATACGCCGCCGCTTGTTAGTGCGAACGGTAGGTGATCGCGGATATAGGCGCAGGCCTCGATAAAATCGACTGCGTAGTTGTTGTGCTCCTCGATGCCCGTGGCGATGGCGAAGATGTTCGGGTCGAAGATGATGTCCTGTGGCGGGA
>JBILAR010000112.1:0-10531 GCA_044354115.1 Pseudomonas sp. | reverse complement strand
CTGCATGATTTGCGCGACGAAACCACCAATACCGGGCAACTAATTGCCAATCAATTAGCCGTCGCGACCGAGTACGGGGTGATTGTCGACAACCGACAACTGTTAAATAACTTGCTCCAAGCCTCATTGGCGACACCCCAAATTCGTTTTCTAGAGGTGCGCGACCCGCAAGAAAAAATCATCGTATATGCCGAGCAAGTGGGCAGCGCCAATCAAGACAGCAGTCAAATCGAGCTATTCAACTCCGCCATACACCGCCAAGGCAGCCCAAACAGCACTCAGCAAGGCGACGTTAATTACCTCGGCCGAGTGGTAATCGGCATGTCCAACGACAGTTTCAATAGCCGTCAACAGCTGATTTTATTCAAGGCTTCCCTGCTGACCCTGTGCGCTCTATTACTGATTTTCGTCTTGGCCCGCAGCCTAGCTCGACGCATCTCGCAGCCGATCAGCGCTATGGCGCAAGCGGTTAAATCTATCGAGGCAGGTAATTTCAACGCGCCGTTACCACAAACCGACAACGCCGAACTTGGCGACCTCGCCCGCCACATCAACAGCCTGGCCAAGGGGCTTGAGCAAGCCAACCAAGAGCAGCAACACGCCATCAGTTTACTGGTGCATACCCGCGAAGAGTCTGAGCAGGCCAATCGGGCCAAATCCGACTTTCTGGCGATGATGAGCCATGAACTGCGCACCCCCATGAATGGCGTGTTGGGCATGTTGCAGTTACTGGAAACGACTGAGATGACTCAGGAACAAGCCGAATACTCGGCGCTGGCCACCGAGTCTTCCGAGCATTTACTCAAAGTCATCAACGATATTCTCGACTTCTCGCGTATCGAGCGTGATGCTTTAGAGTTGGAAAGTATCCCATTTAACGTACTTGAGCTGATTCAGAACTCGGTGCAAGTGTTCCAACACAGCGCACAGCAACGCGGCCTACAACTGCTGCAACAGACGCAAAGCGGGCTGGAACAGATTGAGGTACAGGGCGACCCGACACGCATCCGGCAAATTTTGGTCAACTTGCTCGGCAATGCGCTGAAGTTCACCGAAGAAGGCCGCATTACCCTAACGATCAACTGGCACCCCCTAGATAGCCACGTCCTGTGGTTGATTTGCACGGTGCGCGATACCGGCATTGGTATTTCCGCCGAGCGTCTTGAACATATGTTTGATGCCTTTCAACAGGCCGACAACTCGATCTCACGGCGTTATGGCGGTACCGGGTTGGGCTTGCCGATTGCCCGTACGCTGGCCGAACGCATGGGCGGTTCGCTGCGCGCCGAGAGTATTGAGGAGCAAGGCTCGTTATTCACCCTGGAAATCCCCTTGGCATTTTCTCAGCAAGTGGCCAAGCCGGTGATCGAGCCAGCAATGAGCAGCAGCGAAAATGGTCACCTAGTCTTATTAGTAGAAGATAACCCGGTCAATCAGACCGTGATTGAGGCGATGCTACGCAGCCTCGGCTATCAGGTTTGCTTGGTCGGCGATGGCGCTCAGGCCGTACACAAAGCTACGCATTTTCACTACTCGGCCATTTTGATGGATTGTCGCCTGCCGATCATGGACGGCTATGAAGCCACTCGGCAGATTCGCAGCTTGCCCAACCAACCACACACGCCAATCATCGCCTTAACCGCCAACGCACTACAGGGTGATCGCGAGATTTGCTTGGCGGCAGGCATGGATGATTATCTGGCTAAACCTTTTAAACGCGTCGATCTGCAGCGAATCCTCCAGCGCTGGCTGGCCAACTCAGCCTCAAGCTCTGAATAACAGTGCTAAAGTGGCCGATACTTGTCCTATGTCGTGTTTGGCCTTACTGCTTGGCCGCACAATGGCTCGTTTTCAGCGTACGTCTGTGCGCGCAGTGTGACTTTCACCCTAACGTAACAGTCTACGATTAGCCTGCCAGCACACGCCCTGAGCAAAACTGGCAAATACACATTTAAAGCCCTCGCGCACAGGGATTTCCAGGAGCTCGCATGACCAAAGCAAACGCCTTTACTCGGGAAGATCTACTGCGCTGCAGCCGCGGCGAACTGTTCGGCCCAGGTAACGCACAACTGCCCGCCCCCAACATGCTGATGGTTGATCGCATCACCCATATCAGCGAAACCGGCGGCAAGTACGGCAAAGGCGAATTAGTGGCCGAGTTGGATATCAATCCAGATCTGTGGTTTTTCGCTTGCCACTTCGAGGGCGACCCGGTCATGCCTGGCTGCCTAGGCCTAGATGCCATGTGGCAGTTGGTGGGCTTTCACCTCGGCTGGCAAGGTTGCCCAGGACGCGGTCGCGCACTAGGTTCAGGCGAAGTAAAATTCTTTGGCCAAGTACTGCCAACCGCCAAGAAAGTCACCTACAACATCCACATTAAACGCACCATCAACCGCTCTCTCGTCTTGGCTATTGCCGACGGCACCGTGAGTGTTGATGGTCGCGAAATTTACAGCGCCGAAGGTTTACGCGTTGGCCTGTTTACCTCTACTGACAGTTTTTAAAGGACTACCGCATGCGTCGCGTCGTAATTACCGGGCTAGGCATTGTTTCCTGCTTAGGCACTGATAAAGACACCGTTTCAGCTAGCCTACGCGCCGGCCGTTCGGGCATTAGCTTCAACCCGGCGTATGCCGAAATGGGCCTGCGCAGCCAGGTTTCCGGTTCGGTTAAGCTCGACCTTGAAGCACTGATCGACCGCAAGGTTTACCGCTTTATGGGCGACGCTGCGGCCTTCGCTTATTTGGCCATGGAGCAAGCGATCAAAGATGCCGGGCTAACCGCTGAAGAAGTGTCTAACCCACGCATCGGCTTGGTGGCGGGTTCCGGCGGTGCATCGACGGTTAATCAGATGGAAGCCATCGATATCCTGCGCGAAAAAGGCGTCAAGCGCGTAGGCCCTTATCGCGTGCCGCGGACCATGAGCAGCACTGTTTCAGCTTGCTTGGCCACGCCATTCAAGATTAAAGGCGTCAACTATTCGATCTCCTCAGCCTGCGCCACCAGTGCCCACTGCATCGGTCACGCGATGGAGCTGATCCAACTGGGTAAGCAAGACATAGTGTTTGCCGGCGGCGGCGAAGAAGAGCACTGGAGCCAGAGCTTCTTGTTTGATGCCATGGGCGCCTTGTCGAGCAAGTACAACGACACCCCAGAGACTGCTTCGCGTGCTTATGACGCTACCCGCGATGGTTTTGTTATCGCTGGGGGCGGCGGCATGGTGGTGGTTGAAGAACTGGAGCACGCCCTCAAGCGTGGCGCGAAAATCTACGCCGAAATCATCGGCTATGGCGCCACCTCCGACGGTTACGACATGGTCGCTCCGAGTGGCGAAGGCGCCGTGCGCTGCATGCAGCAAGCACTTGCGAACGTCAGCGAACCGGTCGACTACCTCAACACCCACGGCACCTCGACGCCGGTTGGCGATTTAGCCGAAAGCCGTGGTGTGCGTGAAGTGTTTGGCGACAAGGCCCCGCTGATCAGCTCAACCAAGAGTCTGTCGGGCCACTCACTGGGCGCCGCGGGCGTGCATGAAGCCATCTATTGCATGCTGATGATGGAAGGTAACTTCCTCGCTGCATCGGCCAACATCGAAACCCTCGACCCCGAGGTGGCCGATTTGCCGATCCTGCGCGAAACCCGTGAGAACTTCCAAGCTAACGTAGTAATGAGCAACAGCTTTGGCTTTGGCGGCACTAATGCTTCCCTCGTACTGAAACGCTGGCAGGCATAATGGTGATGGGTTACGCCTATGGCTAACCCACCCTACAGGCTGGCAAAGCTGAAATTTCAGGCATAAAAAACGGCGCTCGCGGGCGCCGTTTTTTATGCCTGAAATTTAACGAACGTCAAAGCGCTGTTCGGCCAACAGCCGATCGCCTTGGAACACCATGAAATGCCATTCACCGGGTACCAGTTCATAATTTTCGCTGAACTCAAACGCCATTAAGTCCTGTGCTGAGTTTTGTAACAGTGTCTGCTCAACCACGAATTTGTCATGACGCTGACCATCAGCGGTAATCACTCCCGGCGTCAGGTAGAGCAAGGTCAAGGGCGTGTTTGTCGCGGTCTTGCCGGCCAAGCTATAACGCATACCAAACTTCACGCCCAACTTAGCCGGTATCTGCGTGGTCGTTTCAATCGCCTGATTGGTATGGCTCAACACACGCTCACCGGGTTCAAAGTCTCGCTGCGGGCTGCTAAAGATGCCGTACTCAATCGGTCCCTCCACGCGCACATCGGCGCCCGCCAGGCTGCAAAATAATAGGCTACTGGCCAAGGTCATTAAACGAATTGAGCGCATCATACTTCCCGACTATTTGATTAAAGATACCTCAGCGTATGACACTGACATGACAGGTAGATGACAACTCTCAAACCTTAAAGCTCAGCAACGCAAACGGGGCCATGCAGGCCCCGTTGGTAGGTTTTAGAACTTGTCGATTAAACGGTTAGTTCAACCAATAGCTTATTCAAACGACGCACGTAGGTCGCCGGATCTTTCAAGCTATCACCAGCAGCCAGTGCGGCTTGATCGAAGAGGATGTGCGTGAGGTCGGCAAAACGATCTTCACTTTGCTCAGCATCCAGTTTTTCGATTAGCGGGTGAGCCGGGTTGATTTCAAAGATCGGCTTGGAGTCCGGAACTTTTTGCCCGCTGGCTTCGAGGATTTGGCGCATCTGCATGCCCAAATCTTGCTCGCCAATGGCCAAAATAGCCGGCGAGTCTGTCAGGCGATGAGAGACCCGTACTTCGCTGACGGCATCAGCCAGCACAGCCTTCAAGCGTTCGAGCAAACCCTCCTTGCTCTTGGCGACTTCTTCCTGGGCTTTCTTCTCTTCATCGGAGTCGAGCTTGCCCAGATCCAGATCACCGCGGGTGACATCGACAAAGCTCTTGCCATCGAAGTCAGTGAGATAGCTCATCAACCACTCATCAATACGATCGGTGAGCAGCAGCACTTCGATGCCTTTCTTACGGAAGACCTCAAGGTGCGGGCTATTTTTAACTTGCGCGTAGCTCTCACCCGACAGGAAGTAAATCTTGTCTTGGCCTTCTTTGGCGCGGGCCAAATAATCAGCCAGCGCCACGCTCTGCTCGCCAGCAGCATCACTGGTGGATGAGAAACGCAGCAGACCGGCAATTTTCTCTTTGTTGGCAAAGTCTTCGGCCGGACCTTCTTTGATCACTTGGCCAAAGTTCTTCCAGAAGCCTGCGTATTGCTCAGGCTCATTCTTGGCCAGCTTTTCCAGCATGTCCAAAACACGCTTGGTCAGCGCCGACTTCATCGAGTCGATTACTGGATCTTTCTGCAGAATTTCCCGCGAGATGTTCAGCGACAGGTCGTTGGAGTCCACCACACCTTTGATAAAGCGCAGGTATAGCGGCAAGAACTCATCGGCTTGATCCATGATGAATACGCGCTGTACATACAGTTTCAGGCCACGCGGTGCTTCACGCTGATACAGGTCGAAGGGCGCACGGCCCGGCACGTACAGCAGCGAGCTGTACTCCAGTTTGCCCTCGACCTTGTTATGGCTCCACGACAGTGGATTTTCAAAGTCATGGGAAACGTGCTTGTAGAACTCTTGATATTCCTCATCCGCCACTTCGGTGCGCGGGCGAGTCCAGAGTGCACTGGCACGGTTGACGGTTTCCCACTCAACCTCAGTGGCCGCTTCTTCACCGTGCTGCTCTTTAGGCAACTCGATAGGCAAGGCAATGTGGTCGGAGTATTTTTTGATGATGTTGCGCAAACGCCAGCCATCGGCAAACTCTTCTTCGCCAGCTTTTAAATGCATGACGATGCGCGTGCCGCGAGTGGCCTGCTCAACCGTGGCCACTTCGAAGTCGCCCTCGCCTTTAGAGCTCCAATGCACGCCCGCATCGGTCGGCAAGCCGGCGCGACGGGTGAAAACTTCAACTAAGTCGGCAACGATAAAAGCCGAGTAAAAGCCTACGCCGAACTGACCGATCAAGGTCGAGTCCTTCTTCTGATCGCCCGACAGGTTTTTCATAAAGTCGGCAGTACCCGACTTGGCAATGGTGCCCAGATGCGCGATCACATCTTCGCGGCTCATGCCGATACCGTTATCTTCGAGAGTAATGGTCTTAGCGGTCTTATCGAAGCTCACGCGAATTTTCAGCGGATCGCCGCCTTCGAGTAGCTCAGGTTTGGCCAAGGCTTCAAAGCGCAATTTATCGGCGGCGTCCGAGGCGTTGGAGATCAGCTCACGGAGGAAAATTTCCTTGTTGGAGTACAAGGAGTGAATCATCAACTGCAGCAGTTGCTTAACTTCGGTTTGAAAGCCAAGGGTTTGTTTTTGAGTTTCGACACTCATACGCTGTGCACTCCGCGCTAATGACATATGCCGCAACTGCGGCGGATGCATTAAAGATGGGGGCTTAGCCTTAGATTTCAAGCGCTTGCTGTGAAACATGCCAGGCTTTGTGCACTAAGGCTCGAGCAACTCAATTTGGCTGATTTCATCGGGGCGTAAAATGTAGCTCGCCTCCCCTGGCCCGTTGAGTTCACGACGCAGAACAATCCGCCCGAGGCTGTTCAATTCGACAAAGCGACCTTGCGCCGCACTGCCGTGTACGGTGATGACGCGCATCAATAAATTAACGTACTGCTGAGGATGGCGCTGCAAGCGTTCCAGCGAAAAGCGCAGGCGACGGTCGCCAACAATGGATGTCGGCGCAACTTTTACCGCCTCGGTGATACTCGGAGGATCTGCGGCTTGAACCTCGACAACGGTAGGCACACGGGTGAATTGATCGCCCTGCACCGACCAACCCAAAGATTCGCTTTTACTCAGCAAGACGTCCAACTGCAGGGGTTGCCCATCCACCAACGCGGCAATCTCTAGCTCTAAGCTGCTGGCCGGAAAAGTGAATGCCGGCAATTTCACTACCTGCACGGCGCGGCTGTTAAAGCGTCGCTGCAAGTAATCTTTGAGCACATAAGAGATGTTATCGCGCGAGTCGAAATGCCGATCCACTTGGCCATCGACATAGCGCAGCTGATCGGTGAACAACTCAATCTGACCATTCAGGGCGGTGTTAAATTGCGCCGGCAATACTAGGTGGAAACCACCCCGCAGTTTATTCGGCGGCACGGGTTTTAAATCGAGGTACAAGGTGTAGCCCTGATTTAACCGGCGCGCTTCTGGCAAATCTTGCTCAGGCAGCAACCAACTGATCTCAATTTCAGGCAGCGGCTGCGCATCGGTCGGCAGTACATTTAAGCGCACCGAACCATCGGCCATTACCGGTACGCGAATATTCACTTCGCGCCGGGCAAAAAAATCTTGGCCTTCGCGCAGACTTAACACCCCATCGATGAGCTCGGCGTGTTGCGGGGCAAAGGGCTCAGCGTTTAACTCGCCATGCAGATTAATCTGTAGTTCTTGGGGCTTTTGCGGTGCGGTTGCCAACCAATCTAGGCTGACGATCTGTTCAAAACGGACCGGGTCATTACTGGCTAACAACACCACTCCGACCACCATCGGGATAACACCCAAACTGGCGAGTAATACAGCCTTGCGCGCAGTGCGCCAATAGCGAACCACATACACCAAGGTTAGCGGTGGAAACAAACTACCCAACCCCCAAAAGAGGCTGCGGCCAAAGGCCAGCACGATCAGCCAAACCAGGCCAAACAGCATGAGCAGTAAACCACTGAGAATCAGCAGCGCTTCCATCGAAAATTCCTTGTAGTTGAACCTAAGCTAGCCGGCGCTCAAGGGCGCAACATAAGGTTCATCAACCTTAAAGTGCGCACGCGCAGTGGCGATGGGCTCCGTTTGCGAGGTTTGCCAAGCGGTAATAGCCACGTTCGCCACACGCCGACCTTGACGCCAAACCCGACATTGACAGTAGGTGTCACGATAATGGCCTGCGCGCAGGTAATCTATCGAGAAGTCGATGATTTTGGGCAAATGCGGTAGGCCCATGCACATTAATAAATGCAGTATCGCCGCATGCTCCATAAAGCCGGCGATAACACCGCCATGGATAGCCGGCAGAATTGGATTACCAATATTGTCCGGGTTGGCAGGCAGCTTAAACACCAAGTCATCCCCTAGGCGTAAGCACTCGATGCCAATCAACTGGGCGTACGGAATCAGCTCAAGCAATGTGGCAAAATCGTTTTGTTCCTGAGACTGGCGCAACAACTGAGTAAAATTTAGCGCGCTCATGCCTGACTCCCCATCGACGCCGGCTTACTTGGCAGTGTGCTTTTACCCATACGCATAAAAGTACCCACCACATGGGCAATTGGCTCTTGAGGGTCGTCTTGGTAGGCATAGCCACGCACGAAAATGATCGTTGGGGTTACCCGGTAGCACTCAGCGAAGCCGAACACGTCTTTATTGGGGGCGGCGGCGCGCATGTAATCGATGCGCAGGTCGATAGTCGGGCAGATCTCAAACTCCGGCAGCACACACACGGTCGCGATACCGCAGGTGGTGTCCATTAACGTGGTCAAGGCACCGCCATGAATAACCCCAGTCTCTGGGTTGCCGACAATTTGTCCGTGGTAAGGCAAACGCAGGGTTAAGCCACTGGGCAGTGCTTCGTGGACTTGTATGCCGAGTACCTGACAATGGCGCAAGGCCGTTAAAAACTGCTGGGCCCGGCCAAGAATAGAGCTATCACTCACGGATTGATTCTCACGATCAAAAACAGGCGCGCATCATAACCGCTCAGCCGCTGCGCGGGCATAAAAGCACTGGCTGAGGGCTACCCCAGCAATCGGGACACAGCGGTGCCGCCGCGCGACGGCAATGGCTGAACTGTCTCTCGCATAAAGCAAAAGGCCACCCGAAGGTGGCCTAATGTGCAGCGTTGCGAAGTGTTACTTAACCGGCCAGCCAGTTAGCTCAGCCAAGGCGCTGCCAATATCAGCCAGCGAACGCACGGTTTTTACCCCGGCGTCTTGCAGCGCGGCAAACTTCTCATCCGCCGTGCCTTTGCCCCCAGAGATGATCGCACCGGCATGGCCCATGCGCTTACCGGCTGGCGCAGTTACACCAGCGATGTACGACACCACAGGCTTGGTGACGTGCGCCTTGATGTAAGCAGCTGCCTCTTCTTCAGCCGAACCGCCGATCTCGCCGATCATCACGATCGCTTCGGTCTTAGGGTCTGCTTGGAACAGTTTGAGGATGTCGATGAAGTTGGAGCCCGGAATCGGGTCACCGCCGATGCCCACGCAAGTGGACTGACCGAAACCGGCATCAGTGGTCTGCTTAACGGCTTCATAGGTCAGGGTGCCGGAACGCGAAACGATGCCGACCTTACCTGGCAAGTGAATGTGACCGGGCATGATGCCGATCTTGCATTCGCCTGGAGTAATAACGCCCGGGCAGTTAGGGCCGATCAGCACCACACCCAGTTCGTCGCACTTGACCTTGGCTTCGAGCATATCGAGTGTCGCAATGCCTTCGGTGATGCAGACGATTAGCTTGATGCCGCCGAACGCCGCTTCAAGAATCGAGTCTTTGCAAAACGGTGCTGGCACATAGATCACGCTGGCTGTGGCGCCAGTTGCAGCTACCGCGTCTTTCACGGTGTTGAACACCGGCAAGTCAAGGTGGGTGGTGCCGCCCTTGCCTGGCGTCACGCCACCGACCATTTTGGTGCCGTATTCGATGGCTTGCTGGGTGTGGAAACTACCTTGCGAACCGGTAATACCCTGGCAGATAACTTTGGTGTCTTTATTGATCAGGACGCTCATTATTTGCCCTCCGCAGCTTTAACGACTTGTTGAGCCGCATCGGTCAGACTCGTTGCCGCAATAATATTCAAACCACTGTCAGCCAGCACCTTGGCGCCCAACTGAGCGTTGTTGCCTTCAAGACGCACGACCACCGGAATTTTCACCCCGACTTCTTTGACTGCACCGATGATGCCTTCGGCAATCATGTCGCAACGTACAATGCCGCCGAAGATATTGACCAATACCGCGGCCACATTGCTGTCGGACAAGATGATCTTGAACGCTTCAGTCACCCGCTCTTTGGTCGCCCCGCCGCCCACATCGAGGAAGTTGGCTGGCTTGCCGCCGTGTAAATTAACGATGTCCATGGTGCCCATGGCCAAGCCTGCACCGTTAACCATGCAGCCGATGTTGCCATCCAAAGCCACATAGTTCAGCTCGAACTTGGCAGCGTGCGCTTCACGAGGATCGTCTTGCGACGGATCGTGCATGGCGCGCAGTTTTGGCTGGCGATACATGGCGTTGCTGTCGATATTGATCTTGGCATCTAGGCAATGCAGATTGCCATCGGCCTTGATTACCAGCGGATTCACTTCCAGCAGCGCTAGGTCGTAGTCTTGGAACAACTTAGCCAAACCAACGAAAATATGGGTGAATTGCTTAACCTGATCACCGACCAGACCCAATTGAAATGCCAGTTCGCGGCCTTGGTAAGGCTGCGCACCCACCAGCGGATCGATGGTAGCTTTGAGGATTTTCTCGGGCGTATCGTGGGCGATTTTCTCGATATCCACGCCACCTTC
>JBILAR010000086.1:0-14868 GCA_044354115.1 Pseudomonas sp. | reverse complement strand
ACCAAACTAATTAATTGCGTGCGGGCGTGAATATCCCAGTTGAAATTAATGTTCATCGCGGCATCCTTGCGTAGTGTGGCGCACAGACGGCGGCTGGCGGCTGGCGGCAGCGACTAACTCGGCTTGGTGTAAAGTTGTAGCAGGGTGTGGAGCATGGAATAAATACACGGAACGACCTTGTTCGCGGTTACTGTGCCCGCATGTTAACTGAGCTAAGCGCTTTTGCCAGCCGTGGCGCCGGCAAACTGTGCAAGCGCTGCGCTGTTCGGCGTAGTTTTGCACCCTATAATGCACACCACAGCCATGCCAATGGCGCATACATGGACAGGTTATGACTCAGCAGCAACCCATTGCAGTGCTCGGCGGCGGCAGTTTTGGTACCGCGATTGCCAATTTATTGGCCGAAAATGGCCAGCAGGTGCTGCAGTGGATGCGCGATCCAGAGCAGGCGGCGGCCATGCGAACCAATCGCGAAAACCCGCGTTATCTAAAAGGCATAAAAATTCATTCGGGCGTACAGCCGGTGACTGATTTGCAGGCGGCAGTCGAACAGTGCGAGTTGATTTTTGTCGCGCTGCCATCCAGTGCTCTGCGTTCGGTACTGCAGCCTCTGGCGGCGCAGTTGGCGGGGAAATCTTTGGTCAGTTTGACCAAGGGCATTGAGGCGCAAAGTTTCAAACTGATGAGCCAAATAATCGAAGAGGTGGTGCCCGACGCCCATATCGGCGTGTTATCGGGGCCCAACTTGGCCCGTGAAGTGGCCGAACATGCGCTCACCGCCACCGTGGTGGCCAGTAGTGATGAGGCTTTGTGCGTGCGTGTGCAGACAGTTTTGCACGGACCACGGTTTCGCGTGTATGCCAGCCAAGACCGTTTTGGGGTTGAGCTGGGCGGCGCGCTGAAAAACGTTTATGCGATTATTTCGGGCATGGCGGTGGCTTTAGGCATGGGCGAAAACACCAAGAGCATGTTGATTACCCGGGCTTTGGCGGAAATGACCCGTTTCGCGGTCAAACTGGGCGCCAATCCAATGACCTTCCTCGGTTTGGCCGGGGTCGGCGATTTAATCGTCACCTGTTCCTCCGCCAAGAGCCGCAATTATCAAGTCGGTTTTGCCCTCGGTCAGGGGTTGAGCTTGGAGGATGCAGTGGCGCGTTTGGGTGAGGTCGCCGAGGGCGTGAATACCTTGAAGGTGCTCAAAGCCAAAGCGCAGGATCTACAGGTGTATATGCCGTTGGTAACCGGCCTGCATGCAATTTTGTTTGAAGGCCGCACCTTGGCGCAGGTGATTGAGCTGTTGATGCGCGCCGATGCAAAAACGGATGTCGACTTTATCTCCAGTGCCGATTTTTAAGCGCACTGGTACGTATGGCAGGTGTTGTGCCTGTATGTTGAACTCGGAATGTTGAACTCAGGCGGTCTAATCAGGAGCTTCTAATGAATCAGCCCCAGCAAAAACTAGAACGTGAATCGATATTACTGCGCATCCTGTGGATGCTGCTGTTTGCCTTGGCTTGGCAGTTCGCTGAGTTACTGCTCGCGGGTGTAGTGCTGGTGCAGTTGGGTTATCGGCTGTTTTACGGTGCGCCAAGTGCTGCTTTGCTGGCCTTTGGTGACAGCTTGAGCCAATACCTGGCGCAAATCGGCCGCTTCGGTACTTTTAATAGCGACGAAAAACCTTGGCCCTTGGCCGATTGGCCGCTGCCACAAGCACCGCAAGGTGAGCCTGCTCACAGCATCCCGCCGGCCGCGCACCCAGTGCGTGATGAAGAGCCAAAGCTGTGAGGCGGCACGGATGAAACTGTGGTTGCTGCGTCACGGTGAAGCGGAGCCGCAGGCGCGCACCGACGCCATGCGTGAGTTGACCCGGCATGGCCGTAAACAGGTGGTGCGCAGTGCCGCGCACTTGCTTGGTCGTCCGTTGAGCGCGATTCTCGCCAGTCCCTATGTGCGCACTCAGCAAACTGCGCAACTGCTGCGAGAGACACTAGGCGGCGGCATTGAAATTGTAACTGTGCCCTGGCTAACCCCAGACGGTGACTTGGCGCAGGTGCTGCGTTATCTCGACGCGCACAGCGAGCAGGAGTTAGTGCTGGTCACCCATCAACCCTTGGTTGGTGAGCTGGCCGGCATGCTGATGCACGGCCATCGGCAAACCCCGCTGCCGATGCAAACGGCCAGTTTGGCGCAGTTGGATGGCGAGTTCGCACTGGCTGGGTCGATGTATTTGACCAGTCTGCAGCATCAGCCATAGCGCTGCGCTGTTTGGCGGCGCAGTGCCTGCCGGCGCCTAAACTCTCTTCGTACTGTGGGTTTTAGTCGCGCCAGTGCGATTGCAACATTTCTTAACTTGCGCCCCGTGTTTGTGCATGGTTTAGTAAACCAAGCAAGTGCTTGGTTTGTTCCTCTGTCGCACAAAATAATAAGGAGGCTGCCCGTTATGTCTGCTGTCCAATTGCCGCTCGATGCGTTTTACGCCCGTGAAGCTAGTCACCCAGATAAACGTTACTTACTGCAACCCTTACCGGGTGGCCAGTTGCAGAGCTTGAGTTGGGGCGAGGTCGGCGACCAAGCAAGGCGGGCGGCCAGTTGGTTGCGTGCCCTGCAACTAGCACCGGGCAGTCACATTGCAATCATCTCGAAAAACTGCGCGCACTGGATCATCAGCGATCTGGCGATTTGGATGGCCGGCCATGTGTCGGTGCCCCTGTATCCTAATTTAACCGCCGACTCGGTGTGCCAAGTGCTGGAACATGCCGGCGTGGCGTTGGTGTTTGTCGGCAAACTGGATGACTGGCCGGCCATGGCCCCAGGCATTCCTGCCGGTATCCCCTGTGTGGGCTTACCGTTACGCCCTGAGGGACGCTTCGATTACCTGTGGAGCGATTTGCAGGCCTGCGCACCGATTGAAGATCAGCCAAGGCCCGCCGCTGATCAGCTCTCGACCATCATCTATACCTCGGGCACCACAGGCACGCCAAAAGGGGTGATGCACAGTTTTGCCAATTTTGCCTTTGGTGCTACTCGTGGCTTGCAGTTGTTTGGCATTACTGAAGATGACCGCATGCTGTCCTATCTGCCGCTGTGCCATGTGGCCGAGCGGATGTTTGTCGAGATGGTGTCGTTCTATGCCGGCTCCACGGTATTTTTTGCCGAAAGCCTCGATACTTTCTTGGGTGACCTAAAGCGCGCACGGCCCACGGTGATGTTTGGCGTGCCACGGATCTGGAGCAAGTTCCAGATGGGTGTGTATGCCAAGGTCTCGGCGCGGCGCCTCGATTTTCTTCTGCGCTTGCCATTGATCGGGCCTTTGGTTGGTCGCAAGGTGCTCGCTGGGCTGGGCTTGGACGCCGTGCGTTATGCCTTATGCGGCGCCGCCCCGGTACCGGAAACCTTGCTTACTTGGTATCGCCGCTTGGGCTTGGATCTGCTTGAGGTGTATGGCATGACCGAGAACTGTGGCTATTCCCATGTCTGCCGTGCCGGGAAGCAAAAACAAGGGTGGATCGGCCAGGCCTGTACCGATGTTGAGGTGCGCATCGCCGCCACCGGCGAGGTGCAGGTACGCAGTGGCACCACCATGCAGGGTTATTATCTGGACCCAGAAAAAACCGCAGAAACCATCACCGCCGATGGCTTTCTGTGCACTGGCGATAAGGGTGAGCAAGACAGCGCCGGTAATTTGCGTTTAACCGGGCGCATCAAAGAAATTTTCAAAACCAGTAAAGGTAAATACGTGGCCCCGGCGCCAATTGAAAATCGCTTGGCAGCACACGCCAGAATTGAGCAGGTGTGCGTGGTGGGTGATGGTCTGCAACAGCCGCTGGCGTTGTGCGTGCTGTCTGAGGTGGCCCGCGTCCAAGCCAGTACCGATGCGCGTGGCGAGCTTGAAGCCAGCCTGCTGGCATTGTTGCAGCAGGTAAATGGTCAGTTAGATAAACACGAGCGTTTACTCGGGCTGGTACTGGTGAATGACATCTGGGCGATTGATAACGGTTTTCTCACGCCTACGATGAAAATCAAGCGCAGTGTGATTGAAAGCGCCTACAGCGAGCATTTCCAGCAGTGGCAAGATTTGCGCGAGACGCTGCTGTGGCATCCATAAAAACGGTGTTACACGATTAAACCCGGCACTATGGCCAAGGCTGCCTAGCCTTTGGCCATAGTGCCGTCATTCAGCCGGGCGCTGGCCATTGCCGCGCAGGCTCCGCTGCCGGAAAATCCTCCTATCTTTCAAAATAAGTTTGCCCCTATGTCGCAGCCCGTGTTTTTTGCCCATGCCAATGGTTTTCCCTCGGCCACCTATGGTGTGTTGTTTAATGCCTTGGGCGCCGAATACCCCGTGCAGTACTTGCCGCAACATGGCCATGACCCACGCTTTCCGGTGGCCGATAATTGGGAGCAGCTGGTGGATGAGCTGATCTATCACCTACAGCAACAGGCTGAACCGGTGCTTGGCGTTGGCCATTCCCTGGGCGGGGTACTGCACTACCACGCGGCGCTGCGCCATCCGGAGTTGTATCGGGGGGTAGTAATGCTCGACTCGCCCGTGCTGACCTTGCTCGATAAATGGGTTATTCGCGCCGCTAAACGCTTTGGCTTTATCGACAAAATCACACCGGCCGGGCGCACCCTAGGTCGCTGTGAGGAATTTACCGACCTCAACACTGCACGCCATTATTTTGCCGCCAAGAGCCTGTTCCGGCGCTTCGATCCGCTCTGTCTTGAGGCCTACTTGCAACACGGCCTGAAGCCTGCCGGTACGGGGCTAAGTTTAAGTTTTGCGGCGCAAACGGAAATCAATATTTATCGCAGTATTCCGCACACCAGCCCCGGCCGACCGGAGCAGTTGCAAGTGCCGTTGGCGATGATTCGTGGTCGCCATAGTCGAGTGGTGTTGCCGCATCACACCTGGTCATTGCGCCGGGTGGCCGACGGCGAGTCGCTGAGTCTGCCGGGCGGGCATATGTTTCCGCTGGAGCGCCCGCAAGCCACCGCCGATTTACTCAAACAAATATTTACCCGCTGGGCGCAGCAGGAGCTGAAATGAAGCCGCATTTTGAAGAAGTACGGCTGCGCTTGCCGCATATCGAGTTGGCCGCGCACCTTTTTGGCCCCGAAGACGGTCTGCCGGTAATCGCCCTGCATGGCTGGTTGGACAACGCCATGAGCTTTGCCCGGCTGGCCCCCAAGCTACAAGGCTTGCGTATTGTCGCGCTCGATCTGGCCGGGCATGGCCACTCCGATCATCGTCCAGCCGGTGCCAGTTATGCCATCTGGGACTACGTGCATGACGTGCTGCAAGTGGCCGAGCAATTTGGCTGGCAGCGTTTCTCTCTGCTCGGCCACTCGATGGGCGCGATTATCTCGGTGTTACTGGCTGGGGCCATGCCGGAGCGGGTCGAGCGCTTGGCATTAATCGATGGGCTGATTCCCTTCACCGGCGAGGCCGACAACGCTCCGGTCAAACTCGGAGAGGCGTTAAGGGCGCAACTGGCTTTGGCGGGTAAAAGCAAGCCGGTGTATGCCGAACTGGAGCGCGCAGTGGCGGCGCGCATGCAGGGGGTGGGCGCCGTTAGCCGTGAAGCGGCAGAGTTACTCGCCGGGCGTGGGCTAATGCCGGTGCCCGGCGGTTATACCTGGCGCACCGATGCGCGCCTAACCTTGCCCTCACCGATGCGCCTGACCCTGGCCCATACCCAAGCCTTTGTACGCGCCGTGCAATGCCCGGTGAGTTTACTGCTGGCCGAGCAGGGCATGCTGCACGCGCAACCTGGGGTGACGCAGCTATTGGCGCAACTGCCGTTTACGGTCAGCACCTTGGCGGGCGGGCATCATCTGCATCTGGATGACGAGGCGGGCGCGCAGTCTGTCGCCGATTGCTTCAATCGCTTTTTCGCCATGGCTTGACCGGTGCATTTGCATTCGGATGACGAGGCGGGCATGCAGTCTGTCGCAGACTGTTTCAATCGCTTCTTGGCCATACCTTGACTTGCGTAAGGCAACTGCTCAGGCTCAAAGGTATTGCTAAAGGAGCCTGTCATGTTCGACTTGTATACCGCTGCCACCCCTAACGGACAAAAAATCTCAATCGCGCTAGAAGAGCTTGGTTTGCCCTATAAAGTGCATGCGTTGCGTTTTGATCAGCTCGAACAAAAAACCGCTGAGTATCTAAAAATCAACCCGAATGGCCGCATCCCGGCACTGGTGGATCGCAGTAACGACGACTTTGCGGTGTTCGAGTCTGGCGCAATTTTGCTTTATTTGGCCGAGCAAACAGGCCAGTTAATGCCCCAAGACGTCAAGGGGCGCTCACGGGTGATTCAATGGTTGATGTTGCAAATGGGCGGTATTGGTCCGATGCAAGGTCAAGCCAATGTGTTCTTTCGCTACTATCCAGAGAAATTACCGGGTCCGATTGAGCGTTATCAACATGAGACTCGCCGCCTGTATGAAGTGCTCAACAACCGCCTAGCTGAAGTTGAGTACTTGGCCGGTGACTACAGCATTGCCGATATTGCCACCTACCCTTGGGTGCGCATTCACGATTGGGCTGGCGTTGCGGTCGATGGCTTGGAGCACTTGCAGCGCTGGATGGCTGCACTTGCGGCGCGCCCAGCCGTGCAGCGTGGCCTGCTGGTGCCGCATCAGGAAGCCGATGCCGCCAGCGTGGTTAAAGTCGCGCAAACGATCATCACCCGTTGAGGGCGGCGATCCGCTTAGGCAGCGTTTTAGCCTTACTGGCCGTCAACACCTTGAGCTTTGCAGCAGATGCTGTTGGCAGCCAAGACTTGCCACAATTACCCCGTTTTGCCCAAGCGCAGATCGTCGATTATCGGCAAAGCACGGATCAAGAACGGTTGTTTCCCACTGCGCCGTTGCGCCGTATTAATGGCCAACTGCGCATGGAGTCGCAGGTCGTAAGCCTCGGCCAGTTGACTGCCTTAACCTACCAATTACCGCCTGAACACTCGGCCACTGAGGCCTTTACTAACGCCCGAGAACACCTGCAGGCGCAGGGTGCACAGTTGCTTTATTGGTGCCAGGGGCGTGACTGCGGTGCTAGCAGCCTGTGGGCCAACAGTGTGTTTGCCAACGCGCAGTTAAATGGTGGTGATGAGCAGCAAGCCTATGCCTTGCTGCGTTTAGCCGCACCCGAGCACGACAGTTTGCTAGCCCTGTATGGCGTTACCCGCGGTAATAGACGCGCTTATTTACATGCCGAGCTGCTCAACGCCATTGCGCCACTGGGTGAGCTATTGCCCAATGCCGCGACCTTACTGCGCCAGCTTAAGAACAGCGGCGAGCTGGCACTGCTGCAAGAACCCTCGCCGGCGTGGGTCAAGGTGCTGGCCAACAGTTTGAAGCTGGACAGCACTTTGCGTATTAGTTTGGCCGGCCCACAAGCGGCGGCGTGGCAGGCGGGCCTCAGTGATCAAGGGATACGGGCTAATCGCCTGCAAGTAGTCCAGAGCACTCACAGCGGGTTACTGCTCAAGGTGCTGCGCGATTAAACTCGGCCTTGGCCGTGCCTGACGCGCCTATTGACCCGATAAATAATTCAACTGCGCCTAGCTGGCGGCAGGGAGCCAAGCATGATGTTTAATAACGACCGCCTGCTCGTACAGTTACTGTTTCTGACGCTGCTAGGGGCGTGCATTTTAGTTTTGACACCCTTCGCCCCAGCCTTGTTCTGGGCCGCGGTGTTGGCTTTTGCCAGTTGGCCGCTGATGCGTATGTTGACGCACCTAATGCGCGGTAGTGCGACCAAGGCCGCAGTGCTGATGACCTTGGCGTGGGTGGTGGTGATTGCGCTGCCGCTGGTGTGGTTGGGGCTTAATTTGGCCGATTACATTCAAAGTGGCGTGGCACTGGTGAAGGGCCTGCAAGTGGATGGCTTGCCCGAGCCGCCAACCTGGTTAGCGGCAGTACCTCTTATTGGCGAGCGTTTGGTGACCCTCTGGAACAGTATTGACGAGCAGGGCGTGGCCATGTTTGCCAGCGCTAGACCCTATTTAGGCGAGGTGGGTAACTGGTTGCTGGCACGCAGTGCACAGATCGGTGGCGGCATGCTGGAGCTGGTGCTGAGCTTGGTGCTGGTGTTCTTCTTTTATCGCGACGGTCCAAGCTTGGCGCAGTTTGTTTATGCGCTATTGCAACGGCTGATCGGTGAGCGCGCCGAGCATTACCTGAATCTGGTCACCGGCACGGTACAGCGCGTGGTCAACGGGGTGATTGGTACCGCCGCAGCCCAAGCGATATTGGCACTGATTGGCTTTTGGATTGCCGGTGTGCCGGGCGCCATCTTGTTGGGTATGTTGACCTTTGTGTTCAGTTTGATCCCCATGGGGCCACCGCTTATTTGGATTCCCGCCACCCTATGGTTGGCCTGGAAAGGTGATTACGGCTTGGCAGTGTTTCTCGGGGTCTGGGGGACCTTGATCGTCAGTGGCGTGGACAACGTGCTTAAGCCTTACTTAATCAGCCGCGGCGGTAATTTGCCTTTAGTGGTGGTTTTGCTCGGGGTATTCGGCGGCATTCTTGCCTTTGGTTTTATGGGCCTGTTTCTCGGCCCGACACTGCTGGCCGTCACCTATAATCTGCTGACGGATTGGGTTAGCAATGCTCCGCCGAGTAACACCAGTGCAGTCACCAGTGCTAATGAAAATACCCAGTTATGATCGGTTTGGTCTCTAGAGGATCGCCCCATTGGCTGAACTTTAAACCACACCTGCACCTGCACCTGCACCTGCACCTGCACCTGCACCTGCACAAAGGTACAAGTGCGGCTATATTTAGCCAGTAATCCTTTGCGGTTTAATTCAGCGGATCAAAGGCATCGTTACCCATGCAGTTTTTGCCTTACTTTGCGAGCCATACAATCGGCGCCATGCTGCTCTGCGTGGGTGCTGTCGTTGCTGCGTCCGGTGCCAGCGCCAGTGACGAATTACCCGCAGCGCCACTGGCGTTAGCCAAGGCGTGGATCGCCCGTGAGTTTCAACCATCGACGCTCACCAGCGAACAGCAACTGGCGGAATTGAGTTGGTTTATAAAAGCGGCAGCACCTTATCGCGGCATGACTATTCGGGTGGTCTCGGAAAACATCGGCACCCACGTTTATGAAAGTAACGTCTTGGCCCGAGCCTTCAGTGAGATCACCGGTATATCGGTGGTGCATGAAATTACCGGTGAAGACGATGTGGTAAAAAAGCTGCAAACGCAGATGCAAACTGGCCTGCCGATTTACGATGCCTATATCAATGACAGCGACTTTATCGGCGCGCATTTTCGTATGGGCAAGACCTTGGTGTTGTCCGACTACATGGCCGGCGAGGGGCAGGCGGTGACCTTACCGACCCTGGATCTCGCCGATTTCATGGGCCTGCGCTTTACCAGCGGGCCAGACGGCAAACTGTATCAATTGCCCGATCAACAATTCGCCAATCTCTACTGGTATCGGCAGGACTGGTTTAGCCGCCCAGAGCTGCAAAAAGCCTTTAAGCAGCGCTATGGCTACGCGTTGGGTGTGCCACAAAACTGGACCGCTTATGAGGATATCGCCGAGTTTTTTTCCGTGTATGTGCGTGAACTCGACGGTCAGCATGTGTGGGGGCATATGGACTACGGCAGTCACGACCCCTCGCTGGGCTGGCGGTTTTCTGATGCTTGGTTGGGCTTGGCTGGGGTTGGCGATAAGGGCCTGCCCAATGGTTTGCCAGTCGATGACTGGGGTATCCGGGTGGAAAACTGTCACCCGGTAGGCGCCTCGGTGAGTCGCGGCGGTGCACTCGACAGTCCTGCGGCCATTTACGCCATGACTAAATACAAAGACTGGCTGGATAAATATGCGCCGCCCGAGGCGCGCAAGATGACCTTTAGCACCTCGGCTGAGTGGGTGCCAAAGGGCCAGATCGCCCAACAAATATTTTGGTATACCGCCTTCGTCCCCGACTTACTTAAACCGGGCGGGCCCCTGAGTAATCCCGATGGCAGCGCACGCTGGCGAGTTGCACCGTCGCCGGTCGGGGCTTATTGGCAAAACGGAATGAAATCGGGTTATCAGGATGTTGGCTCTTGGACCCTGCTGAAAAATACGGCTCCCGACCGGCAAGCCGCGGCTTGGCTGTATGCGCAATTCACCGTGGCGAAAACCCTGTCGCTGCGCAAAACCTTAGTGGGGCTTACGCCCATTCGCATTTCCGATGTGCAGTCTGCCGTGATGACCGAACAAGCACCGCGCTTGGGCGGTTTGGTTGAGTTTTATCGCAGCCATGCCCGCGACGTTTGGACACCAACCGGCACCAATGTGCCGGACTACGCCTCGCTGGCGCCGCTTTGGTGGCAGGTGTTAGGCCCGCTGGTAGACGGTCGCCAGAGCATAACCAGCAGCCTAGCTAACCTGGCCAGTAAAATGGACATAGAATTGGCGCGCATTGCCGAGCGGGGCGATATGCAACAGTGCGCGCCGCAAATCAGCGAACCCAAGGGGGCTGCGTTTTGGCTCACACAACCGGGAGCACCGGCACCCCAAACCGATGAGCAGCCGCCGGGGAAAACCCTTAATTACGCCGAGTCGATTCAGAAATGGCAGTGATGGCCCGCCAGCAGCGATTGTCCCGCTGGTCAGTCGTTTTGGCCGCGTTGGCCCTACTGTGCAGTGCGCACACAGTGGCCGATCAAGCGCCGATCAGGTTACTGACCTATGACGAGCCGCCTTGGGTTGACGCCCAGCAACAGCCGCCCCAAGGGGTGACTGTTGAGTTGGTCAAGCAACTCTTTGTGCAAGCCGGTGTGCCTTTTAGCATTGAAGTGTTTCCGCTTAAGCGGGCATTAAAAATGGCCACCAGCCAACCCAGTACTTGCGTGTTCCCGATTGAGCGCAGTCAAGAGCGCGAAACCGCATTACGTTGGATCAGTCCGTTGGTGATCAGCCGTTATGGGTTTTATTCGGCACCTGGGCATGTACTGAGCTTGCCCACTTTAGAAAGCGCACGGCCTTACTCAATCGCGAGCTATCTGGGCAGCGGGATTGGCGAGTACCTGCTTAGCCGTGGCTTTAACGTAGTCGAGGTCAGTAGCGCCAAACTGGGGCCGAATATGTTGGCGCATAAGCGTTTTGATTTGTGGGTGTCCGACACCCGTACCGCAGAGGCATTAAGCAGCTCTAGCGGGCCGAAATTGGGTAAACCTGATTTAGTCTTCTTGAGCACCTTGCGAGCCATGGGCTGCCACCCAGATACCAGTAACGCCAGCATCGAGTTGCTGCAAGGTGCGCTATTGCAGATGCTCCAAGCTCCCGAGTGGCGTGAAAAAGTCTTTAAGCAACAGCTGTAAAATCGCTTGTCGACAGATCAGCGCCGCTGCTCGATAAACCGACCCGTGAAGATTGCGCTAAAGCTTTTGCCTGCACAGCGCTGCGCCAGTAGGATCGGTTCACGCCATTCAAGGAAAGCCCCATGCGCAGCCAGTTAGAAACCTGCATTCAAGCAGTTAATCAGGTCGTTCTCGGAAAGGATCCGCAGGTGCGCTTGGCCTTAAGTTGTTTACTGGCACGCGGCCATTTGCTGATTGAGGACTTGCCTGGCATGGGCAAAACCACCCTTGCACAAGCCTTGGCGCGGGTCTTGGGCTTGAGTTTCCAGCGTATTCAGTTCACCTCCGACCTGTTACCCGGCGATATTCTCGGCACCTCGGTGTTTAACAAGGACAACGGTCAGTTCGTTTTTCATCCCGGACCGATTTTCGCCGAGTTGGTGTTGGCCGATGAGATCAATCGCGCTACGCCGAAAAGCCAAAGCGCCTTGCTCGAGGCCATGGAGGAGGGCCAAGTCACCATCGAAGGCGCAACCCGGCCCTTACCCGATCCGTTTTTTGTGATTGCTACGCAAAACCCCACCAGTTCAGGCGGCACCTTTAGTTTGCCGGAGTCACAGCTGGACCGTTTTCTGATGCGCTTGTCGCTTGGCTATCCGGCTAAAGCGGCGGAAAAAGCCTTGTTGCTCGGTGAGTCGCGGCGCGGGCTGTTGACGCGATTGCAGCCGGTTTTAACCCATGCCGAATTGGCGCTGATACAGGCAGAAGTGCCTAAGGTACGGGTTAGTGATGCGCTGCTCGACTACCTGCTGCGCATTGTGGATGCCACTCGCAGCCAAGCGCAATTTGCCTGGGGTTTATCCCCGCGGGGCAGTTTGGCATTGCTCGGGGCGGCCAAGGCGTGGGCTTTTTTGGCCGGGCGTGATTATGTGATTCCAGAGGATATTCAAGCGGTCTTACCCTCGGTGGCCGGCCATCGCTTGCGTGAGGTGGCCGACCCGGCTGGGCATGGCGGCGGTGCGCTGGTGCAGTGGTTATTGCGTGAGGTCCCGGCGCTCTGATGCTGGCCAAGCGAATCAAAGCGCGCTGGAGTCGTTGGTTGGTTAAGCGTATTCCACCGGCGTCGAGCGTACAGCTCAATCAAAAGCGTATTTTCATTTTACCCAGCAGTACCGGTGCGGCTTTTGCGCTGGCGTTAATCCTGATGCTGCTGGCGGGCATTAACTATCAAAATAGCCTGGCCTATAGCCTTACTTTCTTACTCACCTCGCTGTTTATCGTGGCCATCCTGCACACCTACCGCAATCTGGCCGGGTTAACGGTGCAGGCCAAGGGTGCTAGCCCGGTGTTCGTCGGTGAGCATGGTTGTTTTCCGCTGCAATTGATCAGCGCTGGGCGTGCGCATCAGGCCATAGCGCTGGGCTGGACGGCCAGCGATATGCAGGTGTTGGATGTGCCGGCAAATGGCGTGAGCAGTTGCGAGCTAAGTCTACTGGCCACCCAGCGCGGCTGGTTACGGCCGGGACGGGTGCGGGTGGAAAGTCGCTTTCCGCTGGGTATTTTGCTCAGTTGGAGTTGGTTGGATTTAGATCAAGCACTGCTGGTTTATCCACGGCCACTGCCAGCGGATCTGCCGGCCCATGTGGGTACCGGTAGCGATGAGGAGGATGAGGGCGTACGTAACCGAGGGGCGGGCAGTGACGACTTTCAAGGGCTGCGCGCTTATCAATCGGGCGATTCGAAACAGCGCCTGCACTGGAAGGCTTACTCGCGCGGGCAAGGTTTACTGGTTAAAGACTTCGCGGCACTGGCTGGGCGAGATATTTACCTCGATTTCAGCCAGCTCGGCGGCGATGTCGAAACGCGCTTATCGATGCTCTGTCATTGGGTCTTGCAACTGTGCGCCGCAGAGCAGCCGTTTGCCTTGCGCTTACCCGGTTTAGAGTTGCCGGTGGCCAGTGGCGTAGCGCAGCGTGATGCCTGTCTGCGTGCGCTGGCGCTATTTGGTAGCGCGGCATGAGCCGCAGCCAAGCCGTCGCGTCGCAGCCGGCGATTCCGCGCATCAGTCTGACCTGGTTATTGGTCGCCCAAGCCTTGGTGATCATCCCGCACATCGCCCATTTACCGCTGTGGGTGTTGACCTTGTGGTTGTTTTGCGCCGGCTGGCGCATCCAGATTTACCGCATGCGGGTCGGTTTTCCCAATGCCTGGGCGAAAGCCGGCTTGATGCTGGCGGCCAGCTGTGGGGTGTTGTTGTCGCGCGGCAGTTTGATTGGTTTAGATGCCGGCGTGGTGCTGCTGATCGCCGCCTTTGTGTTGAAGTTAGTCGAGCTACGCAGCCGCCGCGATGCCTTGGTACTGATCTTTCTCGGCTTCTTTTGCGTGGTGACCTCGTACCTGTTTGATGACAGCCTGACGGCGGCGGCGTTTAGTGCCTTACCCATCAGCGCCTTGCTGGCCGCCATGATTGGTTTGCAGCAAAGTCATTTGGCCATGCGGCCCTGGCCGACGCTGCGCTTGGCCTTAGTGATGCTGGCGCAAGCGTTACCCTTGATGCTGCTGCTGTTTGTATTTTTCCCAAGGCTTGGGCCACTGTGGTCAATGCCCAATCCCAATACTCAAGCGCGCACCGGGCTGAGCGACAACATGACCCCAGCCGATGTGGCTGAGTTGAGTAAATCTGACGAACTGGTGTTTAGCGCCACCTTTGCCGGGCCAGTCCCGGCGCGTAATCAGTTGTACTGGCGGGCAATGACCTACCAGCAGTTTGATGGCCGGCGCTGGTCGCAAGCGCCAATGGCGCAATTGGCGGCCCCCGCCGTTTGGAGCAAAACCGGGGTGGCGTTGAGTTACGACATCATCATGCAGCCCAGCGGGCAAAACTGGTTATTTGCCCTCGACGTGGCCCAGAGCAGTACCGCCCACGTGCAACAAAATAGCGATTTCAGCTTGCGCCACGGGCAGCCGGTTGAGCAGGTGTTGCACTATGTAGTGAACTCATGGCCGCAAGCGCTGCGCGGCACAGAGCCCAGCGCCGCTAGTTTGGCGAGCAATTTGCAATTGCCCGAAGACGGTGATCCTCGCAGCCGCGCGTGGGCGCTCGAGCTTAAAAGCCAATATCCGTCCAGCGAGGCCTTGGTTGAGCAGGTGTTGCGCCACTTTAACCAAGAGCCATTCGGCTACACCTTAAAGCCGCCGCCGGTGGGTATTAACAGCATCGACGAGTTTTTGTTTCGCACCCAACGCGGGTTTTGCGCCCATTACGCCGGTGCCATGACCTTTGTGTTGCGCGCTGCGGGAATTCCGGCACGGGTGGTCGCGGGTTATCAGGGCGGCGAGTTAAATCCGGCCGGTAAGTTTTTAACCGTGCATCAGTTCGACGCGCATGCGTGGGTTGAGTACTGGCAAGTTGGGGTGGGCTGGCAGAGCGTCGATCCAACTTTCCAAGTGGCACCCGAGCGGATAGAACAGGGCTTGGAGCAGGCACTTAGTACGGAGCAAAGTTTTCTCGCGGACTCGCCCCTGTCGCTGCTGCGCTATCGCAATATCGGCTGG
>JBILAR010000015.1:0-44138 GCA_044354115.1 Pseudomonas sp. | reverse complement strand
CGAATATACGGCATCTGTTGCGCGCCCGAGCAACTAGGATCAGAGCCCTGCCCCGTGCGCGGGTCGATCCACGCTTGTATGACGTTATCGGGCAACGGCATATCTAAGGGCAAAGGGTCGGCCTTACGCATAAAGCCAGTCCAAACCTGCAGTGCGCCGGTAGCGCCAGTTAGTGGTGTCTTGCCGTTATCGTCACGCCCCAGCCACACCACCGCCAGTAAATCTTGGCTGAAACCGGCAAACCAACTGTCACGCGAGTCGTTACTGGTGCCGGTTTTGCCGGCCAAGGTCAGTGAGGCTGGCAATTGGCTGTACACAGAACGCCCAGTACCTTCACGCATGACCCGTTGCATGGCGTTTTGCACCAAATAAATAGCGCCCGGATCGAAACGCTGCTGAATCTGAAACGGGTAGCGTTTGAGTGGCTCACCTTCAGCGGTCAACACACTGCGGATACCGCGTATCGGGGTATTAAAGCCACCATTAGCCAAGGTCTGATACATCCCGGCCACTTCCATTGGGCTTAACGAGCCGGCCCCCAGCAGCATTGACGGATACGCCGGAAACTCACGGGACACCCCCAACCGCTCGAGGGTTTTCAGCACGGTTGGCACCCCCAATTCGAGACCCAGCTTGGCGGTAGATAAGTTGTAGGAGTTGGCCAAGGCCTGATAAAGGAAAACATTGCCATGGGCTTGACGGTCATAGTTCTGCGGTTTCCAGACCTGCCCATCCTGGCCCTTGACCGAAAACGACGCATCATTCAACCAACTGGTCAGGGTGTATTGGCTCGGTCGCTCCAATGCGGTGAGATACACCGCCGGCTTGATCAACGAACCAATTGGCCGCACGGCATCCAGCACCCGATTAAAGCCGGCGAAACGCGGCTGACGGCTACCAATCAGAGCCTGCACCTCGCCCGTTTCCGGACTGGTCACCAGCATCGCCGCCTCGACCTCATCCAGCGCTTTGCCCTTACCGGCAGTCAGACGCTTGAGGGTTTCAGCCAATGCGGCTTCGGCCTTCAACTGCAGAATCGGGTCGAAGCTGGTGAAAATCCGCAAGCCCTCCTCGGTCAAGTCTTCGTCACGATAATCTTGCCGTAACTGGCGCTTAACCAAATCCAAAAAGCCCGGACAGGAGCTGTCGGCCAGACTGCCGCGCTGGGTTACCCCAAGCGGCTGTCGCTTGGCCGCCGCCGCTTGCTCGGGAGTAACTATGCCTTGCTCGGCCAGCACATCGAGAACCAAATTCCGCCGTTCAAGGGCGCGCTCTGGATAGCGCCGTGGGTTGTAGTACGAAGGGCCTTTAACGATACCGACCAGCAAGGCCACCTGATGCAGCTTGAGCTCAGACAATGGCTGACTGAACATAAATTGACTGGCCAAACCAAAGCCATGCACCGCGCGCTGACCGTCTTGGCCAACGAACACCTCATTTAAATAGGCTTCAAGAATTTCGTCTTTGCTGTAATGCAGCTCCAGTAACAAGGCCATCATCGCCTCATTGAGCTTGCGGCTGAGACTGCGTTCATTAGTCAGAAAAAAGTTCTTCACCAACTGCTGGGTCAGGGTGCTGCCACCCTGACGCAGCTGCCCGGCGCTGGCATTGACCCAGACCGCACGGGCAATCGACTTGGGTGAAACACCGTAATGATTAAAAAACTCGCGGTCCTCGATCGCCACCAAGGTTTGCACCAGATACGGCGGCGCCTGATCGAGCTTGATCAGAATTCGATCCTCATGGTGCGCCGGGTACAGCCCGCCAACCAACAAAGGTTCCAGACGGGCAACGGCCAAATTAGCACCGCCGGCCTGAGTTAAACCGGCGACATAAGCCCCAGAAAAATGCACCCGCAGCGGTCGCGCAGGCTCTGCGCCCTCATAAAACTGGAAACCCCGGGTATGCAGGCTGACATCATTGCCGACCACTACCGCAGCACCCGGCCCAGCCAGCGAAGTTTCACGGCGATAACCGAGCGCATCTAACTCGGTCAAAAAATCGGCCTTGGCCAGTTTCTGCCCAACAAACAACTCAAGCGGCCGCGCGTAAACCTTGGCCGGCACCGTCCAACGCTTACCGGAGAACTTCTCCTGCACCACCGCGTCGAGGTAAATAGCAAAGCCTGCGAGCACCACCAAGCCCACCAAGCCGAGCTTAAGCGCCCAACCTATGAGGGGACGTAAGCCGTTAGAGCGGCGTTTAGGGCGAGCACGAGAAGAGCGAGAACGAGTCATAGGCCGGCATTATACGCACATCGGCGCGAGGCCACGCGGCGACTGCGGCGGTTTGCACAGGCGCGCACAGAGGCCATAATGGCCAACTTAAATTTGCCCAACGCAAGGATTGACCGTGAGCCAAGCACTGATTGCCGCCCTGCAAAACCCGGCCCTGTTTCCACACCCAGTGGAGCAGTTCCAGGTTATCGAGACACACATCTCTTGGGTGCTGCTCACCGGCCCCTTCGCCTACAAGATTAAAAAGCCGGTGAACTTCGGTTTTCTCGACTTCACCGCACTGGCCGATCGTGCGCACTTTTGCGCCGAAGAACTGCGCCTTAACCAGCGCCTGACCGAAGGCCTGTACCTGCAAGTGCTGCCCATCACCGGCAGCAGCGACGCGCCGCAACTGAATGGCCAAGGCCCGGTGATTGAATACGCCCTGCAAATGCGTCAGTTCCCCCAGAGCCAACTGCTCGATGCGGTGCAAGCGCGTGGCGAGTTGAGCGCCGAGCATATCGATACCTTGGCGGCGCAAATCGCCAGCTTCCATCAGCAGACCCCACGGGTGGCCGCCGAGCATCCGCTGTGTAATGCCGTCGCCATCGCGGCACCGATGCGGCAAAACTTTGAGCAAATTCGGCCGATGCTCAGCGACGCCGCCGACCTAGTGCAGCTCGACGCGCTCGAGGCCTGGACCGAGAGCAACTTTGCCCGCCTTGAGCCGCTGCTCAACCAGCGCGCCGCCAATGGCTCGGTGCGCGAATGCCACGGCGACATTCACCTAGGCAACGCCACTCTGCTGGAAGGCCGCGTGGTGCTGTTTGACTGCATCGAGTTCAACGAGCCGTTCCGCCTGATTGATATCGCGCTGGACGCGGCCTTTTTAGCCATGGACTTAGAAGACCGCGACCTCAAACCACTGTCCCGGCGCTTTATCAACGCTTGGCTGGAGCACACCGGCGACTACCAAGCCCTCGAACTCATCAACTTCTACAAAGCCTACCGCGCCCTAGTACGCGCCAAGGTCAGCCTGTTCCGTCTGGGCCAAGAGCAAGACCCTGAGCAGTGCCGTTTGATCCTTATGCCAACTTGGCCGAAAGCTACAGCGCTATTCCTGCCAGTTTTTTGGCCATCACCCACGGCGTGTCTGCCGTCGGCAAAAGCCATGTAGCGATGCGCTTGGTTGAGTCCTTAGGCGCCATACGCTTGCGCTCCGATGTCGAGCGCAAGCGTATGCTCGGCGAGCAAAGCGCCGATCTAAAAGGCCACATCAATGCGGGCATTTACACCACTGAGGCCGCTCAAGCGACTTACCAACGCCTGCACCAACTGGCTACCCGCATCCTGCAGGCTGGCTTTGCCGTAGTGATCGACGCTGCCTATCTCAAGCACGAGCAACGCCAAGCGGCCCAACAGGTAGCAGAACAAACCGGCGCTGCCTTGATGATTCTCGACTGCCACGCCCCAGACGCGGTCATCAGCACCTGGCTGGCGCAGCGCCAAGCAG
The DNA here is from genome assembly GCA_044354115.1 of Pseudomonas sp. Classification (GTDB taxonomy): domain Bacteria; phylum Pseudomonadota; class Gammaproteobacteria; order Pseudomonadales; family Pseudomonadaceae; genus Aquipseudomonas. The sequence goes on along the minus strand of JBILAR010000015.1, from coordinate 40,409 downwards.
CCCAACAAGACCCCTCCGATGCCACCCAAGCGATTATCGATGCCCAGCACGCCAGCCGCGAGGCGCTCGACAGCGCCGAGCAAGCCGTCAGCATCCGCATTGACACCCATGACACTGACAGCCTCAGTAGCTTGATTACCCGCCTGCGCAACTATTTGCCGGGAATTTAAAGCCCCATCCGGGAATAACTTAGTGGCGCTGCAGGCAAGCCTCGTAGCGCCCTCTATACTTGCCTTGAGTCCATCAACGGAAGTGTCCCATGAGCCATCCACGTCAGCTTGAAAGCCCACTGTATCGCCTGATTCGCGGTGAAAATGTTGCCGGTTTTAACGCACAAAAACCTCAAGAAGGCGAGATTGACCTGTGCAGCGGAGACTTCCGCGGTCTCGACCTGCGCACCTTAGATGCGACTCGCGTGCGTTTTACCGATGCCTACTTTCGCGGCGCCGATTTACGCGGGCTGGATTTACGCGAGAGCTGCATGCAGGGTGCCAGCCTTGCGCACGCGCAAATCTCTGGGGCGTACTTCCCCGAAGAGCTAAGCGCCGATGAAATACTCATGTCGGTCAACTTCGGTACGCGCTTGCGCTATCGCACCAAGTAACGGTGGCCACGCACCACAGGCCGTCCTCGGGCATACCAACAGTCAATGTCACACAAGGTCGTGAGCGTCGCACAATGCTAAATGACCGCTACACTTTCCAGTTGGCTACCCCTAACAACTAGATGCGTAATCTGTAGCGCACGGAGGCTCAATGCACGACGAACTTCTAGAGCTGAAAAATCTCGGCAAAACCTCCGCCCAGTGGCTGCATGCCTCAGGCATCCATAGCGCCTCGGATTTACGCCGGCTCGGCGCCGTGGATGCCTACCGCGCGGTCAAAGCACGCGGTTTTCGCGCCTCAAAGGTGCTGCTTTACGCCATTGAAGGGGCGCTCATGGATGTAAACTGGAACGACTTGCCGCCAGCCCACAAAGCCGAGTTAAATGGCTTGCTCGCTGCGCAATCAAGCCACAACAAGCGCTAGCTCACAGCCTCTAACCACGATATTTGTGGTAAATCCGCGCAGCGCTTATTGTGATGAGAACATCCCTGTATTTTGCCAGATCAGACCGCTCAAGGAATTTCGCGCATGTATTTACTCGGTGAGCAACCGGCCTATGCCGACCAACTGATCAGCCGCCTGCAAAGCCTGCCCACACAACTGCTCGACGGTCTCGAGCCGGCAGGGCCGGCGTTGTGCTTTGATAAGATCGAAGACCTAGGGCCGCTGCTGCCGATCAATCAATTATTCGTGATTGAAAATGGCCTGCTGCACGCCCTAATTGATGGCCGCCCACTGTTTTATCTGCAAGAAGGCGATCTCGTCGGCCTGCGCCAAGGCATTGAGCTACCGAGCTGCCGTTACAGCAGCGAGGAGCCCATCAGCCTGATCCCCTATTCACGCTCGGCAGTGTTCCAGCATATTTATGCCGATGAGCAGCGCCAAGAAATGTTCGTGCAGTACTTGCTCGGCCATACCGCCCTGCTCTCGGACGCGCTGTCACGGCTCAAGCAGCCAGAAATCCGTCCAGCCACCGGTTTCCAGAGCTTTGCCGCCGGCGAAGAGCTGATTCACCAAGGCGACGAAGCCGAGCATGTGTTCGTAATCATCGAGGGCCACGCCGAGGCCTATGTTGACGGGCACAAAGTTGGCGACGTGCAAAAGGATGAAATTTTCGGTGCCATGGCCGTGTTTACCCGCGAGAAACGCAGCGCCACGGTGATCGCCAGCGAACCCTGCACGGTGATGATCATTCCCAAGGAGCAATTCTTGAGTTTGATGCAAAGCAACCCGCGCATCGCCCACAGCCTGATCGAGAGCATGGCGCGGCGCATCGACTTACTCAACAAAGAAGTCACCCAGTTGCGGCTGCCCGCCACGGAATAAGCTGAGCAACTCTGCCAACGCGCAACCCACGACCCGGCCCAGTGCCGGGTCGTTAGCTTCTGCCAGAACAAACTATTTGTTACGCAAAAACCGTTGACTTGCGAATGAGAATTGTTATTATTGGATCAGTTGATCGCGAGATCAGCCGGTAAGCTGAAAACCAGGTCGGACTTTCAGGTTATCTCCTCATCAGGCTAAACACGGTTTTGACCCAGCTCACACCTGGGTCTTTTTTTGCCTGTAATAAAGCCAAGCGCGCCAGACTCGGCGCGATCTAGTTATTGGTTATGTGCCCGTTAGCGGTTGTAGGTCGATTCTGTAGGGTGGGCTTCAGCCCACCGCCGCTCGGTAAGGGTTTGCTGGGCTAAAGCCCACACTACGTTTTGTGGCCAACACTTAACGGGTACCGCGCCTAGTTATTGGCTGAGGGCGCGCATTTAGCCGCGTGTGGATTGCGCTGCGTGGCGCTGGCGATTAATGCCGTAGCGCCGCGCAGTGATCTTGCTCAGGCAGTGCGGCGCTGTACCAGACAAAATCGGCGCTGGCTGCGCTGACCGGCTTGCCGACCTCCGCCAGTTGCAAAACCAGAGTGCCAGACTCGACGCCCAGATCGGCAAGGTGCACAGGCACGCCCAGATCGCGGCGCACATGAAAAGCCCCAGCGATCAGCAACGCCGGCGTGGGTGCCGCCAGCAAGCGCTCGGCCATGCGCCGATCACGTTGTTGCTGCACCGCCAACATGGCCGGTAATTGCGCCTCCGGCAGCAAGCCACAATGCGATTCACGAATATCCGCCAGCAAGCTGTCGCGCACCGGCGCCGCCGTTGAGCGCGCCCCGCTTAAGCTCGGGCGTTGGGCGTAAATCTGCATGATTTCACTGCGATTCAGATTGGCCGCCTGCAACGGGTACGGCTGCGTCAGCGCATAAGCGACAATTGGCCCGTACAGCGCCCAGTCCCAGTTCTTTTGCCAGGCCAAGGCCGCCGGCAGATCCGCCGGCGTTTGCCCGTTCAAGGTCGCGGCATGAGCGGCAGCGACTTTGCCTTGCTGATCCGGGTTGAGCATCTCCAGCAGCACACTGGCTTGCGGCCGTTGCGCCGCCAAGGCCTGCAACAGCCACAATTGCAGACGATGGTGATCGGGATTGTCGTGCTGCTCACCGACCAACACCCGTTCTGCGGCGGCCAACTGCTCGACCAGTTGCGCCGGAGTCAAGCGAGCGCCGCTGCGCAGATCGACAATCAAACCGAGATCCGCATGTTCATGCCCTTGTGAGCTTTGCCATGCGGGCAACGGCGGCAAGGGTGCAGGCGCCTGGCAGGCGACCAACAGCAACAAACCACAACAGAGCAATAGGCGCATAGAAAACCTTTAACGAATCACGATCAATGGATGGTCACGCTCGGGATGGCGCTGGACCAACACCTGCAAACCGAATACTGCGTTAAGCGTGGCCGGTTGCAGCACTTCATCCGGCGTACCTAGTGCGTGCGGGCGACCATCGGCCAGCAATAACAAACGATCGCAATAGCGCGCGGCCAGATTCAAATCGTGGACTATCACCAGTACCGCCGCGCCGCGCTGAGCGAAATCGCGCACCGCTTGCAAGGTGCTGTGTTGGTGCAGCGGGTCCAGCATCGAAGTCGGCTCATCGAGCAGCAAGACCTGCCCTGCTCCGCCCGGCCATAATTGCGCCAAGACCCGAGCCAAATGCACGCGCTGACGCTCACCACCGGACAAGGTCAGGTAGTTGCGCCCGCTTAGATAAGTCACATCGGCTGCCGCTAGGGCCGCCGCGACAATCTGCCCATCCAGTTCACGTCCACTGGCATGAGGTAAACGGCCCATAGCGACCACATCCTCGACCCGAAAGGCGAAATCCAGCGTGGAGCTCTGCGCCAAAACCGCCAACCGCCGTGCCCGCTCAGGCCCAGGCCAAGCAGCCAACGGCCGACCATCCAGCAGCACCCGCCCACTGGCCGCCACCAACTCGCCACTTAGCGCACCGAGCAAGGTGCTCTTGCCCGCACCGTTTGGCCCCAGCACCCCCAACACCTGACCCGGCAATAGTTGCAGGCTGAGGTCATCGAGCACCGTGCGTGCGCCGCGCTGTACGCGCAATTGTTCAACTTCAAGCATCAGCGCCGTTCCCGAACCAGTAAATACAAAAAGAAAGGTGCGCCCAGCAAGGCTGTGACTATGCCGATCGGCAACTCGGCCGGGGCCATCAGTAAGCGTGCGAACAAGTCCGCCAACAGCAGCAGGCTGGCCCCGGCCAACGCCGAGGCGGGCAACAACAGGCGGTGATCCGGGCCCACCAGCAAGCGCAACAGATGTGGCACCAGCAAGCCGATAAAACCAATCAAGCCGGCCGCCGCCACCGCCGCGCCAACCCCCAGCGCAGTACAAAACACCAGCTCGCGCTTCAGGCGTTCAACCGCAAAGCCCAGATGACGCGCCTCCGACTCACCTAACAACAGCGCATTCAAGGCCGCCGCGCGGCGGGGCAGCCAACAGGCCACCAAGGCCAAAACCACTAACAGCGGCCACAGCCGCGCATAATTAGCGCCATTCAAACTGCCCATATTCCAAAAAGTCAGGCTGCGCAGCGTGGCGTCATCGGCCAAATAGGTCAGTAAACCGATGGCCGCACCGGCCAGTGCAGTCAGTGCGACGCCGGCCAAGAGCATGGTTGCCACGCTAGTTTGGCCGTCGTGTCGACCCAGTCGATAGACCAGCGCGGTTACCCCTAAACCACCGGCAAAAGCGCACACGGACAATAAATACGGTTCCAGCGCGGCCGGCATACCGCCCCACATACTGCCCGCCACTATGGCCAAGGCCGCGCCCAGCGCCGCGCCGCTAGACACCCCAACCAATCCAGGGTCGGCTAAGGGGTTGCGAAACAAGCCCTGCATGGCCACCCCGGCCAGTGCCAACACCGCGCCGACCGCCACGCCTAGCAGGCTGCGCGGCAAGCGGATTTGCCCAACGATTAACTCGGCCTGCTGCAAACCGGCACCATCCAGCGGCACGCCCAAGAGGCGCAAGCCGGCTTTGAGGGTATCCAGCAGCGGCAAACTGACCGGCCCCAGTGCCAGTGACAGCCAAAAGGCCAGCAGCAACAGCGCACTCAGGGCCAGCAGCAAGGAACGGGGTTTAACGGCAGCGATCATGGTCGGCTCTTAGCGTCGGCGGTCAGGGCGTGCGACGCAGGATAAAAGCCTGCCGCCAAAGCCGCCAGCTGATCCGGCAGTCGCGGGCCTAGGCCGCCGACCAACAGACTCGGATCGAGCGGCACGATTCGCCCCTGTTGCGCCGCGCGACCCGTCGCCAATACCGGCATGTTCTTGAGTAACGCCGCCGTCGCTGCCGCGCCACTGAGACTGCGATCGGCGACGATCAGCACATCGGCATCCAGCGCCGTCAGGGCTTCGCTGGACAACGCCTTATAGCCTTGATGACGGGCCAAATTACGCCCGCCAGCCTGCTCTATCAGCCAATCGCCAAGGGTATTTTCCCCCGCCACCAGCGGATTCCCGCCCGCATGGCCGAGCACTAACAGCACCTTGGGCGCCGCTTGTTGCTGGCGCGCTTGGGCAATCCACTCGGTCTGTTGCTGCAAACGTTGCCGATAGGTCGCCAAGGCTTGCTGGGCCTGCTGCTCGGCACCGAGCAAAACGCCCATACGGGTTAGATTGCTCGCCAAACTAGCGAGATCGGCACCGGCCGACAACACCTCCACCCGTACCCCGGCCGCCTTAATCTGCGCCAGCACCGGCGGCGGGCCCATATCTTCAGTGCCCAGCAATACATCCGGGCGCAGCGCGAGAATGCCTTCGGCGGCCAGCTGACGCTGGTAGCCGATACCCGGCAAGCGACGTAATGATTGCGGGTGCTGGCTGGTGCTATCCACACCGACCAACTTCGCCTCAGCGCCCAGCAGCACCAGCCACTCGCTGAGTGCGCCACCGGCACTTACCCAACGCTGCAGCAAAGGTTCGGCCTGCTGCAATGGTTCGGCTTGCGCTAGCGGCGCCGCCAATAAGGCGCTGCACAGCGCCAACAGGGTTAACTTGCAGCGCCGCATCTCAGACCTCCAAGGCCGGGCAGGCCTCGGCCAAGGCGCGCCACGCCGGCAGCTCGGGCACCCCCGGCTTGCGCGCGCCAAAGAGCTGCAGGACTAACTCGCCCTGAGCGTCGAAGGCTTCCCAACTGGTGATTACCCCGTCGCTGCTGGGCTTGCGCACCCGCCATAACTCAGTCACCCCACGGGTTTGCAGGTGCAGGTTGAACTCGGCATCCAGCACATTGAACCAGCTGTCCAGCCAACGCAGATTACGCACCGGCCCGCTGTGGATCTGAATGCAGTGGCGGTTACCGACAAACAGCATAATCGGCACCTCGCCGGCAGCGGCCTGCTCCAGCAAAGTCGGCAACTGGCTCAGCGCCAGTGGCTCAGCCCATTCCCGGCCGGCTAGGCGCAAGGCCTGAGTGCGGGCGGTGGCATGCTTCTTCAGTAAGGCGAAGAAATGATGGGTGTCCTTCAGGCTCGCCCAGTTGGCCCGCAGGGATTCGACATCAATCGCGCTATCGGGTTTGCTCGGCACCGCCGGCGGCAAGGGTTGCAGATTCAACTCGGGGCTTTGCTCGGCGGCGCGAAAGCGCTCCAACAGTGGCGTCCAAGCGTCTGCTTGACTGTCCTGAGTGAGGAACACCTTGTGCACGGCGACGCCCTGCTGATCGAACACCTGAATGCTGCGTTGACGCCCCCGAGCGGTGTCCTCGTCGATGGAAAACACACTGGCCCAACCGCCGAGAAATAGCCGCAGGTCGATATCTGCCGACACCACCAAGCCCATCTGGCCGCTGCCCATCACCGTCACGTCACGGTAATAACCCTTGCGCTCATGCACGCAATGCTCGTTGCGGGTCAGCGCCATGATGTAACCCAACTCACCCAACGCCGGCAGCAACGTGGCCCAATCCGGGCGCAAACGTAAGGCATCGACGCCCAGACGACTGGCCGTCAGTTCTGCCTCACTCACGGCCAGTTGCTCGGCGGCATCGCGGGTGCGCAAGCGCGGCTGCTCGCGGCGCAGCACTTGCCAGGCCAGGTACAGATCATTTTCAGCGGGGATAGTTTGAGGTTGTAAATTCATTGCAGTACTCCTTTAAGGATCAACGGGTTGCCGTTAAGGCAAATTCAATCGGGATTTGCACACGACTCGGCACCTTGTGGCCGTCGCGCACCTCGGCGCGAAAACGCCAACTGGCAACGGCCGTCAGCGCCGCGTGGTCGAGGCTGGGCACCCCGGAGGAGCGCAGCAGCGTCAACTCACGCTGCTCGCCACGCGCATCCAAACGCACCTCCAGCAACACCACGCCTTGCTGGTTACGCCGCCGCGCCTGCGCCGGATAACGCGGTGGCGGCGGTGCTTGCGCAAAACTCGGTTTAAGGCTGAGCACTTCAGGCCTAGCCGCCTGTAGCGGGACCACTGCCGGGGCGCGGCCCGCGGTTGGCAAAGCCGGCGAGACAACAGCAGCCGGGTTCGATGGGCGAGCGTTAGCCACTGACTCGGCGGGTGCTGCTGGCTTAGCCGGTTCGAGGGATTGGCGCACAGCCGCCAGCGGCTTAGGCGTCCGCCGTACCTTGGCCGGCGCCAGCGCTGGCGACGCAGGCTTAGGGCTTGCCGCTTGCGTCGCCAACAGCGGCTTAGCTACGGCGGGCGCAAGCGGCGGGCTGGCGGCCAGCGGCGCCAAACTAATCAGCTGCACCACCTGCGGCAACGCCTGCGCAGGCGTTTCGCCGGCCTGCGCCAAGGAGGCGCGCAGCAGCCCAGCACAGAACGCGTGCAGGCCGAGCGAAAGCAATAAACAGAGGAGTAAACGCAGCATTAGCGGGCATATCGTGCAGAGATTTAATCTACATGATAATCACTTGCATTTGAGAGTCAAGCTCGTTTAAGGTCGCTGCCGCTGCCAACCCACGGCCACCAGCGCCGGTTGACGAGCGCCAATCAACGGCCCGTTCGAGCAGCCACCCACGGTCGGCGTAGCGCACATCCGCTCGCCCTGCTCACCCAATTGCCCTCATCGAGAGTCAGTCCATGCCCTTGCATCCACCCTTTGCCAGCCGCTCTTACCTAGCACTGCTGCTGTTATCACCGTCGCTGGCCTTGGCCACGGAAAAAACCCCAACCCAGTTCGATACCGTGACTGTGACCGCCACCCGCAATGAGCAAACACTGGCTCAGGTGCCTAGCACAGTGTCGGTGATTAACGAGCGCGACATCGACCAGCAAAACATCATGGATATCCAACAATTGGTGCGCTACGAACCGGGCGTGTCGGTCGGCGGCACCGGCAGCCGCTTCGGTTTGTCGGGTTTTAGCATTCGCGGTTTGGGTGGCAACCGAGTGCTCACCCAAGTCGACGGGGTAAGCGTGCCGAACACCTTTACCTTCGGCCAGTTCCTCAGCGCCCAGCGCAACTATGTCGACCTCGACAGCATGAAAAGCGTGGAGATCATCCGTGGCCCCGCCTCCTCGCTGTACGGCAGCGATGCGATTGGTGGCGCGGTGAGTTTCCTGAGCAAGGACGCCAGTGACTACCTAGAGGCCGGCGACGACCTCTACGCCCGCCTGAAAACCGGCTACGATGGCAGCGACGATACCTGGCTGAAAAGCGCCACGGTCGCCGGCCGCCAAGGTGAGTTCGATGCGCTGCTGAATATCGGCCAGCGCAGCGGCCAGTCTCGCGACACGGCGGGCAACGTTGGCGGCATCGGCGTCAGCCGCACTAAAGCCAACCCGCTCGATTCCAGCACCGACAACCTGCTGGCCAAGCTCGGCTGGGACTACGCCGAAGGCCAACGCCTGCAGCTCACCTACGACAAGTTCCAAAGCCAAACCGACACCAAGGTCCTCAGCGAATACAGCAAAACGGCGGCCATACGCACCTCGGATGCCAAAGACAACGTCGATCGCGAGCGCTTCAGCCTCGACCACAGCCTGCAGATCGACAGCCTGCTGGCCGATCAAGTGAAATGGCAGCTGACCCACCAAGACAGTGAAACCCGCCAGCAAACCTTTCAAGACCGCGTAGTCGGTGGCGGCGCGCGTTACCGCACCCGGGATTCTTACTACAACGAAAAACTCATGGCCGCTAACCTGCAATTGGACAAACACATAGTCTCTGGCGAGGTGGCCCAGCAATTGACCTACGGCGTCGATATCAAGCGCCTAGAAAACTCCAACCTGCGCGAAGGCGCAGAAACCCTGCTGAACAGCGGCGTGACCACCCCGGTAAAACCAACCAGCGATTTCCCCGACCCAACCACCTGGAACTACGCCGCCTTTGTCCAAGACAGCATCGAAATTGGCAACTGGACCCTGCTGCCGGGGCTGCGTTACGACCACTACGAGCTGACTCCGCACGTCACGCAAAACTACCTCAACAGCGCCGCCACCAACCCCAATCCGCCGACCTATAAAGATTCGGCCTGGTCACCCAAGTTTGCCGCCACCTACCAACTGAATGAGGCCGTCAGCCTGTACGGCCAATACGCCGCCGGTTTTCGCGCACCGCAAGCGGTGGAAATCTTCGGCGAGTTCGTCAACCCCGGGATGTACCAGACCCTGGCCAACCCCAACTTAAAATCGGAAACCAGCAACAGCTTCGAGCTTGGCCTGCGCAGCCAAAATGACTACGGCAGCCTCGGCGTGGCGCTGTTCTATAACCGCTACCAAGACTTTATCGAGCAAGAGGTGCGCACTTCCAGCAACCCTGCCAGCTTCCCGTTCGGCGATTTCCAGTACGTCAACCTCAACCAAGTCACCATCCGTGGCGCAGAAACCAAGGGCGAGCTGTTCCTCAATCAGTTCGGCCTGCCCAACGGCACACACCTCACCGGCTCGGTGGCCTATGCCCACGGCGAAAACGATAAAACCGGCCAACCGATTAACAGCATCGACCCGCTCAAAGGCGTGTTTGCCCTCGGCTACAGCGAGCCCAATGGTCAGTTTGGCAGCGACCTAACCTGGACGCTGGTGGCCAATAAAGACCGCATCGACCGCAGCGCCACGCCAGATAAATTCGCCACACCGGGCTACGGCATCCTCGACCTGAATGGCTGGTGGCAAATCACCGAGCAGGTCACGGTTAACGCCGGCCTATACAACCTCACCGACAAAAAATACTGGCAGTGGAACGGCAACGACCTCGGCACCCTGAGCGAAAGCAGCCCAAGCCTCGACCGTTTTAGCCAACCTGGCCGGTATGCCGCGGCCAACTTGGTTTGGGAGATCTAACCGGCACGTTGCCATGCGCCGCTATCGCTGACGCCTTATGAGCGGGATAATCCACCCGCTCATAAGGAGACACCGATGAAATTTCTCTGCGCCCCGCAGCAACTGATCGAAGGTCAGAGCCGGGGCTTTTTACTGGATGGCATTAACCTGCTGGCCGTGCGCCGTGATGGGCAGGTGTACGCCTACCGCAATCGCTGCCCGCATCGCGGCGTGCCGCTGGAGTGGCAAGCCGATCAGTTTCTCGACCACAGCCAGAGCATGATTCAGTGCGCCACCCACGGCGCGCTGTTTCTGATTGAGTCCGGCGAATGCGTGACCGGGCCTTGCGCGGGGCAATCGTTACAGGCCCTCGCTTGCCGCGAAGATGCCGAGGGGATTTGGCTCAGGGTGTAAATGGAGGCTCTACTCCAGTTACGTGTTGATCCCCGCCAGGTTGTTAATTACCTGAGGCCGGGCATTCGTAGGTTGGGTTAGCGGCGGCTGGCGAGGCTTAAGCTGCGCAACGGTTTAAGCCGCCGCGTAATCCAACATTGGGTCTATGCCGCGCTCATTTCGCAAAACCTCGGAAACCGCTCGGTGGGTTACGCGGCGCACTGAGTGCGAGCAGAGGCTTTGAGCCTGCGTAGCGCCGCTAACCCACCCTACAACTGCACCTGCAACTTGCGCACTAAGCGGATTTCCAGCGGGCTGATCTCGACGCCATAGGCCAGCACTTCCACGCCCGCAACCTTTGCCTCGCGCAAACCTTGGGCGTACGCCGGATCAATCTCCACGGCCGGGCGCACCGCCTCGATGCCGGACAGATTCACGCAATACAGCTGCACCGCGCGCACGCCGTTGCGCGCCAGCGCCGCCAGCTCGCGCAGGTGTTTGGCGCCACGGGAGGTAACGGCATCCGGGAAGGCCGCCACGTTCGAGTCAGCAAAACCCAAGGTGACGCTTTTAACTTCAACAAAGGCCGGGCCGCTTGGGTAGTCCAAGCGAAAATCGATCCGGCTGCGCTCCTCGCCGTAAGGCACTTCACGGCGTAAATCGGTAAAGCCGGTCAGTTCGCTGATCACCCCGGCGCGCAACGCCTCCTCGACCAAGGCATTGGCCCGCCCGGTATTCACGCAGGCCAAACGCCCTTGCGGGGTTTCGCTCAGCTCCCAGGTGCCGGGCAGTTTGCGCTTAGGGTCATTACTGCGACTGAACCAAACCTGCCCGCCCTCCTGCATGCAATTGAACATCGAACCGGTATTCGGGCAATGAATGGTCAGCAGCTCGCCACTGGCGGTCTGGATATCGGCGAGGAAGCGCTTATAGCGTTTGAGCAAACGACCCTGTTCCAGTGGCGGTTCAAACTGCATGGGGCCGCCAGCTTTTCAGGCCACGGGCGATGCGTTCAACCGCTTGCTGCAAGCGCGGCACACTTTGGGTATAGGCAAAGCGCACATGCTGACTGGCCTGATACCGGCCAAAATCCAGCCCCGGGGTAAAGGCCACATGCTCGGTTTCCAAGAAGTGCTGGCAAAAGGCAAAGGCATCGCCGCCAAAGGCGCTGATATTGGCATATAGATAGAAGGCGCCCTCGGGTTCCACTTCGATGGCGAAGCCTAACTCGCGCAAGGCCGGCAGGAGAAAATCCCGGCGGCGCTGAAATTCGTGCCGGCGCTGTTCAAGAATCTCCAAGGTGGCCGGCTCGAAACAGGCCAGCGCTGCATGCTGGGCGATGGTCGAGGCGCTGATATAGAGGTTCTGCGCCAGCTTCTCGAGTTCCGGCACCGCAGCCTCTGGCGCCACCAGCCAGCCGAGTCGCCAGCCGGTCATGCCGAAGTATTTGGAGAAACTATTCAGCACAAAGGCGTCGTTATCCACCTCCAGCACACTGGCGGCGTCCACCCCGTAAGTCAGACCGTGATAAATCTCATCCACCACCAGATGCCCGCCGCGCTGGTGCAAGGCTTGGGACAAAGCGGCCAACTGCTCACGACTGAGCAAGGTGCCGGTCGGATTGGCTGGCGAGGCGACCAGCGCGCCAACGCTGTCGGCATCCCAATGCCGCGCCACCAACTCAGGGGTCAGTTGATAATTCTCTGCCGGCCCGACCGGCACCAGCTGCGCTGCGCCTTCAACCAAGCGCAAAAAATGTCGATTGCAGGGGTAGCCGGGATCAGCCAGCAGCCAGTGTTTACCAGGGTCGACCAACAAACTGGTGGCCAACAGCAAGGCACCCGAGCCACCGGGGGTAATCAAAATCCGTTGCGGGTCGATGCTGACGTGATAACGCTGCTGATAGAAATGGCTGATCGCCTCGCGCAATTGCGGCAAGCCACGGGCGGCGGTGTAACGGGTCTGGCCGGCCGCCAGCGCCGCTTGTCCGGCAGCAATAATAGGCGCGGCGGTGGCGAAGTCTGGCTCACCGATCTCCAAATGGATCACATCATGACCGTCTGCCTGTAATTGATTGGCGCGGGCCAAAAGTGCCATAACATGAAAAGGTTCAATGGCGCGGCTACGCGCGCTGTAGAGCGGGGCCATGGACTTTGCTCGGCTAAATAAAGCCGGCAATTCTACCCATGCATTGCCAACAACAGTAGCAAGCGCGACAACCGGGAGTGGCGTAGCCCGAAGTGTTCTGGTAAGTTCGCCCGCTTGCAGCCGCAGGGCCAGTTCAACTGGCAAAGGATAGCGTTACTGCGCAGTGGATTAGAGACACTCAGAGGCGGACTGCCATGCCCACCAAAGCACCCGAAAAAGCACCAACCAAAGCTAAAGCGAAAGCCGCAGCCAAAACCAGCAGCCCACTGAATCGTGGCTTCACCCCTTATAAAGAAGTTAAGGGCGACGAGTACATGAGCACGCCGATGCGCGCGCACTTCAGCGGCATTCTGCAAGCTTGGAAGCTCGAGCTGATGCAGGAAGTTGATCGCACCGTGCACCATATGCAGGATGAAGCGGCTAACTTCGCCGACCCCTCAGACCGTGCCAGCCAAGAAGAAGAGTTCAGCTTGGAGCTGCGCGCCCGTGATCGCGAGCGCAAGCTGATCAAGAAGATCGACGAAACCCTGCAGCTGATCGAGAGCAACGACTACGGTTGGTGTGACTCGTGCGGCGTCGAAATCGGCATCCGCCGTCTCGAAGCCCGGCCTACCGCCACGCTTTGCATTGACTGCAAAACCCTGGCGGAAATCCGCGAAAAACAGATCGGTTCCTGATCCCAGTACGGGGCGCTTCGGCGCCCCGTGTTGTTTCTGGACTGCGCTGGCCCTACGGTATTTATCACCTGCCTCTCTGCGCGCGTGCTGAGCCAAGCTAATGACAAGTTCGCCACCTTACATTGGCCGCTTCGCCCCAACCCCCAGCGGTTACCTGCACTTTGGCTCGTTGGTGGCAGCACTGGCCTCCTATTTAGATGCGCGCGCGGTCGGCGGCCGTTGGTTGCTGCGCATCGAAGACCTCGACCCACCCCGCGAAGTCGCCGGTGCCCAGAGCGCCATTTTAAGCACCTTAGAAAGCTATGGCTTTGAGTGGGATGGCCCGGTGATGCGCCAAAGTGAGCGCCACGACGCCTACGCCGAAGTGCTGCAACGCTGGCTCAGCCAAGGTCTGGCCTATGCCTGCACTTGCTCGCGTAAACAACTGGAAGCCTATCAGGGTATTTATCCCGGCCTATGCCGCAATGCCGGACACCCATGGGCGGACGCGGCGATTCGCCTGCGCGTGCCCGAGTTGAGCTATGCATTTAATGACCGCGTGCAAGGCGACTTTGCCCAGCATTTGGGCCGTGAGGTGGGCGACTTTGTGATCCGCCGCCGCGATGGCCTGTACGCCTATCAATTAGCGGTAGTCATCGACGACGCCGCGCAAGGCATCAACAACATAGTGCGCGGTGCCGACCTGCTCGACTCCACCCCGCGCCAGCTTTACCTACAAGAACTGCTCGGTGCATCCGCCCCGCGCTACCTGCATGTGCCACTGATTACCCAGCCGGACGGGCACAAACTGGGCAAGTCTTACCGCGCCCCGCCACTGCCAACCGCACAAGCGCGGCCGTTACTGCTGCGAGCCTTGCGCGCACTGGGCCAAGAAGCACCGACACAACTGCTGGAGCTAACCCCCAGCGCCATCCTCAACTGGGCCGCGCAACACTGGCAAGCCGAGCGCATCCCGAAAGTCATGCAGTTGGCCGAAGCGCAGCTGCGATAAGCCAGCATTAGGGCCTGCTGATGTTGCATTCGCGGCTCGCGATGAAACCTCAACAACCCCTAGGCCGACAGGTGGCTTATGCCACTCGCGTTCCGCTACCATGCCCACCTACTCGACGCGAGACTGCACATGTACATCTACCGGCTGGTATTGCTTTTGGTGGTGGGGATTTATCTATTTTCCCCAACCATCATGGATTGGTGGATCGACGCCGATGGCGAATGGTATCGCCCCTACCTGCTGTGGCTGATCTTGATTGTGGTGACTTTTATCCTACAAAGTCCGCGTGATGCTGACGAGCTCTGAGATGCCAACCAGCCTTGACCAGCAGCGGCAAAGCCCGCTGACCGTCCTTTATATTTATTCGCAGAGCCCACCTAATGCTGACGAGCTTTAGCCTCAGCCAGCTGATCCTGATCAGCGCCGGCTACTTATTAATTCTGTTTGGCGTGGCCTGGATTACCGAGCGCGGCTGGATCGCCCGCTGGGTGATTCGCCATCCATTGACCTACACCCTGTCACTGGGTGTATACGCCAGCGCTTGGGCGTTTTACGGCACCGTGGGCTTGGCCTACCAATACGGCTATGGTTTTTTAGCCATTTATTTGGGCATCTCCGCCGCGTTTTTGCTGGCGCCGGTACTGCTCTATCCAATTTTACGCATCACCCGCACCTACCAACTGGCCTCGCTCGCCGACCTCTTCGCGTTTCGCTTTCGCAGCACCTGGGCGGGCACCCTGACCACCCTGTTTATGTTGATTGGCGTGCTGCCGTTGCTGGCCTTACAGATTCAAGCCATCACCGACTCGATCGGCATCCTCACCCACGAGCCGGTGCAAAACCGCGTAGCCCTAAGCTTTTGCGCGCTGATCATTTTATTCACCATTCTCTTTGGCTCACGTCACGTGGCCGCGCGCGGCAAACACCAAGGCTTGGTGATTGCGATTGCCTTCGAGTCACTGGTCAAACTAATCGCCATGGCCTGCATTGGTCTCTATGCGGTGTACGGTGTGTTCGGCAGCTTCGCGGAACTGAGCGATTGGCTCCGGCAAAACCACGACACCCTGCAGGCGCTCAGCACCCCGCTGGAAGAAGGCCCATGGCGAACCCTGATTTTAATGTTCTTCGCCTCGGCCATCGTCATGCCGCACATGTACCACATGGCTTTTAGCGAGAACCTCAACCCACGCGCAATGATTACCGCCAGCTGGGGTTTCCCACTGTTTTTGCTGCTGATTAGTTTGGCCGTACCGCCGATTCTCTGGGCCGGTCTGAAGCTCGGCACGCCGACCAACCCCGAGTATTTCACCCTCGGTTTAGGCATTGCGGTCAACAGCGACCTACTGACCTTAATCGCCTACATCGGCGGGCTCTCGGCGGCCAGTGGCTTGATTATTGTGATGACCTTGGCGCTCTCCGGCATGGTCCTCAACCATCTGGTGTTACCGCTGTATCAGCCGCCGGCCGAGGGCGATATCTATCGCTGGTTAAAGTGGACGCGCCGCGCCCTGATCGCCACCATTATCATGGCGGCCTTCGGCTTTTATGCCTTGCTGGGCGCCGAGCAAGATCTATCCAACCTAGGCATTGCCTCGTTCGTGGCCACCCTGCAGTTTTTACCCGGAGTGCTGGCGGTACTCTATTGGCCAACGGCTAACCGCCGTGGCTTTATCGCCGGGCTACTGGCCGGGATTGCCGTGTGGCTGGTCAGCACCCTGCTACCGCTACTGTTTAGTCTGCAAGAAATCCATCTCCCGCTACTCAACCTGACCTACACGCTCAGCGACAGCAACTGGCACCTCGCCGCCATCGCCTCACTGGCGGCCAATATTCTCGCCTTCAGCTTGGTGTCGTTGTTTACCGAGGCCAGCAGTGAAGAACGCAGCGCCGCCGAAGCCTGCGCGGTGGACAACGTGTCGCGCCCACAACGCCGAGAGCTGCTGGTGCACTCCCCGCAAGACTTCGCCAACCAGCTGGCCAAACCACTGGGCGCCATGGCCGCACAAAAAGAAGTCGAGCAAGCGCTACGCGATTTGCAGCTGCCCTTCGACGAACATCGCCCGTACGCCTTGCGGCGTCTACGCGATCGCCTCGAAGCCAACCTTTCTGGGCTGATGGGCCCGGGGGTGGCGCAAGAAATGGTGGAAAACTTTTTACCTTATAAGTCGGGTAGTGAAAGCTATGTCAGCGAAGACATTCACTTTATTGAAAGCCGCCTCGAAGACTATCGCTCACGTCTGACCGGCTTGGCCGCCGAACTCGACACCCTGCGCCGCTATCACCGGCAAACCCTGCAAGAGCTGCCGATGGGGGTTTGCTCACTGGCCAAAGATCAGGAAATCCTGATGTGGAACCTGGCCATGGAAGACCTCACGCAAATATCCGCGCAGCAGGTCATAGGCTCGCGCTTAAGCACCTTGGATGAACCGTGGAAAAGCCTGCTCGGCTGCTTCGTACAGGTGCCGGTGGAGCATTTACATAAACAGCGGGTCGAACTAAACGGCCACATCCGCTGGTTTAACTTGCGCAAAGCGGCCATCAGCGAACCGCTGTCGCCGGGTAACACCGGCTTGGTGATTTTGCTCGAAGACCTCACCGACACCCAATTGCTTGAAGACAAGCTGGCCCACTCCGAACGCCTCGCCTCGATTGGTCGCTTGGCGGCAGGCGTCGCCCATGAAATTGGCAACCCTATTACCGGAATCGATTGCTTGGCGCAAAACCTGCGTTACGAGCGCGAAGACGACGCCGAACTAATTGAAATCAGCACGCAAATTTTGCAGCAAACCAAACGGGTGTCGCGCATCGTGCAGTCGCTGATGAGTTTCGCCCATGCCGGCAACCATCAGCACAACGAGGAAGTGGTCTGCCTGGCCGACGTCGCGCAAGAGGCAATCAGCCTGCTGGCGCTCAATCGCAACAGCGTGGACGTGCAGTTTTTCAACCTCTGCGACCCGCAACATTTGGTCAGTGGCGACCCGCAACGCTTGGCGCAGGTGCTGATTAACCTGCTGTCGAATGCCCGCGACGCGTCCTCCCCAGGCGGAATTATCCGAGTAAAAACCAACGCATCAGAACAAACCATCGAGTTACTGGTTGAGGACGAAGGCAGTGGTATTCCACAAGCCATTATCGACCGCCTGTTCGAGCCGTTTTTCACCACCAAAGATCCAGGCCAAGGCACCGGACTCGGCCTTGCGCTGGTCTATTCGATCGTGGAAGAGCATTATGGCCAGATCACCATTGACAGCCCAGCCGACCTCGAGCACCAGCGTGGCACCCGCTTTCGGGTAACCCTGCCGAGGCATATTGATGCGCAATCCGTTACCACCGCAGACCGTCGAGAGAGTTTTAATTGATGCCGCACATTCTCATCGTCGAAGACGAAACCATCATCCGCTCAGCCCTACGACGGCTGTTTGAGCGCAATCAATATCAAGTCAGCGAAGCCGGTTCAGTGCAAGAGGCGCAAGAGCGTTTCAGCATTGCCAGCTTTGATTTGATCGTCAGCGACCTGCGCCTGCCTGGTGCACCGGGTACTGAAATGATCAAACTGGCGCAAGGTGCGCCGGTGCTGATCATGACCAGCTACGCCAGCCTGCGCTCGGCCGTTGACTCGATGAAAATGGGTGCGATTGATTACATCGCCAAACCCTTCGACCACGACGAGATGCTGCAAACCGTGGCGCGCATTTTACGCGACCGCCAAGACAGCAAAAAAGCTCCCGCCGAGCGCAGCGCTGTGGCCAGCAATAGCCGCGCCAGCAGCGATAAAAGTCCGACCAATGCCGACAGCGAAATCGGTATTATTGGCTCCTGTGCACCGATGCAGGACCTTTACAATAAAATCCGCCGGGTTGCACCCACCGACTCGACGGTGCTAATCCAAGGTGAGTCGGGCACCGGCAAAGAGTTAGTCGCACGCGCCCTACACAACTTATCGCGGCGCGCTAAAGCGCCGATGATCTCGGTCAACTGCGCCGCCATCCCCGAGTCATTGATCGAGTCAGAACTGTTCGGCCACGAAAAAGGCGCCTTTACCGGTGCCAATGCGGGCCGCGCGGGCCTCGTCGAAGCGGCCGATGGCGGCAGCTTGTTTCTCGATGAAATCGGCGAACTGCCACTGGAAGCGCAAGCGCGCTTACTGCGGGTGCTGCAAGAAGGTGAAATCCGCCGGGTTGGCTCGGTGCAATCGCAAAAAGTCGATGTACGCCTGATCGCTGCCACTCACCGCGACCTTAAAACCCTGGCCAAAATTGGCCAGTTCCGCGAAGACCTGTATTACCGCCTGCATGTCATCGCCCTGAAACTGCCCTCGCTGCGCGAGCGCGGCAGTGACGTCAGCGAAATTGCCGACGTGTTTCTTGCCCGTCAAAGCGCCAAGATGGGCCGTACCGACCTACGCTTTAGCTATGAAGCCGCGCAAGCCATCAGCCATTACACCTGGCCGGGCAACGTACGCGAACTGGAAAACGCCATTGAGCGGGCGGTCATTCTGTGTGAAGGCACGGAAATATCGGTGGAGTTACTCGGTATCGACATCGAGCTAGACGACATTGAAGATGACGACTTCATTGGCATGCTGCCGCCACAAAGCCCCGCAGGCACTAGCAGCAATGAGCCCACCGAAGACCTGTCGCTCGAAGACTATTTCCAGCATTTCGTGCTTGAACATCAAGACCACATGACCGAGACCGAACTCGCACGCAAACTGGGCATTAGCCGCAAGTGCCTGTGGGAACGCCGTCAACGCTTGGGTATCCCTCGGCGCAAAGCCGGCGCGGTGAGCAACACCGAGCAGTAACACCGCATACCGGTGACACGCCAGTAGCGGTAGCGCTCAAGGTAACGTTACCCAAGTCACACGCAGTAACAAAAGCCGGGGCCTTGCGTAACAAGACCCCGGCTTTTTTCTGTCTGAATTTTACCAGCAAAATATGTAAATCATTGATTTTAAAGGCTTTACAAAAGATGGCACGGGTTCTGCTATATCTCTAGTACAACAACAATAAAAACCAGTAAAAACCATAATAAAAACAAGACGTATCGACTGCAGCAGAACAAAAACAACAATGCGCAGGCGCAGCAAACTGATTCTTTTGGAACATGGGTTGACGCAATAAGTACTTGCGGGGTTCGCCCCACAGCCAGGCTGAGAACAATAAAAACTGCTTAAGCAGCGCCGGAACTGGTTGAATCAAGCGATGTGAAATCACATCGACGAGCAGGGCAAAGTCAGCATCCAAAGTAATCCGTTTCTTTTTTACTCCTAGCTTAGGAGTTTTCCTAGACACCCAAGGGTGCGGGAATGGGGCGACTAACAAGAACAACAAGCCCATCAAAAATAATAAAAATACAGCACACATCTATTTATGGGGGAGCTTCGCTCCCCCAGTAGCTTTGCCCGCTAGATAAGCCGCGCAACACGCTTACTACACCATCTCCCCAGCCAATGCTAGAATCGGCGCCTATCTTGGGGCCATAGCTGATTTTGGCCGCTATCCTGTCAAAATCGCCCCATCGAATAGTGACGTCCATGCTGAAGAAGTTTTTGCAAAAACTCGGTTCTCCCCTGCGTCGCAAGCCGCTTAAACGCAGCACGCCCATGGTTCTGAACAATAATCAGCACCCCCTGCGCCGTGCCGACCTGAGCCGCTATGCGGTGAGCGTGGTCGATCGCCTGCAGCAAGCGGGCTATCAGGCGTATTTGGTGGGCGGCTGTGTGCGCGACCTGCTGTTAAATATAAATCCCAAAGACTTTGACGTTGCCACCAGCGCCACGCCTGAGCAAGTGCGCGCCGAGTTTCGTAACGCGCGGGTCATTGGCCGGCGCTTCAAGCTGGTGCATGTGCATTTTGGCCGCGAGATCATCGAAGTGGCGACCTTCCGCGCCAACCATGCGGTTTGCGATGACGATGACGACCACGACAGCAACCAATCTTCGCACCATGAAAGCGGCCGGATTCTGCGCGACAACGTGTACGGCACCCTAGAAGACGACGCCCAGCGCCGTGACTTCACCATTAATGCCCTGTACCTAGACGCCAGCTGCGAGCGCATTCTCGACTATGCCAATGGCGTGCACGACATTCAAAACCGCTTGGTGCGCCTGATTGGCGACCCGCAGCAGCGCTACAAAGAAGACCCAGTGCGGATGCTGCGCGCCGTGCGCTTTGCCGCCAAACTCGACTTTGAGATTGAGGCACACAGCGCCGCACCGATTGCCCAGCTCGCGCCACTGCTGCGCGAGATTCCCTCGGCGCGCCTGTTCGACGAAGTGCTCAAGCTGTTTTTGGCCGGTTATGCCGAGCGCACCTTTGAGTTGCTGGTTGAACATCAACTGCTGGCACCGCTGTTTCCGGCCACCGCACGCGCGCTCAAACGCGATAGCGAGTACGCCGGCGAGCTGATTCGCCTAGCGCTGGCCAGTACTGACCTGCGCATCAAGCAAGGCAAAACGGTGACCCCGGCCTTCCTGTTTGCCGCGCTGCTGTGGCCGGCCTTACCGGCCCGCGTGATAGAGCTACAGAACGGCGGCATGCCACCGATCCCAGCCATGCACGAAGCCGCGCACCAGCTGATAGCCGAGCAATGCCAACGCATTGCCATCCCGAAGCGCTTCAGCATCCCGATTCGCGAGATTTGGGACATGCAAGAGCGTCTGCCGCGCCGCCAAGGCAAGCGTGCCGACCTGCTGCTAGAGAACCCACGGTTTCGCGCTGGCTACGACTTCCTCCTGCTGCGTGAAGACGCTGGCGAAGAAACCGGCGGCCTAGGCGACTGGTGGACTGACTATCAAGACTGCAACGACAGCGAACGTCGCGGCATGATCCGTAATCTGGCCGCCAAGCCCGAAGACGGCAGCCCACCTGCGCGCAAAAAGCGTCGTGGGGGCAATCGCAAGCGGCGCGGCCCCGGTGCCGATGCGCCATCCGGCGAATGACTGAAATCGTCTACATAGGCCTCGGTAGCAATCTCGCCGAGCCGCTGACGCAATTGCGTGAGGCGCTGCAAGCACTCGCGCAATTGCCGCACAGCAAACTACTGGCAGTTTCCTCGTTTTATCTCAGTGACCCACTCGGGCCTAGCGATCAACCGCGTTACGTTAACGCGGTGGCGCAGCTTGAGTGCGCGCTCGAGCCGCTGATTTTGCTCGACGCCCTGCAACACATAGAGCAGCAACAAGGCCGGGAGCGTAAAGCCGAGCGCTGGGGGCCGCGCACGCTGGACTTGGATATATTGCTGTTCGGCCAACGCCTGATCGACCAACCGCGCCTGCAAGTACCGCACTATCACCTGCACGCGCGAGCTTTTGTACTCTATCCCTTGGCCGAGCTTGCCGGCTCACTGTTACTGCCCGACGGCCGGCAACTGGATGACTTATTGCTGGCCTGCCCGTTCGCCGGTCTTGAGCGTTTGCCTGCGACTTCTGGGGCCATGACCGGCGAATTGGCGGTAACGCCAGTAACAACTCGGTAACACCTGCAATTGACTTCCCGGCGCGCCATCAGGACTATAGGCGTCCCGTTGCCCTGCGCCCGTGCAGAAGAGGACGTTTTCCATGCCTGACGTTACCCTGACCACCCTGCAAAGCCTCAAGCAGAGCGGTGAGAAAATCGCCATGTTGACCTGCTATGACGCCACCTTTGCCCACGCCGCCAGCCAAGCTGGGGTTGACGTGTTACTGGTCGGTGACTCCCTTGGCATGGTTCTGCAGGGCCATGACAGCACCCTGCCCGTGACCGTGGCCGATATGGCCTACCACGTTGCCAGCGTTAAGCGCGGCAATCAGGGTGCGCTGATTTTGGTCGACCTACCTTTTATGGCCTACGCCACCACCGAGCAAACCCTGCACAACTGCGCCACCTTAATGCAGGCCGGCGCGCACATGGTCAAGCTGGAAGGCGCCGGCTGGCTAGCTGAACCTATTCGACTATTGGCCGAGCGCGGCATTCCTGCCTGTGCGCACTTGGGGCTAACGCCACAAGCGGTGAACATTCTCGGCGGCTATAAAGTACAAGGCCGTCAAGATGCTCAAGCCCGGCAGATGCGCGCCGACGCCATCGCCCTTGAGCACGCCGGCGCCTGCATGTTGCTGCTGGAGTGCGTGCCGAGCAGCTTGGCTGCGGAAATTACCCAAGCGGTAAAAATCCCAGTCATCGGCATCGGCGCAGGCAGCGCCACCGACGGTCAGGTATTGGTTCTGCACGACATGCTCGGCCTCGCCTTAAGCGGTCGCAGCCCTAAGTTTGTGAAAAACTTTATGGCCGGCCAAGATTCCATCGCGGCCGCGTTGAGCGCTTACGTGCAAGCCGTCAAAGCCGTTACCTTTCCTGCCGTTGAGCACAGCTTTTCGGCATAAACACGGAATGCATCAATGAACATAGTTAGAACGGTGCGCGAGTTGCGCGCCGCCGTGGCCCACGCCCGCAGTGAAGACAAGCGTATTGGCTTCGTACCGACCATGGGCAACCTGCATGAAGGCCATGCCGCACTGGTCGAGAAAGCCAGTCAACGGGTGGATTTTGTGGTCGCCAGCATCTTTGTTAATCCGCTGCAATTTGGCCCCAAAGAAGACCTCGCCAGTTACCCGCGCACCCTTGAGGCGGATAAAGAACGCCTGCTGCAAGCCGGCTGCAATCTGCTGTTCGCTCCGACGGTTGAAGAGATGTACCCGCATGGCTTAACCGGGCAAACCCTGGTGAGCGTTTCGGGCGTCTCCGAAGGGCTGTGCGGTGCCAGCCGTCCGGGGCACTTTGATGGCGTGGCGACTGTGGTGTGCAAGCTGTTCAATATGGTCCAGCCTGACTTGGCCATTTTCGGCCAAAAAGACTTTCAGCAGCTGGCAGTAATCCGCACCTTGGTCAGCGATCTGAACATGCCGATCCAAATTATTGGCGAGCCAACGGTGCGCGCCGCTGACGGTCTGGCGCTGTCCTCGCGCAACGGCTATCTGGATGAGGCACAGCGCAGCGCAGCGCCAGCCATCTATCGCACCCTCAGTGACATGGTCAGCGCAATTCAGGCCGGCGCTGTGGACTACAGCAAGCTGCTCACGGCGGGCCTCAAGGCACTAAAAGCCGCCGGCTTTCGCCCTGATTATCTGGAAATTCGCCAAGCAGACACGCTCAACGCGGCGACCGCCGACGATCAGCATTTAGTCATACTGGTGGCGGCCTTTATTGGCAGCACACGGCTGATCGACAACATTACTTTTACGCGCACGCTGACTGCCTGAGGCTCAGGTACCCAGCATGCTCGCCCGGTTTATTTAATCGTTAAAGACCGCATCTCAATCAAGGAAGTCGGCAACCATGGCGCACTACCAAAACCCGCTTGACGCCACCACCCTGCCCGCTTGGCAGGCGCTTAGCCGCCATCGCGAAGCCATGCAGAGTTTCAGCCTGCGCCAAGCCTTTGCCGAAGACCCGCAACGTTTTACTGAGTTCTCAATGAGCAGCAGCAGCCTGTTCTTGGACTACTCAAAAAACCTGATTACCGCCGAGACCCGCAGCCTGCTGGTTGACCTGGCCCGCGAGTGCGGCTTAGAACAAGCCATTCGCGCGTTATTTGACGGCGAACTGGTCAACAGCTCCGAAGGGCGTCCGGCACTGCACACCGCCCTGCGCCGACCGGTGAGCGAGCGTTTAGCGGTAAACGGCGTCAATGTGATGCCAGAAGTGCATCGTGTGCTCAACCAGATGACCGAACTGGTCAGCCGGGTACACAGCGGCATGTGGCGCGGCTACAGCGAGAAACCGATCACCGACATCGTTAACATCGGCATCGGCGGCTCCTTCCTCGGCCCGCAATTGGTGTCTGAAGCCCTGCTGCCCTTCGCGCAAAAAGGCGTGACTTGCCATTACCTAGCCAATATCGACGGCAGTGAGTTCTTTGAACTGGCTGGCAAACTGCGCGCCGAAACCACCTTATTTATCGTCTCGTCAAAAACTTTCAGCACCCTCGAAACCTTGAAGAACGCCCAAGCCTCGCGTGCTTGGTATCTGGCCCAAGGCGGCAGTGAAGAGGCCTTACACCGGCACTTTATTGCGGTGTCGAGCAACCGTGAAGCCGCGCAGGCGTTTGGCATTCGCGCCGAGAATATCTTCCCGATGTGGGACTGGGTCGGCGGGCGTTACTCGCTGTGGTCGGCGATCGGCTTGCCGATTGCCCTAGCGATTGGCATGTCCAACTTCAAAGAGCTGCTGGCCGGCGCCTACAGCATGGACCAGCACTTTCAGAGCGCGCCACTGGAGCGCAACATGCCGGTGCTGCTGGGCATGCTCGGGGTCTGGTATGGCAATTTCTGGGGCGCACAAAGCCACGCGATCCTGCCGTACGACCATTACCTGCGCAACATCACCAAGCACTTGCAGCAACTGGATATGGAGTCCAACGGCAAGAGCGTGCGGCATGACGGCACGCCGGTAAATACCGATACCGGCCCGGTGATCTGGGGCGGCGTTGGCTGTAATGGCCAGCACGCTTATCACCAGTTACTGCACCAAGGCACCCAGCTGATTCCGGCCGACTTTATCGTGCCAGTGGTCAGCTACAACCCGGTGGCCGACCATCACCAGTGGCTGTACGCCAACTGCCTGTCGCAGAGCCAAGCCTTGATGCTGGGCAAAACCCGCGCCGAGGCCGAGACCGAACTGCGTGCCAAGGGCCTGCTGGAAGATGAAGTACAGCGCTTGGCACCGCACAAAGTCATCCCCGGCAACCGCCCGAGCAACACCTTGGTGCTCGAACGTATCAGCCCGCGCCGCCTTGGCGCGCTGGTGGCACTGTACGAGCACAAGGTGTTCGTGCAGAGCGTGATCTGGGGCGTTAACGCCTTCGACCAGTGGGGCGTAGAGCTGGGCAAAGAAATGGGTAAAAACGTCTATAACCGCATGACCAGTTGGGACCCAGAGCCGGCCGAAGACGGCTCCACCCAAGGGCTGATCGACTACTTCCGTGGTCGCCATCGCGGTTAATTCCCGCTATATCCAAAGCCGGCCTGAAGCCCACTTCACGCCGGCTTTTTACTGCCCATGACTATCCAGCGGCACTTGAACCAAGCAACCGCTTGGGTCACTCTTGCCGTCATCACGGTCATGCCCACCTTGCGGCCAAAGACAATAATAAGGAGCCCAAAATGTTCGAGATCACTGCCCACCCCGTTGCCGATCACGTGCGCCAGCGCGCCTGGCTGAATAATGACGACTACCTGCGCCTGTATCAGCAATCGGTTGAGCAGCCAGAGGTTTTTTGGGCCGAGCAGGCCAGTGCTTTCCTAAACTGGAGCAAGCCGTGGCACAAGGTCCTCGACAGTGATCTCAGTACCGGCCATGCCCAATGGTTTCAGGGCGGTCAACTGAACGTCAGCGCGAACTGCATCGACCGCCATCTGGCCGAGCGCGGCGAGCAGGTGGCGATTATTTGGGAAGGCGACAACCCCAGCGAGTCGGCGCAGATCACCTACCGCGAACTACACGATAAGGTCTGTCGGCTAGCCAACGTACTCAAGCAGCGCGGCGTGCAAAAAGGCGACCGGGTGTGCATCTACATGCCGATGATCCCAGAAGCCGCTTACGCCATGCTCGCCTGTTCGCGTATCGGCGCGGTGCACTCGGTGGTGTTCGGCGGCTTCTCGCCGGATGCGCTGCGCGACCGCATCTTAGATGCCGACTGCCACACCGTGATTACCGCCGACGAAGGCGTGCGCGCCGGTAAATATGTGCCGCTGAAAAACAACGTCGATAAGGCGCTGCAAAGCTGTCCGGCGGTTTCCACGGTGGTAGTAGTCGAGCGCACTCAGGGTGAAATCGATTGGCTCCCCGGTCGCGACCTCTGGTATCACCAAGCTATCGCCGAGGTGACGGGCGACTGCCCGGCCGAACCTATGGACGCCGAAGATCCGCTGTTTATCCTCTACACCTCAGGCTCCACCGGAAAACCCAAGGGCGTATTGCACACCACTGGCGGCTACCTGCTGCAAGCGGCCATCACCCACAAGTACGTGTTCGACTATCACGACGGCGATATCTACTGGTGCACCGCCGATGTCGGCTGGGTCACGGGCCACAGTTATATCGTCTACGGCCCGCTGGCCAATGGCGCCACCACCTTGATCTTCGAAGGCGTGCCGAACTACCCGGACAGCTCGCGTTTCTGGCAGGTGATCGACAAGCATCAGGTCAATACCTTCTACACCGCCCCCACCGCCCTGCGCGCCTTGATGCGCGATGGTGAAGGCCCGGTGCAGAAGACTTCGCGCGCCAGCTTGCGCCTGCTTGGTTCGGTCGGCGAGCCGATCAACCCTGAGGCTTGGGAGTGGTATTACCACGTGGTCGGCGAGATGCGTTGCCCGATTGTCGATACTTGGTGGCAGACCGAAACCGGCGGCATCATGCTCACCCCGCTGCCCGGAGCCACCCTGCTCAAACCGGGCTCGGCGACGCGACCATTTTTCGGCGTGCAACCGGTACTGTTGGACGATAAGGGCGCGGAAATCGACGGTGCCGGCTCTGGCGTACTGGCGATTAAAGCCAGCTGGCCGGGGCAAATCCGCAGCGTGTATGGCGATCACCAGCGGATGATCGACACCTACTTCAAACCCTTCCCCGGCTACTACTTCACCGGCGACGGCGCGCGCCGCGACGAGGACGGCTACTACTGGATCACCGGCCGGGTGGATGACGTGATCAACGTCTCCGGCCACCGCATCGGCACGGCCGAAGTGGAAAGCGCGCTGGTGCTGCACGACGCCGTGGCCGAGGCCGCTGCCGTGGGTTATCCGCATGACATCAAGGGCCAAGGCATCTATGTGTTTGTCACCCTAATGAAAGATGTCGAGCCAAGCGAGACCTTAACCAAGGAGTTGCTGGCGCTGGTGGCCAAGGAAATCGGCAGTTTCGCCAAGCCCGAATTAATGCAATGGGCACCGGCACTGCCGAAAACTCGCTCGGGCAAGATCATGCGACGTATCCTGCGCAAGATCGCCTGCAATGAACTGGACAGCCTGGGCGACACCTCCACCTTGGCCGACCCAAGCGTGGTCGACAGCCTGATCGACAAGCGCCTGAATCGCTGAGGGCGGCCGCATGGAAGCGCTACGTCGACGCATCGAAGCCCAGGTGATCGGCCTCAGTGGTCTGGCCCTGGGGCAAATTGACTACGAGAACCCCAAGGGTGATCCGGGGCTGTTCGGCCCCGACTCCATGCCGTGGGAGGTACACCGCGATTTCACCAGCATGTTGGTCGGTGGGATCGGCTCGTTGCTGTTGCAAATGCTCCATCCACTGGCCTTGGCCGGCGTGTGGGACCATTCCAACTTTCGCCAAGACATGCTCGGCCGCCTGCGCCGCACCGGCCAGTTTGTCGCCGGCACCAGCTTCGCCCCCACCGCCTCAGCCAACTGGCTGCTCGACAAGGTGCGCACTATTCACTTGCAGGTCAGCGGCACGGCGGCGGATGGCCGCCACTACGCCGCCAGCGATCCGGACTTACTCACCTGGGTACATGTAGCCGAGGTCTCGTGCTTTCTCGCCGGTTATCTGCGCTACCTCAACCCCGACTTATCGCTGGCGGAGCAAGATCGTTACTACGCCGAAATAGCCTTGGTAGCCGAGCGGCTGGGCGCGCACAACGTGCCCAAATCGCGCCAAGCGATCACCGAGTACCTCGAGGCCATGCGCCCACAACTGGTGTGCGATGCCCGCACCCGCGAGATTTGCCAAACGTTGTTTGCAGCTCCCGCACCGAGTCGCGCCGCCGTACCCATCGGCCGGTTGTGTATGCAGGCGGGCATCGACCTGTTGCCCGAATGGAGCCGCGCGCAACTAGGGCTTAAGCAACCGGCCTGGCAGCGCCGACTAATTCGCGTCGGCGTGCATTGCCTGGCACCCGTACTGCGCTGGGCGGTGCGCAGCGGCGCCATTCACCGCTCGCGCATCCGCATGGGCTTACCACCGCGCTAGGCGCTGTTGACCTAAGCGCGGCGCAAGCGGCTCGGCACATTTGGCCGTTAGCCCAGCGCTATGCGACCATAGCGCCTTTGCCGCGCCTGACCGCGCCGCTCACTGCTGAGGAATCGCGCTATGCAAGAAGTCGTTATCGTCGCCGCCACCCGTACCGCCATTGGCAGTTTTCAGGGCGCACTGGCGAATGTCTCAGCCGTGGATTTGGGCGCCGCAGTGATTCGCCAATTGCTCGCGCAAACCGGTCTCGATCCAGCCTTAGTCGACGAAGTGATTTTCGGTCAGGTGCTCACCGCCGGCGCCGGGCAAAACCCGGCGCGCCAGACCGCGATCAAAGCCGGGCTGCCGCATGCCGTGCCAGCCCTGACCCTCAACAAAGTCTGCGGCTCGGGCCTGAAAGCCCTGCACTTGGGGGCTCAAGCTATTCGCTGCGGCGATGCCGAGGTGATCATCGCCGGCGGCCAAGAGAACATGAGTCTGTCCAACTACGTCATGCCCGGCGCCCGTACCGGCCTGCGCATGGGCCACGCCAAGGTGATCGATACTATGATCAGCGACGGCCTGTGGGATGCCTTCAACGACTACCACATGGGCATCACCGCCGAGAATCTGGTCGATAAATACAGCATCAGCCGCGAAGCCCAAGACGCCTTCGCCGCCGCCTCGCAGCAGAAAGCCGTGGCCGCCATCGAAGCCGGCCGTTTCGTTGCCGAGATCACCCCAATTCTGATCCCGTCGCGCAAAGGCGAGCCAGTGGCCTTTGCCACCGACGAGCAACCGCGTGCCGGCACCACTGCAGAATCCTTGGGCAAGCTAAAGCCAGCGTTCAAAAAAGACGGCTCGGTCACCGCCGGTAACGCCTCCAGCCTGAATGACGGCGCCGCTGCCGTGCTGATGATGAGCGCCGCCAAGGCCAAAGCGCTCGGCCTGCCGGTACTGGCACGCATTGCCGCCTACGCCAACGCAGGTGTCGACCCGGCGATCATGGGCATCGGCCCAGTATCGGCGACCCAGCGCTGCCTGGCCAAAGCCGGCTGGAGCATCGAGCAGCTGGACTTGATCGAAGCCAACGAAGCCTTCGCCGCCCAAGCCTTAGCCGTTGGCCAAGAGCTGCAATGGGACGCCAGCAAGGTCAACGTCAACGGCGGCGCCATCGCCCTCGGCCACCCAATCGGCGCGTCGGGCTGCCGCGTACTGGTCAGCCTGCTGCACGAGATGCTCAAACGCGACGCCAAGAAAGGCCTCGCCACTTTGTGCATCGGTGGTGGTCAGGGCGTAGCCCTGGCGCTTGAACGCGACTAAGCAGACAGGCAGAACCATAGAGCGGGTGAAGCCCGCGCAGCAACGTAGCCTGCCGGCGGGTTGCACCCGCCCTACGCAAACTCGCGACAACCTTCCAGCATAAAAAGAACGCCGGCCAAGTGCCGGCGTTTTTCTTGGTAAACTGCGGCCCAATTTCACCCCTATCACCCCCAAAAAATTCGAGGCGCTGTGCGTGTCCACTCTGAATCAGGCGCTGCGCGCCGCTCTCTCTAACCGTGAAGCTCTGCTGAGCGAACTGCACAGCCAAGGCAGCGACTGTTACCGGCTGTTCCACGGTAGCCAAGAAGGTGCTGGCGGCCTGACCATCGACAGGTACGGCCCGCAACTGCTGGTGCAAAGCTTTCATCAAAGCCTCAGCCGCGACGAGTTGCTGGCCGCCCACGAGCTGATCTGCACTCATCTCAATCTGCCGCTGCTGCTGGTCTATAACGACCGCAGCCAAGGCAACTCACGCATCGATCGCAGCGACCCAATTTACTCAGCCGAACCGGCCGCACTGGAAGATTTAATCGGCCACGAATGGGGCCTGAATTACCGCGTGCGCGGCCGGCATGTCGGCCAAGACCCATTGCTGTTTCTCGACTTGCGCAACGCCCGTGGTTGGGTCAAACAGCACAGCGCCGGCAAGTCGGTGCTGAACCTGTTTGCCTACACCTGCGGGGTCGGTTTAGCCGCTGCGGCTGGGGGCGCGAGCGCCGTGTGCAACCTAGATTTTGCCGAGAGTAACTTGGCGGTTGGCAAACAAAACGCCCAGCTCAACCCACAGTTGCCGGCGATGGAGTTTTTGCAATCGGACTATTTTGCCGCCATCCGTCAACTGGCCGATTTGCCGATATTGCCGCGTCGCCGGCAAACCCTACCCAACTATCCACGTTTGCAACCACGCCAGTTTGACTTGGTTTTGCTCGACCCGCCGGCCTTTGCCAAGAGCGCCTTTGGCACCGTGGATTTACTCCGTGACTACCAGAGCTTACTCAAACCCGCCCTGCTCACCACTGCCGAGAACGGCGTGCTGATTTGTTGCAACAATTTGGCCAAGGTGCCACTGGCCGATTGGCGCGAACAGGTGCTGCGCTGCGCGGAAAAACTCGGCCGCCCGGTACGCGATTGCCAAGTGCTGCCCCCCGCTGCGGACTTCCCCTCGCTCGACGGCCAACCACCGCTGAAAACCCTGATTTTACAACTCTAACCCGGGCGCTAATGGCGTGGCATACTCTTAAACATCTTAGCCGCCACAGATGATGCCTAGCCATGCACAAAGGACTGAAACGCACCCTAGCCACCGCACTGATTGGTCTGGGCCTATACAGCGCCTTGGGCTTTTTGATTATCCCCGGCGCAGCCCTGCGGGTGATCAATCAACAGCTCGCGCACTACAGCACGCTGCCGGCCAAGCTTGAGCGCCTGCAACTCAACCCCTTCACCCTTGAGCTAACCCTGTGGGGTTTGCATCTGGGTGAGGCGCAAGCCGAGCAAGTGGCCTTTGCCAAGTTACATGCCGACTTGCAATGGGACAGCCTGTGGAGCGGCGCGCTGCATCTGGCCGAGATTCGCCTAGAACAACCCAAGTTCGAACTGTTGTTTGCGCAAGATGGCAGCCTGAACTTAACCCAACTGTTTAACCTGCCGGCAAGCCCGGCCAGCAGCGAACCGATTGCGCCAAGCGAGCCATTCCCGCTGCGCATCGAGCGCCTCACTTTGGCCGGCGGTCAGCTGCACTTTCGCGATCTGCGCCCGAGTCAGCCGATTGAGTTCGTCTACGATGCGCTGGATTTTAGCCTGAACAACCTCAGCACCCTGCCTGACGACAATGCCGACATGACGCTGGTCGCGACCGGCCCCAATGGCGGCCGCTTAGAGTGGCACGGTCAGGTGGCGCTCAACCCAATCAGCTCGAGCGGCCACCTAGCTCTCAGCGATGGCCAGCTCAAGGGCATCTGGCCCTATGTGCGCGACGCACTGCCGCTGGAGCTACAAGAAGGCGTGGTTAATCTGGCCAGCGACTACAAGCTGAGTTTGGCAGGCGGCACCCAATTACAACTGAGCAATATCGCCGTCGACTTGGCACCCTTTGCCATCAACAACCCAGACGGCAAACCGCTGCTGAAACTGGCCAGCTTGAATATCAGCGAAACCAGCCTCGATCTGGCCAAGCAACAGGTGCTGGTCGGCAAAATCCGCAGCCAAGGTTTAGAGACTTGGGCCGCCCGCGAAGCCGACGGCCAACTCGACTGGCAAAAACTGTTCGCCAGCAAAGCGGCCGCGCCAAGCACACCCGCATCGACACCAACACCAACACCAACACCAACACCAACACCAACACCCACTGCTGCACCTACACCTGCACCCGCATCCAGCCCAAGCACGGCAGAGCAATCGGTGCCAACCGAGCAGGCAGCCGCCAGCAACCCAGTAAGCCCGGCAACCGCTAACGCAGCGGCCGCGCCGAGCAGTTCAGCCCCAGCCAGCCAGCCATGGCAGGTGTTACTGCGCGATGTGCAACTGCGCGACTACCGCATTCACCTCGCCGATCGCGCAGTGCAGCCCGCGCTGGAGCTTGAACTCAGCCCGCTGAATCTAGACCTGAACAACTTTGACAGCCTCAATCAATCGCCCTTCAGCCTGAGCCTGGATAGCGGGGTGGGAAAACGCGGCAAACTCAAACTGGCCGGTGACGTGTCGCTCAGCCCGATCAGCACCAAGCTGAAACTGGCGACGGAAAATATCGACCTGCGCATGGCCCAGGCTTACCTCGCCCCCTTCGTGCGCATTGAGCTACGCAGCGGCAGCCTCGACACGGCGCTGGCCATCGACTTGCAAGGCACCGAGCCACTGGCCTTTAAGCTCAGTGGTGATGCCAAAATCAAACAGTTGCACACCCTCGACAGCCTTAAGAGCCGTGACCTGCTCAAGTGGCAACAGCTCGACTTACTGGGCTTTAACTATCAGCACGGCAACAGTTTGAGCATCGACAAAATCATCTTCGCCCAGCCCTACGTGCGCTTTATCATCAACCCAGACCGCAGCAGCAACATGGCCGCGTTGCTTATCCCACAACCGCCAAGCAAAGCTGCAGCCGCGCCCAGCGCGAGCAAGCCACTGCGCATCGCCCTCGGTGAAATCAGTCTTAAGGATGGCTCGGCAAACTTTGCCGATCAGAGCCTCAAGCCCAGCTTCGCCACCGCTATCCAACAGCTTGAAGGGCATATCGGCCGGATCGACAGCGGCCAGCCAAAACCTGCCAGCGTGTCGATCAAAGGCAAAGTGGACCGTTATGCGCCGGTCAGCATCGTCGGTAACGTCAACCCTTTTGACCCACTGGCCAGCCTCGACTTGGCGGTGAGTTTCAAGCAAGTCGAGCTGACCACCCTGACGCCTTATTCAGGCAAGTTCGCCGGTTACCGAATCCTCAAAGGCCGACTCAACCTCGACCTGCAATACCTGATCCAGCAAGGCCAACTCAAGGCCGAAAACAAGCTGGTGCTTGAGCAGTTAGAGCTCGGTGAACAAGTCGATAGCCCCGACGCAGTCGACCTGCCCGTGCGCTTGGCAATTGCCCTACTGAAAGACAGCGACGGCAAAATCGAAATTGAACTGCCGGTCAGTGGCGACCTCAACAATCCAGAATTCAGCGTGATGCCGATTATCTGGAAAACCCTGCGCAACTTGGTGGTGCGCGCCGCATCCGCACCATTCAATTTTATTGCCGGTTTGGTCAGCGGCGCCGATGAAGTCAATCTCGACCGCGTGCAATTTAGCCCAGGCAACGCCGAGCTCGACCCACAAGCTCAGGGCGTACTCAACACCCTGGCCGCCGCCCTTAAACAACGACCCAACCTGCGCTTAGAGGTACAGGGTGTCAGCGCGCAAACTGGCGACGGCCCACTGCTGGCCGAGCAACGCCTCCAGACCGAATACCAAATCAGCTACTACAAGGCCCTGCAAGCGGACGGCGACAAAGTCCCGGCGCAGGCCAGCTTGCTCGAAGTGCCGGAAGATGAAAAAGCCGACTTACTCACGGGCATCTACAGCACCCAACTCAAGCAAAAACCACCTGCGGACTGGAACAGTCTCAACGACGAACAACGCGACAACAAGCTACGCGAGGCGCTACTGAATAAATGGGCCAGCAACGAAGGGCTATTGCGCAAACTGGGGCAAACCCGAGCGGCCAACATCAAACAATACCTAGTTGAGCAGGGCGGCCTAGCCGACCAGCGCATCTATCTGTTGGATGTCAACATGGCCGCCGCCGAGGCCGACGGGCGTATCGCCAGCGCCCTGCAACTGGGCAGTCAATAACCCAGCCCAAACGCAACCGAGCCCGCCCGACAGAGACAGTCGGCGGGCATCGGGGTAGGCTGAAACAAGCCAGCAAGCCAACTCAAATTGGCGGAGTTAAGATGAAACGCCTGCCGTTACTGACCGCCCTGTTCTGCACCGGCGTCGCCCTTGCGCCTTGCCTACAAGCCGCCTCGACGCTGCGCTGCCAAAGCAACCTGATCAGCCTCGACGACCACATCAACGAGGTGCAGGCTAAATGTGGCACACCGGCGACCAAGGACTTTCTCGGCTATCGCGAGGTCATCGACTATTACGGTGGCAGCCGCCAAGTCGGCATCGACGAATGGAGTTACGGACCGCGCAACGGCATGTATTACTACCTGCGTTTCGAGGCCAATCGACTGGTTAAAATCCAGAGTAAACGCGGCGAATAGTCGCCAAACGCCAAGCCCTATGGAACCCTCCAGATGAAACGCCCGCTCTACCTGCTCGTGCCGTTACTAGCGCTGCTCAGTGTGCCGGCCTACGCCGGTTTTCGTTGCGGGCAAAAATTGGTCAATGAGGGCGATCGCAGCAGCGAAGTGCTACGCAAGTGCGGCCAGCCCGCCACCCGTGACCTGATCGGCTATACCGACACCCGCTATGGCAACCTCGGGCTGCAAGTTGAAGAGTGGTCGTATGGGCCAAACAACGGCCTGTATTACTACCTTACCTTCGAAGGCGGACGCCTGCGCCAGATTGAAACCAAGCGTGGCCAATAAGCCCAACACACTGCACACGGATGTTTTAGATGATCATTTTGCCCGCCGAACACCCGCTGGATTTTAAGCGCCCGCCCGTTATCACCTTGCTGCTTATCCTGCTCAATTGCCTGATCTACTTCGGCTATCAGGGTGGCGACAGCGCGCGCGAAGAACACGCGGTCAAAACCTACCTCGACGCAGGCCTGCTCAGCCGCGAACGCGACCGCTTCATTAGCGCCTTCAGTGCCGAACAGCAGCTGAGTGCCGAGCAACAAAAAGGCTTTGCCGACCTGCGCAGCAAAGAACTGGCCAACATGCTGCTGACCGACTTGCAGTTTGAGCATCAGTTGCACCAAGACCCAGCCTACTTAGCCGACCCGCAATGGCAAGCAGCGCGCCAGCCCGCCGAGGCCGCGCGCGATCAGATCAGCAATTATCGCTTCGGCTTTGTGCCGGCCAAATTCACCGCCCAAGGTTTATTTGGCGCGATGTTTTTACACGGTAGCGTCGATCACCTGCTGGGCAATATGCTGTTTTTGTTTATCTTCGGCTTCGCCCTAGAAATCGCCTTGGGCCGCTGGATGTTTCTCGGTCTGTACCTCATTAGCGGGCTGGCCTCACACCTATTCTGGTGGCTGTTCGAGCCGTCGTGGCTCACCGGCATCGGCGCCTCCGGGGCGGTGTCCGGGCTGATGGGCATGTATTTGGGCGTGTACGGGCTGCGCAAGATCAACTTCTTTTATTGGCTGGGGCCGTTGTTCGGCTATTTTCGTGCCCCGGCGCTGTGGATTTTGCCGCTGTGGATGGGCAAAGAATTGCTCGGCATGCTGGCCAACGACCATGTCAACCGCTACGCCCACTTGGGCGGATTGGGCGCGGGCTTTTTGCTGGTGTGGCTACCCAAGCAGTTTGGCCAGCTGAAAGTCGACGAGAGTTTTTTGCTCAAGGTCGACCCGGATGCCCAATACAAGCGTGAACTGGCGGCGCTGTCCGAACTAATCGGCCGCTTCGCCCTCGACCAAGCCGCGCCCCGTGGCCTGGATTTACTCAACCGCTATCCAGGCCGTTTAGCCCTGCTCGAACAACTCTACCCGGTGGCCAAGAGCCGCCAAGACCAAGCCTTGCTCAGCGCCCTGCTGAAACAATTATTTGCCCTGCCGGTCGCCAGCGGCCAATTGCCGTTATTACAGAAACTGGCGCTGGACATGGGCGACCCGCAGCAGCGCCAGCTGGAACATCCGGCGGTGCAACTGCACCTGCTGCAACAATTGCTCAAGGCCGGCGATGAACGCCATGCGCTCTATCCATGGCGCAAACTGGCCAAGCGCCAACCACCGCCGGCGGCCATGCTCAGCCTCAGTCTGCGCTTAGGCAAGCTACTCGGCCAACGCCAAGACCGGCACAGCTTGGCCGAGGTCTCAGCCTTTATGCGCCAACATTTTGCCGATGCCGAACAGACCCAGCAGTTGAGTCTGTATCAGCAAAATCGTGTCAGCTGAAGCCGGCGCTGAACGCGAGTAAGAACTTAAGCTTGCTGACGAGTCGCCGCCAACACGATTTCACGGATACAGACGTTTTGCGGCTGTTGATAGGCGAAGCGAATAGCCTCGGCGACATCTTCAGGTCGCAGCACCAGACCGCCCATATCGTCCTTCCAGGCTTGATAACCGCGCTTGATCGCCTCATCACTGGTATGACTCAGTAACTCAGTTTCAACCGCCCCTGGGGCGATGGTGATAACCCGCACAGAATCACCAGCAACTTCCTCGCGCAGGTTTTCGGAAATCCCATGCACCGCGAACTTACTGCCGACATAAGCCACATGATTAGCAAAGGTTTTACGCCCGGCCACCGAGCTGACGTTGATGATGGTCCCGCACTGGCGCGCCACCATGCCGGCCAGTACCGAATGGATGCCATTGAGCAAGCCTTTGACGTTTACATCCAGCATGCGCTCCCATTCGGCGGGATCTTGCTCGACCATCTTGCCCAGCAGCATCACCCCGGCGTTATTGACCAAGCCATCGACGGGGCCGAACTGCGCCTCGGCCTCCGCGACCGCCTGCAGCACCGCCGCTCGGTCGGTGATATCCACCGCACGACACAACGTATTAGGTAACTCCAACGCCTGCATGCGCTCCACCCGACGCGCCAACAGCAACAGCGGATGACCTTGCGCTGACAACAACTGCGCAGTAGCAGCGCCAATCCCAGAACTGGCGCCGGTAATCACAATCAGTGGCTTGTTCATCAACAATCTCCAGAAATAAATAATTCGAATACCGCTTGATCTGCAATCAGTGTACTGATCGATAAAAAGGGTTAAAAATGCTTTATTCCGCTCACAGCCATCGGAAAAACCTATGGATATCCGTCATCTCACGGCCTTTATTGCCGTCTTCGAGGAGCGCAACATCACCCTCGCCGCGCAACGCTTGTGCACCAGCCAACCCAGC
This sequence comes from Pseudomonas sp., assembly GCA_044354115.1. Classification (GTDB taxonomy): domain Bacteria; phylum Pseudomonadota; class Gammaproteobacteria; order Pseudomonadales; family Pseudomonadaceae; genus Aquipseudomonas. The sequence continues at coordinate 3,208 of JBILAR010000015.1, read as the reverse complement.
CTGTCGGTGACCATTCGCCAGCTAGAGCAAGAGCTTGGCACTCTGCTGTTTGTTCGCCTGCCACGAGGCGTCGAGATCAGTGACGATGCCCGCGTGCTCTACCCACAAGCGCGGCGCATGGTTGCTCAGTCTCAGGCACTCAGCCGACAGTTCCGACAGCGCGATGATCGTCTTCCATTGATCTTGGCGATAGAAGCCGATATCGGCAGCGAGCATATCGCTGCGTTTTTGCGTTTGGTCTACGCGGGCGTGCCGCAATTGCAGCTCAAACTGCAAGCAGGTTGCGGCGGTGACGCTCGCTTGGCCGTGGAAGAACTCTGCTGCGAAGACGAATTATTTTTACCGCTGTGGGACGAGCCGTTCGTCCTTTGTTTACCTCGTGAGCACAGCCTCGCGGGGCAAACCACGCTCACCGCCGATGACCTCTCCTGCCTGGACTGGATCACCTGCCCGCAACATACCGCGCACCAGCGGCTGATGAGTCTTTACAGCTGCACGCCGCACCGCACCGCAGCGGAGGCGGACAACCTGTACCTCGCCCAGCAACTGGTCGCCGCAGGAGTCGGTGCGGCTTTATTGCCGCGCACCTTGGCCGCACATCCGAGCATCATCAACCGAGCGTTGAGCATGCCCCTACCCAGCCGCCGCGTCGGCCTTTGTTACGCCGTCCAAGCGTTGGAAAACCCAGCACTGCGAGCACTGCACGAATACCTGAAAGTGACCGCGACCAACAGCCAGGAAAATACCCATGCGCACCCTTGACGAGGGCAGCCTCCAGCCTAAGCAGGCTTACCCGAGCACCTTTAGCGCGGTCTTTTTACAGCGGCTTAACCTGCGCTAACTTGCTGATCAACGTCTCTAGGCTGGCCACCTCAGCCAGCAAGGGTGAGGCGGGATAGCGCGCACGGATAAAGCCCAACAACTGTTGCGCTGGCTGCAACTGCCCCAAGCCCTCGGCAAAACCCCGCGCTGCCAGCAAGTACGCGCGCGGGATATGCGGATAATCCGGGAAGCGCTGGTGCAGGTTGCGCAGCAGGCTTAGGCCTTCGCGGGTTTTATGCCGCGCCAATAACGCCCCGGCCAGTTGCTCGCAGAGCAAGGCATCGGCGGGCAAAAAATCCGCCTGCAATTGCCGTGCATTCAGCAATGCCGTGACCGCCAAAGCAGGGTTTAGGCGCGCCACCAGCGGCAGGTAGTGCTCTAGGTGGCGAAGGCAGCGATCGCGCTCATTCAGGCCATAGAGCAGCTGATGGAAACGCTCGTTGAGTTTGAGGTCATCCGGGCTGCGCTCCAGCGCCACAGTGAGCAACTCCAAGGCCTGCGCACCCTGCCCTTCTTTCAGGCGAATTTCGGCTTCGGCCAAGGCTTTACGGCGTTGATATTCGGCTGCGGGGAAATGATTCTGCTGAGTCTCGTCGGCAATCACATAGCCCAGCGCGCCCTGATACTGGAACACCACATAACCCATCATGGCGCACATGACCACGGCGAAGTAGGCAAAAATAGCGCTGGCAATCGGCATCAACACCACCCGTGGCAACCCCTGGGAAAGCATATAGGTGACGCTGTTCGGCGATTGCCAGAGGATAAACAGAAACACCCAGAGGATCAGATAACGCCAACCCATGGCCTTGATGACCTGGCCGACCAGCTCCGGGCTAAGCGCCGCCGAAAGCTCTTTCTCCAGTGCCAAGCGAATAATACTGGCCGGTAACACCAACATGATCAGGGTGCTGACGGCCCAATACAGCGCAGGGCTATCGAAGTCGGCGGCCAGCCATAAGACCCCGGCGGCGATGATAAATACCGCCAATTGCTTAAAGAACAAGGTAAAGCCTTCGCCAACAAAAGCGCTCTGCAGACTCGGCGCCTCCTGCTGCGCCTGACTGCTGGCTTCGATCACGCTGTGCAGGTACTTAGTGGCGACGCTAAATAGCGCCAACCAAAGCAATTTGGAACTGGGCATAAATAAACTGGCCAGCGCCAACAAGGCCGCGAACGCCAAAGGCCCAACCTGAAAGGCATACAAGAAAAACTTTGGAATGCGCAGCCAAAAAGGCTGTGCGCTGTTGGCTGCACCGAGAAAGTTCAGCTTGCTGCGGCACAGCGGGCAGACTGCAACCAGCTCGTGGTCGTCGGCATTTAATGGCACACAACAGTCGCCATAGTCGCGCGGGCAGCTTGCGCAATGCCAGGTCGCAGGCGCTGCGGGGTGGTAATGGCAGTGAGCCTTGTCCATTGCGTACTTCCTTGTTTATTTAGCCTGTAGAGATTACTGAATGCTTTGGATTTCTGCTTGGGTCAACGGCCGATACTCACCCACGGCCAGTGACTCATCCAAGGTGATAGCGCCAATGCGTTCGCGGTGAAGCGCCACCACCCGGTTGTCGAGTGCGGCAAACATTCTTTTTACTTGATGGTATTTACCCTCGCTAATCGTCAGGCGCACTTGGTTACTGGATAAACGCTCGAGCGTGGCGGGCTTGGTCAGCTGCTTTTCACTGTTAAGCAAGATGCCGGCTTGCAGCTTTGCCTCGGCTTCAACGGCTAGATCGTTGGCCAGTATGGCGTGATAGGTTTTTTCACAGTCGTGGCGCGGCGAGGTGACGCGATGATTCCACGGGCCATCATCGGTAATCAATACCAGCCCCGTGGTGTCGATATCCAGTCGCCCGGCAATGTGCAGGATTTTCTTGTTCGGCTCATCGAGTAGATCGAGCACCGTGGGGTGGTCGTTATCGATGGTGGCGCAGATGTAACCCAAGGGTTTGTGCAGCATAAAATAGCGTGGGCCGACGGGGCTGAGTGCTTTACCGTCCAACTGTACGGTGTCGGTCGGGCCTATATGCAGGCTGGCGTCTTTAATCAGCTCGCCATTGACCATCACGCGCTTACTTCTTAAGGCTAGCTTCACCAACGCGCGCGATAGGTCGGTGGTGTCGGCAATATATTTATCGAGGCGCATGGATTAACAGTTCTCGGTTGGGGCTGTATCGGCTGGAAAAGGCCAAGATAGCAACTCAGCAGCAAGTCGTAGGTATGAAAAAGGGCCCCGCAGGGCCCTTTTCAATTACTAGCGCTATTAGGCGCCGGCAACCTCTGCAGCTTCAGCAGCAGCAACGTCTTTGATCGACAGCTTGATACGGCCGCGGTTGTCGACGTCGAGGACCAGAACCTTAACTTCCTGGCCTTCTTTCAACACGTCGGT
>JBILAR010000140.1:0-6612 GCA_044354115.1 Pseudomonas sp. | reverse complement strand
ATCGGTGGCGCTACACAGCTGGCTGGCCAGAAGGCCAATATCGCCTACGTACTCGATAACTCGGGCAGCATGACGACCACTATCCAGTTCACCAATGCCGCTGGATCAACCAGCAATATCAGCCGTCTCGATGCGTTGAAGCAGTCTGTAATCGCGTCTCTCAACGGCCTGTACAACTCGGGCGCCAGTGACATCAAGGTGCATCTGGTCAAGTTTGGTACAGACGCCCCCGCAGGCTCTACGTTCACGCTTACTGCAGGTAGTCTCGACAACAGTGAACAGTTGGTTGCTGCCATTGCTTTCGTCAATGCGATGACTGCCAATGGCAGTGCTACGGGCGGGCAATCTACGAACTATGAGGCTGGTTTGGTGCAAGCCAATAACTGGATCCAGTCAGCGGGTGCCAATGCGCCGATACTGGCGGCGGATGTGAACAAGGTGCTGTTTGTGTCGGATGGGGAGCCGAACCGGGCCTACGACAATAATGGCACTACTGTAGTGAGCGTTAGTTCTTCGAATGCAATGCTGCATGTTCTTGGAGGAGGTGATGGCGATAACATCAGTGAAGTGGGTCGTATCGAAAACTCGGACGGGACAGCTGTTGGGCAGACATTCACTATCGAGTCTGTTGGCATAAACGTGGACGCTGGTGCGTTGTCTCTGCTGAGTAAGGTTGAAGGTGTCGGTGGCAGTGCGAATAACGTTACCACTGCCAATCAGCTGACCTCTGTTATCGGCACTATTTCTGGTGGTTCAACCAGTGTTGCTGGTGTGGGCAACGACGAGCTGAATGGTGGTAACGGCAACGACATCATCTTCGGCGACAGCATCCATGCAGATAATGCCAATGGTGGCTGGGCTGCATTTGTTGCCGCACATCCAGGTGCAACCAACAGTCAACTCAGTGCCTTGATCGCTGCGGATCATGCCACTTTTGGCCAGGAAGGCTCAGTAGGTGGAAACGACATCCTTAACGGCGGTGCTGGCAATGACATCCTCTACGGACAAGGCTGCAACGACACCCTGATTGGTAGTCTCGGTGACGATTTGCTGATAGGTGGCAGCGGTCATGACACCTACCAGTGGCTGGCTGGAGAGAGTGGCAGCGACACCGTGCAGGGCTTTGTGCATAACTTCAATGGCAATGTAAATGGCGATCGCCTAGACCTCTCCGAGTTACTCAGTGGTGAGAACCAAACTGGAGGTATTGGCAACTTGCTGAGTTTCATCGACATTAGTACGGCCAATTTTGGCGGTGCTGCGGCTCTGGATACGGTGATCAAGGTAAGCACTACCTCTGCGGCTGATCCGGCGACCTCAACCGAGCAGACCATCGTGTTGCAGGACGTGAACCTGTTTGCCGGTTATGGACCTGGAGCTACCGAGAGCAGCGTGATCTTGGGCATGCTTGGTGATGGCAGCCTCAGAGTCGATGCCGCTTAACAGCCGGCACTAAGCAAATTAGCCCGCTACCCTAATGGATGGCGGGTTTTTTTGTGGGTTATTGCAGGAGGCAACATGGTTTATGTGCAGCGTGATGCAGAAGGGCGCTTACTTCGGGTGGAGCATCAGCCTTTTAGCGATATGACCGAAAGTTTATCGGTAGAAGATGAGGAGCTGCATGCGTGGCTGGTGATGCGTGAGGACGTTCATGAGCGGCTTGCCACGCTGAAAAACTCAGACCTTGAACTGGTGCGGGTGCTGGAGGACTTGGTCGATGTGCTGGTGAATCGTGGTGTGGTGCGTTACACCGATTTGCCCGATGCAGCGCGGGAAAAACTGCATGAACGCGCGCAGGTTCGCGCCAAACTCGGCGGGTTAAGCGGCCTGCTGGGCGATGAAGAACATAAATTTATTTAGCCAGTGTCCGCGTTAGCGGTTGAAAGTGCTTTGGCTTTTTAGGCAGTGGTTAGCCGCAGGCGTAACCCAGCTTTTTTGCTGCGATCGACCCAGTTACCGCCTTATCCATCGGTGCGTTACGCAGCGAAGCGGCTAACACACCCACAAAAGCGCAGCCAGCGTGCAGCTAGAAGCTGCTTGGCTGCACATGGCCAAACAGTTCTTGGGCGAAACGTACCCGCTCGGCTGGGGTTTCCTTGATGCCTTGCTTTTCCAGTTCGGCCAGCCGCGCTTCCACCGCGTGTGCGCGATGGGTGAGGCCACAGTCGTTGGCGATTTGGATGTTCAAGCCGGGGCGGGCGTTGAGTTCGAGGATCAACGGGCCTTTGTCTTGGTCCAGCACCATGTCCACGCCGATATAGCCAAGCCCGCACAGTTCATAACAGCCGGCGGCCAATTGCATAAAGCCATCCCAGCCGGGTAACTGCACGCCGTCAACCGGGTTGGTGGTGTCGGGGTGTTTGCTGATGATGTTATTCAGCCAAGTGCCGCGTAATGTAAGGCCGGTAGCCATATCAACGCCAACCCCGATAGCGCCTTGGTGCAGGTTGGCTTTGCCGCCGGATTGACGGGTTGGCAGGCGCAGCATGGCCATGATCGGGTAGCCCATCAGCACGATAATGCGGATGTCGGGCACGCCCTCGTAGCTGATGCTTTTGAAGATTTGGTCGGGGGTAACGCGGTACTCGATCAGCGCGCGGTCGCGATGGCCACCGAGCGAATACAGTCCGGTGAGAATGCTGGAAATCTGGTGCTCGATCTCCTCATGGCTCATGAGCTTGCCGGAAACGGTGCGATAGCGGTCTTCGAAGCGGTCGGCAATCACAATGATGCCGTCGCCGCCGGCGCCTTGAGCCGGTTTGATCACGAAATCGCTGCGGCCTTCGATGATCTTGCCGAGGTTATCGATCTCCTTTTCGGTGGAGATAATTCCGTACATTTCCGGCACATGAATGCCGGCCTCAATCGCGCGCATTTTGGTGATGATTTTGTCATCCACCACCGGGTACAGGCTGCGCTTGTTGTACTTGAGCACGTAGTCGGCGTTACGCCGATTGATGCCCATGATGCCGCGCGCTTCGAGGGCCTTCCAGCGTTTCAAAAGTCCAAACATGGCCTAGTCCTTCAGAAAAGCTTTGAAGCGGAACAGTTCGGTCAGGCGGTAGCCGCGATAGCGACCCATGGCCAACATAAAGCCGACCATGATCAGCAGCACGGCAGGGAAGGTGAACATAAAGTAGATCACTTCCGGGATGCTCATCAGCATAAATGCCAGTGACGCTGCCGCCATGGTGCCGAGGGCTACCTTGAAGGCATGGCCGCCGCCGCGCTCTTCCCAAGTGATCGACAGGCGCTCGATGGTCATGGTCAAAATCACCATCGGGAACAGCGATACCGACAGGCCGCGCTCTAGGCCAAGCTTGTGGCTAAACAGGCTGATTACGGCAATCAGTATGACCACGAAGGTCAGTACCACCGAGAGTCTGGGCAGCATCTGCAGTTTTAGGTGTTCCAGATAGGAGCGCAGCGACAAGCCTAGGGCTGTGATTAGGGTAAACAGCATGATGCCAAAACCCAGTTGGGTTTCGCGAAACGCCAAGGCAATCAACACCGGGGTAAAGGTGCCGAGGGTTTGCAGGCCACCGAGGTTGCGCAGGATCAAAATTACCAATACGCCGAGCGGCAAGACGATCAAGATTTGGTAGGTCTGCTGGGTTTGCAGCGGCAAGCCGTACAGCGAGTATTCGAGGAAATTGACGTCGGTGTTGGCGTCGGTGCGTTTAGCCAGTTGGATGGCGTTCATTTCGCTGTTGCTGAGGCTGAAAGTAACCTTGGCTTTTTTGCCGCCTTCAACGCTAACCAAGGGCTCGTCGCCGGTCCACCAGATCATCCGGTCGCTCGGTAAGCCTTGTTCGCCGGTTTGCGGATTGAAGTACAGCCAGTCGTTGCCATTAAAACTGCGCAGCCACAGCTCTGGGGTTTGCGGCTGGTCGGCGATTAGGCGAATGGTGTGCACGCGCTCCATGGGTACGTGGGCGATGGACAGCAGCAGTTCGATGATGCGGGCTTTGTTGCCAATGGAGTCGTTACCGGCAAACAACAGCTTTACGTTGTCATCATTAGGGTTGTTAACCCGTTGAATGGCTTCTCTGATAAAGGTTTCAACGTCGGCGGAGTGTTGGCGAATCGGCGCGAGCAAGGCTTCGGCGGCGATTTTTTCGGCGCCTTCAACGGCAATGCTTTCGCGAAAAATAGGGCCTTTGGCTTTAGGTTTTTCACCGCTGTAGCGTTTGGTTAGGACCAAACGGTAATACAAGGTTTGCGCGCCGCTAACCTTGCGGGCCGACCAAGTGACCTTGCGGTTGCCGTCGACGCGGTTGATGCCAACGCCGTAGTTATTGGAGATAAAACTCTCGTTAAGGCTGACGTAGTCTTGATTCAGCGGTGGCACGAACATCTGCAGTTTGACTGGATCACGCGGGTTGGCTTGAAACTCAACCTTGGCATCGACGTTCCACAGGTAATCGGTTTCGTCGGTGGTCACCGGGATGCCGAGAATAAAAATTTGATAGGCCGTGACCAGAATGCCCACGCTCACCAATAAGGTGATTAGGACTTTCAAATGCAGGTTGAGTGAGCGCATGTGAATTACTCGGCAGCTGGAGCGGCAGTGGGGCAGGCAGGTTTACCTGCGGCGTATTTTAAGTTGGGGTCGATCAAGGCGTCGAAGTGTTTTAACGCTTCGGAGCCAATTAGCAATGGGTACTGGAATGCGCTGCGGTCGGTTAAGTTGACCTCAATGGTGCCCAAGGTTTTGCCCATGCACACGCGCAGTTCAATTACCGGGCGGGCAGTATAGGTTTTACCTTCTTCGCTATCTATGTCGCCAGCGCGCCTTTTGATTTTGCTGATGCGCGCCAGCGGGCGTTCGATCGGGTGGGCGTGGGCTGCATCGATGGCCAAATAAAAACGCACCCAAGTCTCACCGTCACGCTTAAAACGCTTGATGTCGCGCGCGCTCAGCGAGGCGGTTTTGGCTCCGGTATCCAGCTTGGCCGCTACTTCAAGGTCTAAGCCCACTAGCAGGGCGTACTCGTTCAAACCAAAAATGGGTTTGTCGGCGGCAAGACCCAAAGCCGGCAATAGCAGCAGGCTCAGCAGTAAAGTCAGGGGCTTGAGAGTCATAGATCCAGAACGCTAAGAGGGTCGATTGCGGCAGTGGGTTGGCGAGCTATGGCCACGCATGCAGCAGTTTAATGGCAGTGGGTCTGATTCTAGCAGCTCGGGCCGTTTCGCCAGCTAGATTGCTTATTTGCCCATTCTAACATGGGCTTTTTCAGTCGTGACAGGCACTTAGCTGCGGTTGCGGTGGTTTTGCATTAGCTGTGAAGTCTCGGGTGTCTGTGAATATTGTCGACACTAATGTTGTTTTTGTTGACGATAATTGCGTTTATCGGTAGTTTTTACTGAATTACATGGCTTGGTGTTGACACTATGCAGGCGGTTAGCGACGCAGTAGGCAGCATGCAAGAGGATGGCGAAACCCTCGCTGAGCAGGTTTTTCGCCTGATTCAGGCCGCCATTGTTAAAGGCGAGATCGCCCCCGGCAGCAAAATTTCCGAGCCTGAGTTGGCACGGGTGTATGGCATTAGCCGTGGGCCGCTGCGTGAGGCGATTCACCGGCTCGAAGGCCAGCGCTTATTGGTGCGGGTGCCGCATGTGGGCGCGCGGGTGGTGTCGCTCAGTCATGCCGAATTAATCGAACTGTATGAGATTCGAGAGTCGCTCGAAGGCATGGCCTGCCGTTTGGCCGCCGAGCGCATGACCGATAGTGAGATCGCCGAGTTGCGCCGGGTGCTCGATACCCATGAGCAGGACGCGGCCTTTCAGGCGGGTGTGGGTTATTACCAGCAAGAAGGCGATTTCGATTTCCACTACCGGATCATCCAAGGCAGCGGCAATCGCACTCTGACCCAGATGCTCTGTGGCGAGCTGTATCAACTGGTGCGCATGTACCGCATCCAGTTTTCCGCTGTACCTAATCGCCCGCGTCAAGCCTTCGCTGAGCACCATCGGATTCTCGATGCGATTGCCGAGCGCGACGGTGAATTGGCCGAATTACTGATGCGCCGGCATATCGGCGCCTCTAAACGCAATATCGAGCGCCACTATAAAGGCGCAACCGAGCCGCAGGCTGCAGCAGTCAAACTCAGCAAATCAGGAGCGCCGTCATGAGTTCAGTTAAAACCACCCCCGGCCAGCGTTTTCGCGATGCCGTAGCTAATGAGCACCCTTTGCAAGTAGTGGGTGCGATTAATGCCAACCATGCCTTGCTGGCCCAGCGCGCCGGCTTTAAGGCGATTTACCTGTCGGGCGGTGGCGTGGCAGCCGGCTCTTTAGGTTTGCCGGACCTCGGTATTACCGGGCTGGACGATGTGCTCACCGATGTGCGGCGGATTACCGATGTCTGCGACCTGCCGTTGCTGGTGGATGTGGACACCGGTTTTGGCTCCTCGGCGTTTAACGTGGCGCGCACGGTTAAGTCGATGATCAAGTTCGGCGCGGCGGCTATTCATATCGAAGATCAGGTCGGCGCCAAGCGCTGCGGTCATCGTCCGAATAAAGAAATCGTCTCGTTGCAGGAAATGGTCGACCGCATCAAAGCCGCCGTAGATGCGCGCACCGACGATAGCTTCGTGATCATGGCGCGCA
>JBILAR010000128.1:0-8406 GCA_044354115.1 Pseudomonas sp. | reverse complement strand
ACCGATGCGCTGGCGGTTTAGGGTTTGCAGTCGGCATTGGATCGTGCGGCCGCCTGCATTGAGGCCGGTGCCGACATGATCTTCCCGGAGGCGATCACCGAGCTGGATATGTACAAGCTGTTTGCCGCCAAGGTCAAAGCGCCGATTTTGGCCAACATCACCGAGTTTGGCGCCACGCCGCTGTACACCACAGAGGAACTTGGCGCCGCCGATGTATCCCTAGTGCTCTATCCCTTGTCGGCGTTCCGCGCCATGAACAAAGCGGCGGAAAACGTCTACACCGCGATTCGTCGCGACGGCACCCAGAAAAATGTGATCGATACCATGCAAACCCGCATGGAACTGTACGAGCGCATCAACTACCACGCCTTCGAGCAAAGCCTCGACGCACTGTTCGCCGCCAAGAAGTAACCGGCTAGCCGGCTGCCCAACGAGGCCGCCGGCATACAACAAGAAACACCTAACCGGATTTGACCAGGAGATACCCGCGATGAGCGCAATTCAAGAGACCACCGCGTCGGGCTTCAAGCCCAAGAAATCAGTTGCCCTGAGCGGCACCACTGCCGGCAATACCGCCCTGTGTACCGTTGGCCGCACCGGCAATGATCTGCACTACCGTGGCTATGACATTCTCGATGTCGCCACTAGCTGCGAGTTCGAGGAAATCGCCCATCTGTTGGTCCACGGCAAATTACCCAACGTGGCGGAACTGGCGACTTACAAAGCCAAGTTAAAGGCACTGCGCGGTCTGCCCGCTGCGTTGAAAACCGCACTGGAGCAATTGCCGCCCTCGGCTCATCCGATGGATGTGCTGCGCACCGGTGTTTCTGTGCTGGGGTGCCTGGCCCCGGAGAAGGACGATCACAATCACCCGGGTGCCCGTGACATCGCCGACAAGTTGATGGCATCCCAGGGTTCAATGCTGCTGTATTGGTATCACTTCAGCCACAACGGCAAACGTATCGAGGTGGAAACCGAAGACGACACTATCGGTGGGCACTTTCTGCATCTGCTGCATGGTCAAGCACCGCGTGACAGCTGGGTGCGCGCCATGCACGTGTCACTGATTCTCTACGCCGAGCATGAGTTCAACGCCTCCACCTTTGCTGCGCGCGTGGTCGCCGGCACCGGTTCCGATATGTTTTCCGCGATCTGCGGCGGCATTGGCGCGCTGCGTGGCCCCAAACATGGCGGCGCCAATGAGGTGGCCTTCGAGATCCAGAAGCGTTACGACAATCCGGATGAGGCTGAAGCCGATATCCGCGCGCGGGTCGAGAAGAAGGAAGTGGTAATCGGCTTCGGTCATCCGGTTTACACCGTGGCCGACCCGCGCAATAAAGTCATCAAGGAAGTAGCCCGCGAGCTCTCCGCCGAGCAGTCCAACAGCAAGATGTTCGACATTGCCGAGCGATTGGAATCGGTGATGGCCGACATCAAGAAGATGTTCCCCAACCTCGACTGGTTCAGCGCCGTCAGCTACCACATGATGGGTGTGCCGACCGCTATGTTCACGCCGCTGTTCGTGATCGCCCGTACCTCGGGCTGGTCATCCCACGTTATTGAACAGCGTATCGACGGCAAGATCATCCGCCCGAGCGCCAACTATGTCGGCCCGGAAGACCTGTGCTTCTTGCCACTCACGGAGCGCCCATAACCATGAGCAGCATGATGAATACTCAGTTTCGCAAGAACCTGCCGGGCACGCCGCTGGATTATTTTGATACCCGTGAGGCGGTGGATGCAATCCAGCCCGGCGCGTACGCCAAGCTGCCGTACACCTCGCGTGTATTAGCCGAGCAACTGGTGCGCCGCTGTGATCCGGCCGCGCTGACTGACTCGCTCAAACAGCTGGTCGAGCGTAAACAGGATCTCGATTTCCCTTGGTATCCGGCCCGCGTGGTGTGTCACGACATCCTCGGCCAGACCGCACTGGTCGACCTGGCCGGCCTGCGTGATGCGATTGCCGAGCAGGGCGGCGACCCGTCCAAGGTCAATCCGGTGGTGCCAACCCAGTTGATTGTCGATCACTCGCTGGCTGTTGAGTGCGGTGGTTTTGACCCGGATGCGTTCGCCAAGAACCGCGCCATCGAAGACCGTCGTAACGAAGACCGTTTCCACTTTATCGAGTGGACCAAGACCGCGTTCAAGAATGTCGACGTGATCCCGGCCGGTAACGGCATCATGCACCAGATCAATCTGGAGAAAATGTCGCCGGTGATTCAGGCCCGTGACGGCGTGGCTTTTCCGGATACCTGTGTGGGTACCGACAGTCACACCCCGCATGTGGATGCGCTGGGCGTAATCGCCGTTGGCGTTGGCGGACTGGAGGCGGAAACGGTAATGCTCGGCCGCGCCTCGATGATGCGCCTGCCGGATATTGTCGGTGTCGAGCTGACCGGTAAGCGCCAGCCCGGCATTACCGCCACCGATATTGTCTTGGAACTGACGGCATTTCTGCGCAAGCAGCGCGTGGTCGGTGCCTGGCTGGAGTTCTTCGGCGCAGGTGCGGCCAGCCTGACCATTGGTGACCGTGCCACCATCTCCAACATGACTCCAGAGTACGGCGCCACTGCCGGCCTGTTCTATATCGATGAACAAACCATCGACTATCTCAAGCTTACCGGCCGCGAAGCACAGCAGGTGGCACTGGTAGAAAACTACGCCAAGACCGCCGGCCTATGGGCCGACACGCTCAAGCAGGCCGAGTACGAGCGGGTGTTGAGTTTTGATCTGTCCACGGTTGGCCGCAACATGGCTGGCCCGTCCAATCCCCATGCGCTGTTGGCCACCCGTGATCTGGCGGCCAAGGGCGTTTCTGGGGCTTGGACAGAAACTGCCGGTGAGATGCCGGATGGCGCGGTAATTATTGCCGCCATCACCAGCTGCACCAATACCAGTAACCCGCGCAACGTGGTGGCTGCCGCGCTGCTCGCGCGCAACGCCAACAAGCTTGGTCTGCTGCGCAAACCTTGGGTCAAGACGTCCTTCGCGCCGGGTTCAAAGGTGGCCGAGCTGTACCTGAAAGACGCCGGGCTACTGACGGAGCTGGAGCAGCTCGGTTTTGGCATCGTCGGTTTTGCCTGCACCACCTGCAATGGCATGAGCGGTGCGCTGGATCCTGTTATCCAACAAGAAATCATCGCACGTGACCTGTACGCCACGGCCGTGTTGTCGGGCAACCGCAACTTCGACGGACGCATCCATCCGTATGCCAAGCAGGCGTTCCTCGCCTCGCCGCCGCTGGTGGTGGCTTATGCGATTGCCGGCACCATTCGCTTCGATATCGAACAGGACGTTCTGGGCGTGGTCGATGGCCGCGAAATCCGCCTGAAGGATATCTGGCCGTCGGATGAAGAAATCGACGCCATCGTCAAGGAAAGCGTCAAGCCGGAGCAGTTCCGCGAAATCTACATTCCCATGTTCGATCTGGGCACTGTCGAAGAGTCGGTGAGCCCGTTGTATGACTGGCGTGAGATGAGCACCTATATCCGCCGTCCGCCTTATTGGGAAGGCGCCTTGGCCGGTGAGCGTACGCTGAAGGGCATGCGCCCGCTGGCGGTGCTGCCGGACAACATCACCACCGATCACTTGTCGCCGTCCAACGCCATCATGCTGGACAGCGCCGCCGGCGAGTACCTGCACAAAATGGGTCTGCCGGAAGAAGACTTCAACTCCTACGCGACTCATAGGGGTGACCATTTGACCGCGCAACGTGCCACCTTCGCCAACCCACAGTTGGTCAACGAGATGGCCGTGGTCGATGGCAAAGTGCAAAAAGGTTCACTAACCCGCATCGAGCCGGAAGGCCAGGTCACTCGTATGTGGGAAGCCATCGAAACCTATATGCAGCGCAAGCAGCCACTGATTATCGTTGCAGGCGCCGATTACGGTCAGGGTTCGTCCCGCGACTGGGCCGCAAAAGGCGTGCGTTTGGCCGGTGTCGAGGTGATTGCCGCAGAGGGTTTTGAGCGCATTCACCGCACCAATCTGGTGGGTATGGGCGTGTTGCCGCTGGAGTTTATGCCAGGGGTTAACCGCCTTACCTTGGGCATCGATGGCACTGAAATCTTTGACGTGATTGGCGAACGCACCCCGCGCGCGACCATGACACTGGTCATCACCCGCAAGAACGGTGAGCGCGTCGAAGTGCCGATGATCTGCCGTCTGGACAGCGATGAAGAAGTGTTGATCTACGAAGCCGGCGGTGTATTGCAGCGTTTCGCTCAGGACTTCCTTGAGGCGACGGTAGCGACTCACTGATGCAGCGCACTCAGGCGCTAGGGCAACCTAGCGCCTGAATCTCTTCAGGGTTCTTCTATTCAGAGAAACGTTTATGAGCCAGGTTCCCCAGATCAAAGTTGCCGCTACCTATATGCGTGGCGGCACCAGTAAAGGCGTGTTTTTCCGCCTGCAGGATTTGCCCGAGGTCGCTCAGGTGCCAGGGGCGGCGCGGGATAATTTGTTTATGCGGGTAATCGGCAGTCCCGACGCCTATGGTGCGCATATCGACGGCATGGGCGGCGCCACCTCCAGCACCAGCAAGTGCGTGATTTTGTCCAAGAGCAGCGTGCCCGAGCATGACGTAGACTACCTCTACGGCCAGGTCTCGATCGATAAAGCCTTTGTCGATTGGTCCGGCAATTGCGGCAACCTGTCGACCGCCGCCGGGGCGTTTGCCATCCACGCAGGCCTGATCGATCCGGCACGGGTGCCGTCGAGCGGGACCTGTGTGGTGCGTATCTGGCAGGCCAATATCGGCAAAACCATCATCGCCCATGTGCCCGTCACTAATGGGCAGGTGCAGGAAACGGGCGACTTCGAACTGGACGGGGTGACCTTTCCGGCGGCTGAGATCGTGCTGGAGTTTATCGCCCCCTCCGATGACGCGGACGAGGGTGGTTCGATGTTTCCTACCGGCAATCTGATCGACGATCTTCAGGTGCCCGCTGATGTTGTAAAGGGCGGCACGCTCAAGGCCACCATGATTACGGCAGGCATCCCGACCATCTTCGTCAACGCCGAAGACATTGGCTACACCGGCACCGAATTGCGCGAGGCGATCAACACTGACCCTAAGGCGCTGGCGAAATTCGAGCAGATCCGTATCGCCGGCGCTTTGCGCATGGGGCTGATCAAGACGCCGGAAGAGGCGGCCCAACGTCAGCACACACCGAAGATTGCTTTTGTCGCCAAGCCTAAAGATTACCTCTCATCCAGCGGCAAAACGATCGCCGCCGAAGAGGTCGATCTACTGGTGCGTGCGTTGTCCATGGGCAAACTGCACCACGCGATGATGGGTACGGCGGCCGTGGCCATAGGTACTGCTGCGGCCATTCCGGGCACTTTGGTGAACCTTGCGGCCGGTGGCGGGGCGCGTAACGCGGTGCGTTTTGGTCATCCGTCCGGCACTTTGCGCGTCGGCGCTGAGGCTAGTCAGGTCAACGGCGAGTGGACGGTGAGCAAGGCCATCATGAGCCGCAGCGCGCGGGTGCTGATGGAAGGCTGGGTACGGGTGCCGGGCGACTGCTTCTGAGCCGAGCGGATGATGGCGGACGTAGGATGGGTTGAACGTAGCGATACCCATCATTCGCGGGCATGAGCATCGATGGGTTACGCAGCGCGCAGAAACTATCTTATGGTTGAGTCTGCCCCACGCGCCGCTAACCCATCCTACTTGAGGCGCCGTTCCACGCCTTTTTCCACCAGGATTTTGGCGGAGATTTCTTCCACCGAAAAATGCGTGGAGTTGATATGCGGGATGTTCTCGCGGCGGAACAGGTTTTCCACTTCGCGCACTTCAAACTCGCACTGAGCGAAGCTGGCGTAGCGGCTGTTAGGTTTGCGCTCGTTGCGGATGGCGGTCAGCCGGTCCGGGTCGATGGTTAGGCCAAACAGTTTGTGTTTGTAGGTTTTCAGGGCCGCCGGCAGTTGCAGGTGTTCCATGTCATCTTCGGTCAGTGGGTAGTTCGCTGCGCGGATGCCATATTGCAAGGCCATGTATAAGCAGGTTGGAGTTTTACCGCAGCGCGAGACGCCGACCAAGATCAAATCGGCTTTATCGTAGTAGTGGGTGCGGGCGCCATCGTCATTGTCGAGGGCAAAGTTAACCGCGTCGATTCGCTCCATGTAATTGGAGTTGGAGTTAATTGAGTGGGATTTGCCCACCGAATAGGAGGAGTGCGAGGTGAGTTCTTGCTCCAGTGGTGCTAAAAAGCTGGAGAAGATATCGATCATGAAACCATCGGATTTGGCCAGGATTTCACGAATATCCTGGTTCACTACGGTGTCAAAAATGATCGGCCGAGCCCCGTCAGTAATGGCGGCAGCATTGATTTGTTGAACCATGGCGTGAGCTTTTTCAACGCTGTCGATGTACGGGCGGGTGAGCTTGTCGAAAGTGATATTTTCGAATTGCGCCAGCAAACTCTGACCGAGGGCTTCGGCAGTAATGCCGGTACCATCGGAGATGAAAAAAGCAGATCGTTTCATTTGCGCCAAAGGCCTTAAGGTTGTGACGATTCTTGGCTATTATGGGCGGCGCCTTAGCGGCCCTTGCCGGGCGGTATTGTTACTTATTTTTCGGGTACCGGCCACCGCAGCACGGAGCACCCTAATATAGGGCTTCGGCATCCTGAGCTTATCCAACAGATTAGTGGAGAGATCACCTTGGTAGATTACGTAGTTTCCCTCGATAAGCTCGGCATTGCTGATGTTGAGCATGTAGGGGGCAAGAACGCATCCCTCGGCGAGATGATCAGCAATCTTGCTGGCGCCGGTGTCTCGGTTCCCGGTGGTTTTGCCACCACCGCTCAGGCTTATCGTGATTTTCTTGAACTCAGCGGCCTGAATGAACAAATTCATGCGGCGCTGGACGCGCTGGATGTCGATGACATTAACGCGTTGAGCAAAACCGGCGCACAAATTCGCCAATGGGTGATGGAGGCCGAGTTTCCTGAGCGTTTAAACAGTGAAATCCGCACGGCTTTTGCCGAAATGTCCGCCGGCAACCCACATATGGCCGTGGCCGTGCGCTCATCGGCAACTGCCGAAGACCTGCCAGACGCCTCCTTTGCCGGGCAGCAAGAAACCTTTCTAAATATTTGCGGCGTGGAAAACGTCATTCGCGCGGCCAAAGAAGTATTTGCTTCGTTGTTTAACGATCGTGCTATTGCCTACCGTGTGCATCAGGGCTTCGACCATAAGTTGGTCGCCTTGTCTGCCGGTGTACAGCGAATGGTGCGCTCGGAAACCGGTACTGCCGGGGTGCTGTTTACCTTAGATACCGAGTCGGGCTTTCGCGATGTGGTGTTTATTACCGGCGCCTACGGCCTGGGCGAAACGGTGGTGCAGGGCGCGGTCAACCCTGATGAGTTTTATGTACACAAACAAACTCTGGAAGCGGGTCGTCCGGCCATTTTGCGCCGTAATCTGGGCAGCAAAGCGATCAAGATGGTTTACGGCGATGAAGCTAAAGCCGGTAAGTCGGTCAAAGTGGTTGATGTTGAACTCGCCGATCGCGCGCGTTTTTGCTTAAGCGATGCCGAGGTAACTGAGCTGGCCAAGCAGGCGCTGATTATCGAGAAACACTACGACCGCCCGATGGATATCGAGTGGGCCAAAGATGGTGACGACGGTAAGTTGTACATCGTGCAGGCGCGTCCAGAAACCGTCAAAAGCCGCACCAACATTAACGTGATGGAACGCTACCTGCTTAAAGAGAAGGGCACTGTTCTGGTCGAAGGCCGTGCTATTGGTCAGCGTATTGGCGCAGGCAAGGTGCGGGTGATTCACGACGTGTCTGAGATGGATAAAGTCCAGCCGGGCGATGTGTTGGTGTCGGACATGACGGACCCAGACTGGGAGCCGGTGATGAAACGTGCCAGCGCCATCGTTACCAATCGCGGCGGGCGTACCTGCCACGCGGCGATTATCGCCCGTGAATTAGGCATTCCAGCGGTGGTCGGCTGTGGCAATGCCACCCATGTATTGCAAGACGGTCAGGGCGTGACCGTGTCCTGCGCCGAGGGCGACACTGGCTTTATCTTCGAAGGTGAGCTGGGTTTTGATATCCGCAAGAACTCGGTTGATTCCATGCCCGAGCTGCCGTTCAAAATCATGATGAACGTCGGCAACCCCGATCGCGCCTTCGATTTCGCCCAGTTGCCTAACGAGGGCGTGGGCTTGGCACGGCTCGAGTTCATCATCAATCGTATGATTGGCGTGCACCCTAAGGCGCTGCTGAATTTCGCCAGCCTACCGGCCGAAATCAAAGACAGCGTCGAGAAGCGCATCGCCGGTTATAACGACCCGGTGGGCTTCTATGTCGAGAAACTGGTCGAGGGCATTAGCACCTTGGCGGCGGCGTTCTGGCCGAAGAAGGTGATTGTGCGGTTGTCGGACTTTAAG
>JBILAR010000084.1:0-15118 GCA_044354115.1 Pseudomonas sp. | reverse complement strand
CGGCGAGCAATAACAGCCTGGATTTGCTCGGCGAAACCCGCACCGCAGCGTTCTTGGCCAAAGCCGTGGCGAACTCGGCCACTGCCTTGGACGCCCATCGCGCGCTGCGCATGGCCACCTTAAACGGCGCACGGGCACTGGGCATAGAACAGGACACCGGATCATTGGAAATCGGCAAAGCCGCCGACCTGCTGGCCTTTGACCTCAGCGACTTAGCTCAACAACCGGTTTACGATCCGGTGTCACAATTGATTTATGCAGGCTCACGCCAAGCGGTGAAGCATGTCTGGGTCGGCGGCAAACAACTACTCAACGACCAACAATTGACCCGCATCGACGAGCCACGCTTACTGGCTAACGTGCGCAGCTGGGGCGCACGCATTGCGGCCCGTTAACTTATTCCCCACTTACTGACCCACAGGTTCTTCTATGAGCAACGTCGACCGCGCCGAAATCGCTAAATTTGAAGCTCTGGCACACCGCTGGTGGGACCGCGAAAGCGAGTTCAAGCCGCTGCACGATATCAATCCGCTGCGGGTTAACTGGATCGACGAGCGGGTCAAACTGGCCGGCAAAACCGTACTGGATATCGGCTGCGGCGGCGGCATTCTCAGCGAAGCCATGGCCCTACGCGGCGCTACCGTGACCGCCATCGACATGGGCGAGGCGCCACTGGCCGTGGCACGCCTACATCAACTGGAGTCCGGGGTTTCGGTCGACTATCGGCAGATCACCGCCGAAGACTTAGCCCTGCAAATGCCCGAGCAGTTTGATGTGGTTACCTGCCTTGAGATGCTCGAGCACGTACCCGACCCAGCCTCGGTGATTCGCGCCTGCTACGCGCTGGTCAAGCCCGGCGGCCAGGTGTTTTTCTCGACCATTAACCGCAACCCCAAGGCCTATTTGTTTGCGATTATTGGCGCCGAATACCTGATGCGCATGCTGCCGCGCGGCACCCACGACTTTAAAAAGTTTATCCGCCCCTCCGAACTCGGCGCTTGGAGCCGTGCGGCCGGGCTGCAAATTAAAGACATCATCGGTCTGACCTACAACCCGCTGCTCAAGCACTACAAACTGGCCAGTGACGTCGACGTTAACTACATGCTGCAGACCTTAAAGGAGGCCTAATGCGCCTGCGTGCCGTGCTGTTTGACATGGATGGAACCTTGCTCGACAGCGCCCCGGATTTTATCGCCGTGGCTCAGGCCATGCGCGCCGACCGCGACCTGCCGCCGACCGACGAACAACTGATTCGCGAGCAAATCTCCGGTGGCGCCCGCGCCATGGTCGCCAGCGCTTTCGGCATAAGCCCAGAGGCCACCGAGTTCGAGGCGCTGCGCCAAGAGTTCCTCGATCGCTATCAGGAGCACTGTGCGGTATTTACCCGCCCGTTTGAGGGCATCGAACAACTGCTGGCCGACATCGAACAGGCCAAGCTGATCTGGGGCGTGGTGACCAATAAGCCGCTGCGCTACGCCGAGCCGATCATGCAGCAACTGGGTTTAGCCCAGCGCTCGGCAATTCTGATTTGCCCGGAGCACGTCACCCACACTAAGCCCGACCCCGAGCCGATGCTCCTAGCCTGCGCGCGCTTAGGTCTGGAACCCGCCAGCGTGTTATTTGTCGGCGACGACCTGCGCGACATCGAGTCTGGCCGTGCGGCTGGCACCCGCACCGCGGCCGTTCGCTACGGTTATATTCATCGCGACGACAACCCCAACCACTGGGGCGCAGACGCGGTGGTCGATCACCCATCCGAGCTGCGTGCACTGCTTGATCGAGCGCTGTGCTCCTGCTGAGTCCGTGACAGATGTAGGGTGGGTTAGCGCAGCGTAACCCGCCGATGCCATGGCGGGTTACGCCGCTTCGCGGCTAACCCGCCCTACGCCCGAATCCAAGACACAAGAGAGATTCCTCCATGTTTGACTACACCGCCCGCCCCGACCTATTGAAGGGCCGCGTTATATTGGTCACCGGCGCCGGTCGCGGCATCGGCGCCACCGCAGCCAAAACCTTTGCCGCACACGGCGCCACGGTTTTACTGCTGGGCAAGACTGAAGCCAATTTGAATCAGGTGTATGACGCCATCGCTGCGGCCGGTCACCCACAAGCGGCAGTCATTCCATTTAATCTGGAAACCGCCCTGGCTCATCAATATGACGAACTCGCCGCCATGGTTGAGCGCGAGTTTGGCCAACTCGACGGCCTACTGCACAACGCCGCCATCCTCGGCCCGCGCACCCCGATTGAACAGCTGTCGGGCGACAACTTTATGCGCGTGATGCAAGTCAATGTGAACGCCACCTTTATGCTCACCAGCACCATGCTGCCCCTGCTGAAGCTGTCGCCGGATGCTTCGGTGATCTTCACCTCCAGCAGTGTTGGACGCAAAGGTCGGGCGTACTGGGGCGCTTATGCGGTGTCGAAATTTGCCAACGAAGGCCTGATGCAAGTGCTGGCCGATGAAATGGATGGCATCTGCCCGGGCCGCGCCAACAGCGTTAACCCCGGCGCCACCCGCACCGACATGCGCGCCCAAGCCTACCCAGGGGAAAACCCGGCGCACAACCCAGAACCTGCCGCACTGATGCCGCTGTACCTGTACCTGATGGGTCCGGACAGCGTTGGCGTCAACGGCCAAGCCTTCGACGCCCAGTAACAAGGCTCTGTTGATGTAAGCGAGCGCGCCGCGTTGCTGCGTCAAAGCCCGCCAGGCTAGGCGCAGGACGCCGGCAATGGTCATTCTCTTGCCAAGTCCTGCAACACCGCATGGCGGACTTTAACGCGCAACCCGAAGGGACGGTGCTGTCTTATCACAGGGCGGCGTTACTCGTCGCTCGTTTGGAATAACCAAACCACGTTCCTCGCGTCTTGCCCTGCGACAAGACAGCCTCCGTCGCGGCATGCACGCTTACGTCAACAGAGCCTAGGCAATGCCGCCGGTTTTCCGGCGGCACGCTTTGTGAACGGCAGCACATTGCCGCTGCCAGCGCCAAAGCACCGGCAACAGCCCACCTCAAAGCCCCACAACACAAACGCAACACACTGAAATACATAGACTTTTACCGCGCAATCAGCAAATGGCACGGAAATCGCTTTAGGCCTAGTGTCGCCGCACTTAGCGCCTGAGGTTCACCATGATTTCTCACAGCCAAACCAACACCATCGACTTCGACGCCGCCAAACTGCAACGCTTGGGCTTTTCGGGCAACCGTACCCATTCACTGCGCCCGGTCAGCTTGGCGCAACTGCGCCAACAGCTCACGCTGCAACTGCAGACCAGCCTCGAAGCCGATCGCATCCTCAGCCTGTTCTTCCGTGAAGTGCAGCGCTTGGTGCCACTGGGTGCGCTGAGTTATCAATTGGCCGCGAGCGACTTGCGGCTAGAGATGGGCGAGCGCGCCAGCCACTCAGCCTGCTATCGCCTCAGCCACGAAGGCGAATACCTTGGCGAGCTGACCTTCCGGCGCAGCGTGCGCTTTGCCGAAGACGAACTCGGCCAGCTTGAATCGCTACTGGCCAGCTTGCTATTCCCACTGCGTAACGCCCTGCTGTATCGCAGCGCCATGCGCAGCGCACTGCGCGACCCGCTGACCGACACCGGCAATCGCCTAGCCATGGATCAAGTGCTGCAACGCGAAGTGGATGTCGCCCAGCGCAGTCAACAGCCGTTGTCGCTGTTAATGCTCGACCTCGATCACTTCAAACGCATCAACGACAATTTCGGCCACAGCACCGGCGACGAAGTGCTCAAGGCCTTGGCCGCGACCCTAAAAGCCCAACTGCGTAACATCGACATGGTGTTTCGCTTTGGCGGCGAAGAGTTTTTGGTGGTGATGTCCAATACCAGCAGCGAAGCCGCCGCGATGATCGGCGAGCGCTTGCGCCGTGCGGTCATGGAATTGCAATGCCTAGCCCAAGGTCGTGCGATTGAATTGTCCGTCAGCCTTGGCTGCGCCACCTTGCAGGCCGGCGAGAGCATCGACAGCATCATGCAACGCGCCGACCACGCTATGTACGCCGCCAAAAAAGATGGGCGCAATCGCTTGGTGGTAGCAGCCTAAAATCAGCGACAAAAAACCGTCAGCAGCAACCTGCAGACAAAAAAAGGGGCTCCAACTGGAGCCCCTTTTTGCTTTACGGGTAAACCTTACTGCGGCTTGCGCGGGCCACGGCCAAAGCCTGGACGCTGGCCTTCGCCGGCGGCTGGGCCACGGCGTTTATCCGGCGCAGCGCTAGGTTTACGCGATGAGCGCTCGCCCGACTCTTGCGCCGAGCGACCCGCCGGCTTGGCAGGACGTTTTGCCGTATCACCCGGACGCTCAGCCACTTGCGAGCCACGGCTCGAGTCGCCATTGGCGGCACGCTCACCGCGGCCACCACTGGCGGGGCGCAAGGTACGCTCTTGGCGACCAGCGCGACCCACCGGCTTGGCCGATTTACGCTGCTGACGAACCAGCTTATCGCGGGCCTTATCGGTCATGGCCGGCAGGGCCACCGGGGTCAAACCAACCTCCTCACTGAGGATGTCGATTTCGCGCTGGCCCATTTCGCGCCAGCGCCCCATGGTCAACTCAGAGGTCATAAACACCGGGCCAAAGCGCACGCGCTTCAAGCGGCTGACCACCACGCCTTGGGATTCCCACAGACGACGTACTTCGCGGTTACGACCTTCCATCACCACGCAGTGATACCAGTGGTTAAAACCGGTGCCGCCAGGAGCTTCTTTAATGTCGGTGAAACGCGCCGGGCCGTCTTCCAGCACCACGCCGGCCTTCAAGCGCTCGAGCATCTCTTCGTCGACTTCACCGCGCACGCGCACGGCGTACTCACGGTCCATCTGATAGGAGGGGTGCATCAAGCGGTTGGCCAACTCACCGTCAGTGGTGAACATCAGCAAGCCGGTGGTGTTGATGTCCAGACGACCGATATTGATCCAGCGGCCTTCGCGCGGCTTAGGCAAGCGATCGAATACGGTGGGACGGCCTTCCGGGTCGTCACGGGTGCAAATTTCGCCATCGGGCTTGTTGTAAATCAGCACGCGACGTACGGATTCAGCGCCTTCTTCGCGCTTAAGCAAACGGCCATCGAGGCTGATGGCATCCAGCGAATCGACGCGATGGCCGAGGGTCGCGACCACGCCATTGACCTTAACGCGGCCGAGGCTGATCCAGGTTTCGACATCGCGACGCGAGCCAAGGCCCATGCGCGCCAAAACCTTCTGTAATTTCTCGCCAGCTGGACCTAATTCTGTATCACTCATCTTGGCACCTCCCGGTGTAGCAGTAGATGAAACGCGATAATTGCCCAACGGCTATCGCGTAAATGGCGAACAATCGCCAAAAAGGGCGCGAAGCATACGCTGATTAACCGCCAGACGCACGGCTAAGCGTTAACCCGCAGCGCCCGACTGTCTGTTTTTTGTACAGCTGAAGATTAAAACTAAGGCGCATTAACCTCGGCGACCTCAGCAGGCTCTGCATCAGAGTCAACCGCTGCAGTGCTTGCCGCCTCGCTGCCGGGCTCGGCCAAGGCATCGAGCAGATCATCGAAATCGCTTTTCAGGCCCAGCTCCATATCGTCCAGCTCCACCAATAGGCTGCGAAAACTGGTTTCATCGCGCAATCCGCCTGCCGCCTCTTGCTCGCCTTCGGCATCGACGCGGGCTTGTAAGCCTGCTGGCGCCGGCAGGTCATCGTCGGGGCTAAACAACGGTTCGGGTTCTAGCTCGCGTAACGCCGCCATGGTCGGCAACTCATCCAATCCCTTGAGGTTGAAGTGATCGAGAAACAGCTTGGTGGTCGCCAGCATGGCCGGCTTACCCGGCACATCGCGGTAACCGACCACGCGAATCCACTCACGTTCCAGCAGGGTTTTAACGATATGACTGTTCACCGCCACGCCGCGCACATCTTCAATTTCGCCACGGGTAATCGGCTGGCGATAGGCAATCAGCGCCAAGGTTTCCAGCATGGCCCGTGAATAACGCTGCGGGCGCTCCTCCCACAAACGCCCGACCCAAGGGGCAAAGCGCTCACGCACTTGCAGGCGGTAGCCGGTGGCCACTTCCTTTAACTCAAAGGCCCGGCCTTCGCAGGATTTCGCCAGCAAGGCTAATGCCTTCTTAAATACCGGCGGCTCGGGCCGCTCAGCCTCCTCAAACAGCTCATAAAAGCGCTCCAGTGACTGCGGCTTGCCGCTGGCCAATAAAAACGCCTCAAGCAGCGAGGCCAGCTCGCGGGGTTCATTCAGGTTCATGGTTGAGTGCTTTATCCGTGAAACTAAGGGTCACTGTGGATTGTAGAAATATAACGACTGGCGCTTATTCGGCCCGTGCCCGCACGTGGATAGGCCCGAAGGCTTCATTTTGTACCAGCTCGACCAGCGACTCCTTGATCAACTCGAGTATCGCCATAAAGGTCACCACCACGCCCAAGCGGCCTTCTTCGGCCAAAAACAGCGCGGCAAAAGGCACAAAAGCGCCACCTTTTAAGGCTTCCAGCACGGCACTCATGCGCTCACGGGTAGACAGGGTTTCGCGGCTGATCTGGTGGCTTTCAAACATGTCGGCGCGGCGCAGCACTTCGGCCATCGACAACAGCAACTCTTCCAAGCTGACATCCGGCAATAGCTTGCGCGCCCGCGCTTGTGGTGCTTCCAGACCCGGCACGGTGATATCACGGCCAACGCGCGGCAACTGATCCAACCCCTCGGCGGCTGATTTATAGCGCTCGTACTCTTGCAAGCGACGAATCAGCTCGGCGCGCGGATCGTCTTCCTCTTCCTCCAGCGCCGAGGAACGCGGCAGCAGCATGCGCGATTTAATCTCGGCGAGCATGGCCGCCATCAGCAAATACTCAGCCGCCAGCTCTAACCGCACCGACTGCATCAGCTCGACGTAGCCCATATATTGGCGGGTGATTTCCGCCACGGGAATATCCAGCACATCGATGTTCTGTTTGCGGATCAGGTACAACAGCAAGTCCAGCGGGCCCTCGAAGGCTTCGAGAAACACCTCCAGCGCATCCGGTGGAATGTACAGATCGATCGGCAACTCGGTCATTGCCTGGCCATAGACCATGGCAAATTGCAGCTCTTGTTGCTGTGGAACCGGCGCTTGCGCTGTCACTGCCTGCGCGTCTGCCGTTTGCTCCGTCACGAGGCAAAAGCCGCTGGATCGCCACAACCGACCCGCAGCACTTCAGGCTCTGAGTTGACCAAGCTGATCACCGTCGAGGCTTCTGCGCCGCACATGCCACCATCGATGATCAAGTCGACATGATGCTCGAGCAGTTGGCGCATTTCGTAAGGATCACCGAGCGGCTCGCTGTCGCCGGGCATAATCAAGCTCACACTCATTAACGGCTCGCCCAACTCGGCCAGCAACGCCAGCGCGATCGGATGCTCTGGCACACGCAGACCAATGGTTCGCCGTTTGGGGTGCAGCAACATGCGCGGCACTTCCCGGGTGGCATCCAGAATAAAGGTGTAAGGCCCGGGCGTATGAGCCTTGAGCAGGCGAAACGCGCCGGTATCGACCTTGGCGAAGAGGCCCAACTGTGAGAGGTCAGCGCACAACAAGGTGAAGTTGTGTTTGTCATCCAACTGGCGCAAGCGGCGAATCCGCTCGACCGCCGCCTTGTCGCCAATATGGCAACCAATGGCGTAGGACGAATCGGTCGGATAGACGATCACGCCGCCGGCCTTGATGATTTCCACCGCCTGTTTAATCAGGCGCGGCTGCGGATTTTGCGGGTGAATCTGAAAAAACTGACTCACGACAGGTCCCTCTTCAGCAGTTAACGGCGGACCGATATTCATTGAAATGCACCCAAAGTGGCGACAAATCATCGGGCAACGGACGGTGCATGCCCAGCTCTGACCAATCGCCAGGGGCGTGAAAGTCGCTGCCCACACTGGCCATCAGACCAAACTCACGGGCCAAGATAGCCAAGCCGCCCACCTGTTCAGGCGGTTGCATGCCGTTGACCACTTCTAAGGCCTGACCGCCGGCATTTTGATACTCGATAATCAGCTTGCGGCGTTTGCTACGGGTAAAGTCGTATTGCCACGGATGCGCCAAACTGACCCAAGCTCCAGCGCCGCGCAAGGTGGCCACCGCCTCCGGCAAGCTCGGCCAATGCTGTTTAACGTCGCCCAGTTTGCCCGAGCCCAACCATTTACGAAACGCCTCGGCGCGGTCACGCACATAACCCGCCCGCACCATAAACTCAGCGAAGTGCGGGCGCGCCGGCGCGTTACCGCTGTCGCCATACTCCTGCTGCACGGCCCGCGCGCCCTCTAGCGCGCCGGGCATGCCCTTGACGGCCAGGCGCTGGCTGATCTCCTCGGCGCGCAACCAACGGCCATCGTGCAATTCGCTAATAGCCTGTACCAGCGCCGGGGCATCCTGCGCAAAACCGTAGCCGAGCACATGAATAGTCGCCCCGCCCCACAAACAGGACAGCTCAACCCCGTTAACCAACTGCATGCCCAGCGCCTGCGCGGCAACTCTGGCCTCAGCCAAGCCCTCAAGTGTGTCGTGATCGGTCAGGGCCAGCATCTGCACCCCATGCTCATGGGCGCGTGCAACCACCATGGCCGGCGCTAGGGCACCGTCAGAGGCGCTACTGTGGCAATGCAGGTCTAGGTTCATTAGGCGGTTTCGATTAGTTTGATGTTTGTTATTATGCCGCCTCATCCTCGTTCTGGCTGCCGCTGTGAAACAATTCATCGATTTCATCCCGCTTATGCTGTTTTTCATCGTCTACAAACTTGATCCGCGCACGGTCGAATTTGCCGATCAAGACCTGCAGATCGGCGGCATTTTTAGCGCCACCGCCGTATTGATTGGCGCCTCAGTGCTGGTGTACGGGGCACTGTTCATCATTCAGCGGCGCTTAGAGAAAGGCCAATGGCTAACCCTAGCCGCCTGTTTAGTATTCGGCGGCATCACCTTGGCGCTGCATGATGAGACCTTTCTCAAACTCAAAGCCCCGGTGCTGAACGGTCTTTTCGCCCTAGGCTTTGCCGCCAGCCACTGGTTTGGCGATAAGTTGCTGATCGAACGCATGATGGGCCACGCCATTAGCCTGCCCGCGGAGGTTTGGAAGCGGCTTAATCTGGCCTGGATCGCATTTTT
Organism: Pseudomonas sp.; assembly: GCA_044354115.1. Classification (GTDB taxonomy): domain Bacteria; phylum Pseudomonadota; class Gammaproteobacteria; order Pseudomonadales; family Pseudomonadaceae; genus Aquipseudomonas. Next base: position 5,976 of record JBILAR010000084.1, on the reverse strand, counting down.
CTTGATTGCCGGTAGCGCCAACCTGTTTGTGGCCTTTACCTTCCAGAGCATCTGGGTCGATTTTAAAGTGTTTGGCAGCATGGCCATGACGCTGCTTTTTTTGGTCGGCCAAGGCTTCTATCTGGCCCGGCATCTGCACGACAGCGATCCTGCCAAGACAACCACCGACCTAAAGGACTGAGCATGCTCTACGCCATTATCGCCACTGACGTCGCTGACTCGCTGGAAAGCCGCTTGGCTGCACGACCTGCGCACTTGCTTCGTCTGCAACAACTGCAAACCGCCGGCCGCCTAGTGCTGGCTGGCCCGCACCCGGCCATCGACGGCATAGATCCGGGTGCTGCGGGGTTTTCGGGCAGTTTGATCGTTGCCGAGTTCGACTCGCTGACCGCTGCGCAAAGCTGGGCCGATGCCGACCCGTATCGCGCCGCAGGGGTGTACGCCACGGTGCTGGTTAAACCCTTTAAGCAGGTGTTTCCTTAACCAGCAGGTGCGCCCTTAAACAGCAGCACCTTACTCATCGCTGAACTTGACCGACAAAAATAATAAGAAACCCCAAGGAGTTCCCATGCGCACAGTCTCGCCAGCACTACTGGCCGCCCTGACACTGATAGCCCTACCGGTGCGAGCCGAAGTCACCACGGTGCCGATTACCAGCATCGTTAACGCCGAAGTGGCCAGCCTGAATGCGCAACTTGACCAGCTTGAGCAACGTTTAGCCGAAAGCGAACGCATGCGCAGCGAACTTAATAGCCAGTTAGAAAGTAGCGCAGCCGTTCAAGGCAACGCCCAAGTTAGCCGCTTAAACCAAGATAATCAGCGCCTTAAAATGCAACTGAAAGCCGCCCAAGCACAACAGCCGGGGCAGTTATTCAATGAGCAACAAAAGTGGTTTGGTATCGGTGGCGGGGTTGCCTTGCTGGCTTTTTTGTTCGGTACGCTGGCGCGTGGAGCGAACAAAAAGCGCCGTGACTGGATGAGCTAAGGTCGTCTCCCAAGATTGCTGCGCGGACGATTTAAGCATCGCCCGCACCGCACTAATGCCGGCCTACCCCTGCCAAGCGCTGACATAATCCTGCGGATCAAGCTTTGCAGGGCTGCGTAAATCGCCCTGTGGCGTACCCAGATAGATCACCGCGATCAGCTGCTCATCAGCCTCTAAGCCAAGCCCGGCGGCTACTTGCGCTGAGTAAACCAACTCCCCGGTGCGCCACACCGCGCCGACCCCCATGGCATGGGCGGCCAACAACAAACCATGGGCCGCGCAGCCAGCGGCAAGCAACTGCTCTTGCGTCGGAACCTTGGCATGCCCCTGCAGGCGCGCAATTACCAACGCCAGCAACGGTGCCCGTAACGGCGAAACACGCGCCTTAGTCAGCGCCTCTAGCGTGGCCTGCGGCTGAGTGGCCAACAAACCGGCCACCAATAAATCCCCCAAGCGTTCACGCGCCGTCCCCTCCACGGTAATAAAGCGCCAAGGTCGTAACTGGCCATGGTCAGGCGCGCGCAGGGCGGCACGAAACAGCAGGTCACGCTGCGCCGCGTCCGGCGCAGGTAGGGTTAAACGTGGCACCGAAACCCGGTTTAGCAGAGCGTCAAGCGCATCCATACAACACCTCAAGCAAGCTAAAAATGCAATTCTAGCCGATCGACTCAGGCCACGACCGAACAAATCCAGACGCGGCGCGTCCTTCGCCGCCACGCCAACTCACAACGATTTACAGCGCCCGCAGCAGGCGTAGAATGGCGGCCCGCCCTTATCTGAGCTAGAGCCGACCTTATGGCTTTTTCGACCCTGCGCATCATTGCTTTCATCTTGGGGATTTTCCTGATCACCCTAGCGATCAGCATGCTAATCCCCATGCTGACGCTGCTCATTTTTGAGCGCCGCGACGATCTCAGCGCATTCGGCTGGTCCAGCCTGATTACCTTAGTAGCCGGCTTGGCCATGGTCTTGCCTGGGCGGCCGGACAACGTGCATTTACGTCCACGCGACATGTATTTTTTGACCACCGCCAGTTGGGTGGTGGTGTGCTGCTTTGCCGCCCTGCCGATGGTGATCATTCAACATATCAGCTACACCGACTCATTTTTCGAAACCATGTCGGGGATTACCACCACCGGTTCCACAGTTCTGACAGGCCTCGATCATGCCTCGCCAGGCCTGCTGATTTGGCGCTCGATGCTGCATTGGCTGGGTGGCATTGGCTTTATCGGCATGGCCGTGGCGATTTTGCCCTTGCTGCGGGTCGGTGGTATGCGCCTGTTCCAAACCGAGTCATCCGATTGGGGCGAGAAAGTCATGCCGCGCTCACATATGGCCGCCAAGTACATCCTCGGCATTTACAGCCTGCTGACCCTGCTCGGTTTTCTGGCTTTTTGGGCGGCCGGCATGACCCGGTTCGAGGCCATCAATCATGCCATGTCGATGATTTCTACCGGCGGTTTCTCCACTTCCGACAATTCCATGGCTAACTGGCAACAGCCGGCTGTGCATTGGGTTGCTGTGCTGTTTATGATTCTCGGCAGCCTGCCTTTTACCCTCTACGTCGCCTCAATCCGTGGCAACCGCAAAGCACTGCTGCGCGACCATCAAGTGCGCGGTTTCGTCGGCTTCTTACTGCTGACCTGGCTGGTGTTTGGCACTTGGTTGTGGGCCAATTCGGACAATAGCTGGCTGGATGCGTTTCGCATCGTGGCGGTCAACGTCACCTCGGTGGTCACCACCACGGGGGTTGCCTTGGGCGACTACACCCAGTGGGGCAGCTTTGCGGTGTTACTATTTTTCTATCTGACGTTTGTCGGCGGCTGCTCTGGCTCTACCGCCGGTGGTTTGAAGATCTTCCGTTTTCAGGTGGCTTACGTGTTGCTCAAGGCCAACTTGCAGCAACTGGTGCACCCACGCGCGGTAATCAAACAGCAATACAACAAACACAATCTGGACGAAGACATCGTTCGCTCGCTGATCACCTTCTCATTCTTCTTCACCGTCACCATCGGCGTGATCGCCTTGGGGCTAACCTTGGTGGGTCTGGATTGGGTCACGGCCCTAACGGGTGCCGCCACGGCGGTGTGTAACGTCGGCCCAGGCCTTGGTCCGATTATTGGCCCTGTGGGTAACTTCTCGACCTTGCCGGACGCCGCCAAGTGGCTGCTGACCCTCGGCATGCTGCTCGGGCGCTTAGAAATTCTCACCGTGCTGGTGCTGTTCACCAAGGCGTTCTGGAAGCACTAACACGAGCGCGTGCGCCGGGTTAAAGCCCGGCGCGGTACTCACCCGGCGTGCAGGCAAACCAGCGACGGAAGGCCCGGAAAAAATTACTCGGGTCGGCAAAGCCCAGCAGGTAGGCGATTTCTAGCAAGGTCAGGTTAGGCTGGGTCAAGTATTGCACCACCAACTCGCGCCGCGTGTCGTCCAGCAACTGCTGAAAGCTGGTGCCCTCCTCCTGCAAGCGGCGCTGCAAGGTGCGCGGCGACAAGCACAAAGTTTGCGCCACGCTGTCACGTTTAGGCTCACCTTGCGGCAATAAGCGGCACAACACTTGGCGCGCCTGATGAGTGACCCGCGTATCGGCAAAGCGGGCCAAATACTCACCAGCGAAACGGTCATGCAACTGCGCCAAAGCCAGATTGGCACTGGGCAGGGGAATATCCATGTCTGCGCGGGAAAACAGCAGCGCATAGTGCTCGCTATTAAACTGCAGCGGTGCCTGAAACACCTGCTGATAAGGTTCGAGATCGACCGGCGGCTCCCCCTGCAAACATATTTTAAGCGGCGTAATCGGCTTAGCCGTCATCCATCGGCAAAACGCCAAGGCATAAGCCAGCGAAGCCTCGGCGCTCTGCCGCGCCGGCGGCAAGCTATCGCCATGAATGCTGAGGACCAAACCATAGCCCTCGCCGAGCGGGCGAAAACTTAGGTCCGCACCTTCGGCAATAATCCGCTGATAGCGCACTAACCGGGTAAATCCCTCTTTAAGGGTGCGACTGGACATCAGCGCGTAGCCAACCACATGGAAGGATGCCGGCCGCACCACCTTAGCCATGTTTAAACCAATCGCCGGATTGCCACTTAACTCAACCGCACGCCGCCATAAACGGGTCATATTGTCTTGGCCAAAGCGCGCATCGGCATCGTCTAATGCCGCGTAATCCAAGCCCAGCGCGGCAAACACACTGCGGCAATCGACACCGCCCATTTCCAATGCTTGGACGATTCCTAAAGCCCAGCTCGAGGAGGTGGTACGTTCACCCATAAGGCCTCTGTAATGTAGTAATGGCGGAGGAAGGCACCTTAAGTGGCTGCGCAAGGATACTAAACTGGCACCCAATGTCACTGACCTTACCGGCCAGCCAACCTACACTGCAAAAACAATAATTATCGGAGTTTCAGCATGTCTACCGACAGCAGCGAGCGTTTTAGCAGCTTTGCCCAGTTCTATCCGTATTACCTGCAAGAGCACAGCAACGATATCTGCCGACGCCTGCATTACGTTGGTAGCCTGCTGGTGCTGAGTATTTTTGTTTATGCCCTGAGCCAGCAACAGTGGCATTTACTCTGGTTAATGCCACTGGCCGGTTACGGCTTTGCTTGGGTCGGTCACTTTGTATTTGAAAAAAATAAACCGGCAACCTTTAAGTACCCGTTCTACAGCCTGCTGGGCGATTGGGTCATGCTAAAAGATGCGCTAACTGGGCGAATCCGCTTCTAGCCCCGCAGCAACAGAGCGCAGCGCACCATTTAGCGGCTTGGCTTGGCGGCCAGTGCATTAGCTGGGTATTATCTGCCCCCTAAAAGAGCCTCGTAGGCCGCCCAGACGCCCAGCAGAGGTGTTCGTTAAAGCAGGTACGCGCAGTAATGAAAGTTGCCAACCCCGAACGCCGCAACAACCTACCAACGCCCTTGGTCCGCGAATATTACTCACGCGTATTGGCCTACATTGCCGCCGCGGCCAGCATCGCCGCAGGTTATTCCGGCCAATATTTTGCCAATGACACCCTCTGGATCATTCCCTACGCGTTGCTGTATCCACACTTGGCACATCACGCCAGCGCCCGCTTTAAGCACAGCCACACCAAGCAGACCATGCTCACCCTGATGTTTATCGATGCCTTGCATGCCGGCACCTTCACCGCGCTCATGGGCTTTGCCGTGGTGCCCAGCCTGATGATCATTTTGATTTTGAGCTTCAGCTCGCTGATCAATAGTGGCCTCAGAGCGCTTGCCCTGAGTTTATTGATCGCCTGCAGCGGCGCAGTCTTGACCAGCGCGGTGACCGGCTTGAACTTCAAAGGCAGTAGCCCTATCGCCTTATCGGTGGTCAGCGTGTTGTTTAGCGCGCTGTATATCTGTATCTCCGCCTACTTTGTGCATGAGCAAAGCATCAACCTTGCAGTGGCCCGTGCTGACATTAAACGCGAGCAAGAAAAGGCCGCGAAACTGGCGCGAAACTTGGCTAAGTACCTGTCACCGCAGGTTTGGCAGTTAATTTTTAGCGGCAAAAAAAATGTTCGCTTAGAAACCCAGCGCAAAAAGCTCACGGTGTTCTTCTCCGACATCAAGGGCTTTACCGAGCTGTCTGAGGAGCTAGAAGCTGAGGCGCTGACGGACCTACTCAACACCTACCTGAATGAAATGTCCAAGCTGGTGCACAAATACGGCGGCACCATCGACAAATTCGTCGGCGACAGCGTCATGGTGTTCTTCGGCGACCCAAGTTCGCTGGGCGCCAAGAAAGATGCGGTAGCGGCAATTTCCATGGCCATCGCCATGCGCAAACAGATGAAAGTATTACGCCAACAGTGGCGCGCACAGGGCATTACCAAACCGCTGGAAATACGCATGGGACTGAATACGGGCTACTGCACGGTGGGTAATTTCGGCGCCGACACACGCATGGATTACACCATTATCGGTCGCGAAGTGAACCTCGCCAGCCGCCTCGAAAGCGCGGCAGAGCCTGGTGAGATTTTGAT
>JBILAR010000192.1:0-2907 GCA_044354115.1 Pseudomonas sp. | reverse complement strand
TGTTACTGGCGACCGTGCCGCTGATTGCCTTTGGTCTGGGCAGTAGTTGGTGGCAGGCGATTGTCAGTGACTTTGTGTTGTTGCTGTTTTTCTTGGTCTACGCGCTGTTATTCCAGTGGGGCTTTGATCTGTTGTTTGGCCCGCCCGTGGCGACCCAAGTGCTAGCCAGTTAAGTGTAGTGGCGGGTACTAGGCCAGTGCTGGGCGTGCGCCCAGCCTGGCCTTAGCAGGGTACAGTGGTTATTTACGGTCGATGCGGTACAGGCTGGTGCTGCCGCTCACTTCGTTACCGACCACCAATAAGGGCACCCCAGGCAGTGGGCTGCTGTGCGCCGGGATGACCATTACGCCCTCTGGGCCAAGGTCGCCGGCTGCTGCCGCTGGCGGATTGACGGCGGCATTGCGGTTGCTGATTAGGTCAACAAAGCGCGGAGCCTTGGGGTTGCTAAGGTCGTAGATCATGATTGCGCTGAAACGCTCCAAGCCGATAAAGGCATAGGCGGTGCCCCATAGCTCGCTGACGGTTACACCTTCAGGCTCTGGGCCTTTGTCGTCGCTGCGCCCGTCTGGGCTGTTGTCTTTGTGGTTGCTGTTGAATAGCGCAGGGCTGCGCTGGGCGGTGATCTGCTCAAATTGTGCGCCGCTGTCATAGAGTGGCTTGAGGTCGCTGCTCCAAATCGAAAACGAGCGGGCACCAAAGGCATAGATATCAGTGTAAGTACCGGTGCTGGGGTTCAGGCCGCTGGCTTTACTGACGGTTAAACGGCCGAGGTTGGCGTTTTGCTTGAGGCTGGCGGCGTCTGGAAAGATCGCCGGGTCGAGCACGTAGGCGGCGTTGCCCAAGCGTATCTCCTCGTTGAAGCCGCTGTAGGCGCGAGCATCGCCTTCGTTCGCGGTGACCAGATAGGTTTTTCCGCGCTGGCTGAAACTGCTGATCGAGTCTGGCTGGTACAGGCCGCGCACCGGCCAGTTGCGGATATTCACGGCGTTGTCTTTGTCGCTGGCGTCCAGTTCGTTACCGGCCACGCTGTGGTCTTTGTAGCCCAGCCCGCGAATGGCCGTGATGCGCCCACGGCGCAGGTCCAGTTCGGCGACGGCGTTGTTTTCTTGCAGGGTGATCCACGCGCGGTGGCCATCCTCGGCGACGGTGATGTATTCCGGCTCGAGGTCTTGCGCCACGCTGGCATTCGGGCCGGTGATGCGCACCGATGGGTCCAGTTGCGCGCGGCTGAAGCCACGGAAATCGGCGGTGCGCACATTGGCCTGAGTCAGGCGATCTAGATGCCGCGGCAGATCGATGATGCTCACCGAGCCTTCGGGGTCTTGCAGGTAGTCGTCGCTCGGCTCGCCTTCGTTGGCGACTAAAAGGTGCCGGCCATTGGGGCTGAAAACCAGCATGTCGGGCAGTGCGCCGACTTTCACGGCGGCTTTGATGTGGCCGTCGGCGTTCATTAATACGACGCTGCCTGGCTCGGTTTTGACCGGGTTTTCCACTGCTGCGGCGACGAGGCCGCGGTGCACGGCAACGCTGTTAATGCCGCTGCCATAGGCGGAGAGGTCGATGTTGAATAGCAGTTTTGGTTGCGCCGGGTCATGAATGTCCAGCACATCAATGCGGGCATTGGCGGCGTTGACTACAAATAACCGTTGCGTGCGGGCATCGTGGGCGACAATTTCCGCGGCGCTTTGCTCGAACAAGCCGCTTTGGTAAGTGCCGATCAGCGTGGTCTGGAGGTTTTTCGGCGCGCTGGCCGCGCTGGCCGGCAGGCTAAATACGGCGCTAAGGGCGATGGCGGTGGCGAGCAGGGTGCGATGCATGGGGCAATCCTTGGAGGGGTGTGCCGCCAAATTTGCCGTGTTCAGATGATGACTGGATGACGGTGTAAATAAGCTTTTTTGACCATTCGATGACCGCGCTTTAGGCAGTCTTATTGTACTGATGGCTTAAGGCGTTGCCGTGGCTTTGGCTTCGGCTGCGTATTTGCCCTGCTGCAAGTCGTCAAAGTACTGCTGGTAGCGCCCGCTGTCGCGATAGCTTTGCAGGCGCCGGTTAAAACGCTCGAGCAAGGCTTGGCTGCCAGGCAGTTTTTTCGGCAGCATCAGGTAGCTGAGGTTGTTCAATAAGGGCTTGGGGTGATGGGTGATTCTGGCTATTTCGGCCGGGCTAAAGTGACTGCGCAGTGCGGCATAACCGACGTTGATTTCTTGTGGATAGAGCACCACGCGCTCTTTGAGCAACTTGCCAAAGTTCTGTGCGTCGCTGGACACCCGCTCCATCTGCACATCGCCAGTGGCGATGTAGGCATCAAACTCCGGGCCGTAGCTGTACTCCAGGCCACCGCCGAGCTTCATGCCTTTGAGGTCGTCCAAGCGCTGCCAGTCGAAGGGCAGGCTTTTCAGGTGAAAAAACACAAACTGCTCATTGAGCAGCGGGGCGCTGAAGAGAAAGTCGGCGTCGCGTTCGGCTTTGTGCATCCACACGGCGCTGGCTTGGTATTTACCAGCGGCGGCGTCGGCATAGGCGCGCGGCCAAGGTAGAAAGCGAAAGGTCACGCGGTAACCTTCGTCGGCCATTATGTCGCTGATCAGGTGCGCGACTACGCCGTTGTGTTTGAGTTCGCTGGACAGGTAAGGCGGCCAGTCGCCGACGCTGATCTGCAATTCGGGCAATTCGGGGCGTTCAGCGGCTTGCGCGGCGGCCCCGATAAGCAGTAGCAGAGTCGCCAGTAGCCGTTTGCAGTTCATTGCCTTTCCTTGCAGCTTAGTGGCTGCTACCACACCGATGATTGAACAATAGCACTGGCGCTTAACTCTTAGCTCTTGGTGGCTTTATGGGCGGTTGCTCCAACGTTGCGCGCGCCAGACTTGTTGCTCGGCAGGGTCGAGAAAGCTCCAGGCAACGAAGCGG
>JBILAR010000154.1:0-5382 GCA_044354115.1 Pseudomonas sp. | reverse complement strand
CCGCAACAGGCGTTGGACGAGGGCATTATTGGCCCGCACTGGCTGACCCGCACAGAGCTGGCCGAGCAGCCCGAACGCTGGCGCAGCGAACTGGTTTTACAGTGTATCGATGACTATTTAGCCGGCGAGCGTTTCCCCTTAACACTGCTACGGCCTGCAAGCTGATCCGCGCAGAGCTGCTGCGCCTGATAGAATCGCCCTCTAAATCTTGCCGTTACGACAGAATCCCTATGCCCACTTCTGCACCCAGCAAAGCTTCGCAGCGCGTTATTGTCGGCATGTCCGGCGGCGTCGACTCTTCCGTTTCAGCCCTTTTACTGCTTGAGCAAGGCTATCAAGTGGAAGGCCTGTTTATGAAGAACTGGGAAGAGGACGACGGCAGCGAATATTGCACCGCCATGGATGATCTGGCCGACGCCCAAGCGGTGTGTGATCGCATTGGCATCAAACTGCATACGGCCAATTTCGCCGCTGAATATTGGGATAACGTGTTCGAGCACTTCTTAGCCGAATACCAGGCCGGACGCACGCCCAACCCTGACATTCTGTGTAACCGCGAAATAAAATTTAAAGCCTTTCTCGATTACGCCCTAATGCTCGGCGCCGACTTAATCGCCACCGGTCACTACGTGCGCCGCCGCGACCTTGATGGCCGTACCGAGTTACTTAAAGGTCTGGATCCGAACAAAGACCAGAGTTACTTCCTGCACGCCGTTGGTGGTGAGCAACTGGCGAAAACCTTGTTCCCGGTTGGCGAATTAGAAAAACCTGAAGTGCGCGCCATTGCCGAGCGTCATCAACTGGCCACCGCCAAGAAAAAAGACTCAACCGGCATCTGTTTTATCGGCGAGCGACGCTTTAGCGACTTCCTCAAGCAGTACTTACCGGCCCAGCCTGGCGTTATTGAAACCACCACTGGCGAAGCCATCGGCCAACACCACGGCCTGATGTACCACACCATCGGCCAGCGTCAGGGCTTGGGCATTGGCGGTCTGAAAGACGCCGGCGATGAGCCTTGGTACGTGCTGGGCAAAGACATGACGCGCAATGTCTTGCTGGTCGGTCAAGGTAACGAACACCCACTGCTGTTTTCTCAGGCGCTCTTGGTCAGCGAAATGTTTTGGGTCAACCCGTTCGACCTCAGCAGTCCACGGCAACTGACCGCCAAGGTTCGCTACCGACAAAGCGATCAAGCCTGCACGCTGGAGCAAACCAGCACAGGCTATCGCGCCGTCTTCGAGCAACCGCAACGCGCCGTAACGCCGGGCCAGTCGGTGGTTTTTTACGCCGGCGAAGTCTGCCTCGGCGGTGGCGTGATTGAGTCCGCGCAGCCGTGGGATTTCAGCCAGGTGCACCCATGAGCCCGACCCAAGAGCAACTGATCGCCTTAGGCGCGGTATTTGAAGCGGCCTTTTTGGTCGATAAAATTGCCAAGAGCGGACAAATCAATGAGGCCGCGCTCGGCTGCATGCTCGGCAGCCTGCTGATCCGCGAGCCGAAAAACACCCTTGAGGTTTTCGGTGGTGACGACCTGAATTTGCGCGACGGTTATCGCGCTCTGGCCAGCGCCTTGGAGCGCGACCCCGCCGCCCTGCAGCGCGAACCGCTGCGCTATGCCTTGGCGTTACTGGGGCTTGAGCGCAAATTGGCCAAACGCGACGATCTGCTCGAACTGATAGGCACCCGCCTCGATCAAATCCAGTTACAGGTGCAACACTTCGGCCCGACCCACGAGAACGTCATCGCAGCCAGCGGCAGCCTGTACCAAGACACCCTCAGTACCTTTGCCCAGCGCATTCAGGTACAGGGCGATATGCGTCACCTACAGCAACCCAGCAACGCCTCGAAAATTCGCGCAATCTTGCTCGCGGGGATTCGCGCCGCCCGCTTGTGGCGGCAACTGGGCGGCAGTCGCTGGCAGTTACTGATTAGCCGGCGCAAATTGCTCAATGAACTCTATCCAATGCTGCGCGCCCTGCATGTCGAGTAGCCCTGCCACGCGCCTGAGCAGACCGCTGTACGGCGCGGCCTTACTGGCACTCTCGGCATTGTTGTTTTCACTGATGGGCGTGGCTATTCGCGAGGCATCGATTAGCGTCAATAACGAGTCGGTGGTGTTTTTTCGCAACCTCGTGGGGGTGTTGCTATTTTTGCCGCTGATTGCGTTTAAGGGCTTTGCGCCCCTGCAAACCCAGCGCCTTAGCGCCCATTTATGGCGCACGGGCTACGGCCTCGCGGCGATGTATTGCTTCTTCTACGCAATTGCCCACTTACCACTGGCCGACGCCATGCTGTTCACCTATTCGGCGCCAGTATTCACCCCACTGATTGCCCGCTGGCTACTCAAAGAGCCACTGACCAAAAGCATGCTGGTGGCCACCGCCATCGGTCTAGTGGGCGTCTTGCTGGTGGCCAAGCCGTCTTCCGCGCTGCTCGGCGGGCAAGCCTTGATCGGCATCGCCGCCAGCCTGTTAGCGGCCTTTGCCTTTGTCTCGATTCGACAAATGAGCGACACGGAGCCTGCGTTTCGGATCGTGTTTTACTTCTCGTTGTTCAGCGCGACAATCTCCATAATTCCGTTGAGCTGGAGCTGGCAACCGCTAAACGGTCACGACCTCTGGCTGCTGCTGATCGTCGGTTTGCTGGCCACCACCAGTCAGATCGTGATGTCCAAGGCCTACAGTCTCGCGCCACCTGGACAGATTGGCCCAGTGGCTTATCTGGCGATTGTGTTCGCGGGTGCCATTGCCTGGCTGCGCTGGGGCGAAACACCGGATCTCAGCTCGCTTATCGGCGCCGGGCTGATTTTCACCTCAAGCCTGCTGGCGATTAAACGAGCGCGTGCCTGAGTCAATTCGACAGGTCCGACTCGGCGCTTTTTAATGTATGATATGCGCCCTTTTCGCTGCCCAACTGCCGGAGAACACCCCATGCAGCTTTCCTCGCTCACTGCGGTCTCCCCCGTTGATGGTCGCTACGCCAGCAAGACCAGCGCCCTACGGCCAATTTTCAGCGAATACGGCTTGATCCGTTTTCGCGTGATGGTAGAAGTACGCTGGCTACAACGCCTCGCGGCGCATCCTGGCATCAGCGAAGTAGCGCCTTTTTCGGCGCAAGCCAATGCCCTGCTGAACGTTTTAGCCGAAAACTTCGAGATCACCCACGCCGAGCGCGTCAAAGAGATCGAACGCACCACCAACCACGACGTAAAAGCGGTTGAATACCTGCTCAAAGAACAAGCCGCCAAGCTGCCAGAACTGGCCAATGTCAGTGAATTTATTCACTTCGCCTGCACCAGCGAGGACATCAACAACCTATCCCACGCCCTGATGCTGCGCGAAGGTCGCGACACCGTGCTGTTGCCGCAAATGCGCCAAGTGGCCGAATCGATTCGCCAACTGGCCGTGCAGTTTGCCGATATTGCCATGCTGGCCCGCACCCACGGCCAACCTGCATCGCCGACCACCCTTGGTAAAGAACTGGCCAACGTGGTGTATCGCCTCGAGCGGCAAATCAAGCAGATCGCCGCCGTGCCTTTGCTGGGCAAAATCAATGGTGCGGTCGGCAACTACAACGCACACCTGTCGGCCTATCCGGACATCGACTGGGAAGCCAACGCTCGCGAATTTATCGAAAATGAGCTAGGACTTGAGTTCAACCCCTACACCACGCAAATCGAGCCGCACGATTACATTGCCGAGCTGTTCGACGCGATCGCCCGCTTCAACACCATTTTGATCGACTTCGATCGCGACATCTGGGGCTACATTTCGCTGGGCTACTTCAAGCAAAAGACCATCGCCGGCGAAATCGGCTCCTCGACCATGCCGCACAAGGTCAACCCGATCGACTTCGAAAACTCCGAAGGCAACCTCGGTATCGCCAACGCCCTGCTGCAGCACTTGGCCAGCAAGCTACCAATTTCGCGCTGGCAGCGTGACCTGACCGACTCCACCGTACTGCGTAACCTCGGCGTTGGTTTTGCCCACAGCCTGATGGCTTACGAGGCCACACTTAAAGGCATCAGCAAACTCGAACTCAATCAGCAGCGCATCGCCGCCGACCTCGATGCTTGCTGGGAAGTGCTGGCCGAACCTATCCAGACCGTGATGCGCCGCTACGCGATCGAAAACCCGTACGAAAAACTCAAAGAGTTGACGCGCGGCAAAGGCATCACCCCGCAAGCGCTGCTCGACTTTATCGACCAACTTGAGATGCCGCTTGAAGCCAAGCAAGAGCTGAAAAAGCTCACGCCCGCCAGCTATATCGGTAACGCCGTAGCCCAGGCCAAACGCATCTAACAGTGCCGACTTTTTATGCGCCCGGCATGCCGGGCGTTTTTTATTATTTATAGGCCCTAGCGATGAATCCAGACACTCCCATGCAACTACTGGGCGGCCTCACGGCACGCGAGTTCCTGCGCGATTACTGGCAGAAAAAACCACTGCTAATCCGTCAAGCGCTGCCAGATTTTGAGAGCCCAATTTCACCGGACGAACTGGCAGGCTTAGCCCTCGAAGAAGAAATCGAGTCGCGCTTAGTCATTGAGCACGGCCAGCAGCCCTGGGAACTGCGTCGCGGCCCATTTAGCGAGGAGGACTTCAGCGACCTGCCCGCGCGCGACTGGACTTTGCTGGTACAGGCCGTCGATCAGTTCATCCCGCAAGTGGCCGAACTACTAGAAAATTTTCGCTTTCTACCGAGCTGGCGCATCGACGATGTAATGATCAGCTTTGCCGCGCCGGGTGGCGGCGTGGGCCCGCATTACGACAACTACGACGTGTTCTTGCTGCAAGCCCACGGTCAACGACGCTGGAAAATCGGCCAAATGTGTGACGCCGAGAGCCCAGTGCTCGAACATGCCGACCTGCGCATTTTGGCTGAATTTGCCGAAACCGATGAATGGGTCCTAGAACCCGGCGACATGCTTTATTTACCCCCAAGATTGGCTCACTACGGTATTGCCGAGGATGACTGCATGACTTACTCGGTAGGCTTTCGCGCACCCCGCGCCGCTGAAGTACTGACCCACTTCACCGATTTTCTTAGCCAGTTTCTGACCAATGAGGAGCGCTACAGCGATGCTGGCATCGCCCCCTGCAGCGACCCGCACCAGATCCAACGCGACTCGCTCGACCGCCTGAAAAGCCTGCTCAACGAGCACATGAACGACGAACGCTTATTGCTTACCTGGTTCGGCCAGTTCATGACCGAGCCGCGCTATCCTGAGCTTATTGCCGGCCCAGAACTGGCCGAAGACGACCTGCTCGCCAGCCTCAAGGATGGTGCAGTATTGGTCCGCAACCCAAGTTCGCGGCTGGCGTGGTCTGAGGTAGATGACGACTTGTTGCTGTTCGCTAGCGGCCAAAGTCGCCTGCTACC
>JBILAR010000116.1:0-9731 GCA_044354115.1 Pseudomonas sp. | reverse complement strand
CGGCCGAATCATTGCACGAAGGCAATCTTGCGCAATGGCTTGCTGACGACGAGGGGCGTAATCTGCTCTTGCAATTGGTTACCCAAGGCAGCCTGGAGTTTGCTGATGAATGAGATTCACATCCGTGTCGCGGACTGGAAAAAAGACCATGCCGCGCTGCGACGCATTCGTGAAGCTGTATTCATTGCCGAGCAAGCAGTGCCGCCAGAACTTGAGTGGGATGCTGACGACGCCACTGCCGTGCACTTCTTGGCGCTTGAAGGTGAATACCCAATGGGCACCGCGCGCTTGCTACCCGACGGCCATATCGGTCGCGTGGCGGTATTAAAAGATTGGCGCGGGCTAAAGGTCGGTGACAAACTCATCCGTGCGGTCATTGCCGAGGCTGAAGAGCGCGGTCTCAAGCAGCAAATGCTCAGCGCCCAAGTCCATGCCCGGGCTTTCTACGAGCGCTTTGGCTTTGAGGTGGTTAGCGGCGAGTTTCTCGACGCTGGCATCCCTCACGTAGACATGGTGCGCCACAGCAGCTGAGGTCTAGATGCACGACGATAACGTCCCGCCACTCACTAACAGCGCAATCGAGGAGCACGCCAGCCAGCCCAAGGCTGTTGACTTGCCAGCCATTGAGTTTGAGTCGCCGGGACGTTTCAGTCTGCACAACCCGCAAGTCGTAACAGCCGACGCTGCCCAATTAGAACCCGCACCTTTTGTGCTTGGCCAGCAGCGGCAAATGCAGCACTTTGACAACCCGCAGGATGCGCGCGCCCACGCGCTGGCCTTGCTGCAACAGGCGCAGCGCAGTCTGTGCATCTACAGCATCGACTTTGAACCCTGGCTGTATCACCACAGCGGCATACAAGCGGCTTGTACGGCGTTTTTACTGGCCAACCCACGCAATCAATTACGTATTTTATTGCGCGATGTATCCCGCGCAGTAAAGGATGGCCATCGCCTACTCACGCTTGCCCGCAAGCTGCCGAGCAGTTGTCAGATCCGCAAACTGCATTCCGACTACCCCAGCGAAACAGTAAATTTTTTACTCGCCGACAACTGCGGCCTCTTGCTGCGCCCTGAGCCCAGCCAATATGCCGGCTACGCTTGCTATCAAGACCCTGCCAACGTCCGCCAGCGCCAAGCGCAATTTGAGCAGGCATGGAACACCAGCGTCAGCGATGCCGACCTAAGGAGTTTTTTACTATGAGCGCCCGCCTACTGTTCAGCAGCCTGCTCTTGAGCCTAAGCCTTGCAGCCCAAGCTGCCAGCGAAGTCATTGCGCTGAGCTATCGCACCGCCGACGACATGCTCAGCGTCGCCCAATCGGTATTGGGCAGCGAGGGCCGCGTCACTGCCTTCGGCAATCAATTGATCGTCAATGCCCCGCCAGCCAAAATTGCCGAACTGCGCACCCTAATCAATCAGCTCGACACCCAACCAAAGCGCTTACTGATCAGCGTCGACACTAACGACAGCAGCCAACAAAATGATCGCGGCTTTCAGGTTAACGGCTCCGCCAGTGTCGGCGGCGTTGATGTTGAGGCAGGTCAAGGCGAAGTCAACGGCCGCGACCAAGTGCGGATTATCCGCCGCAGCACCGCCAACCGCAGTGGCGGCGTCCAGCAAATACAAACCAGCGAAGGTTTTCCGGCACTCATTCAAGTCGGCCAAAGCGTACCAATAACCAGCACCAACGTTGGACCTTACGGACAAATCTTCAACCAGACCCAATACCGCAATGTCACTCAAGGTTTCTACGTTACCGCCACGCTAACCGGCGAGATCGTGCATGTCAGCATCAGCAGTAATAACGACAGAGTCAGCCAAACCCGGTCGGGCGCAATCGACATCCAAAGCACCGACACGCGCGTCAGCGGCCGGCTTGGCGAGTGGATCAGCATTGGCGGGGTAAACGAGCAAAGCCGCGGCAATCAGCGCGATTTCCTGCAAAGCCGCAGCACCCAAGGCCGCCAAGATATGAATATACGGCTAAAGGTTGAGGCGCTGGATTAACCGCCGCACCGTGACCGGTGAGTCGCCACAAAGACAAGATGTAGTGACCGCCACATCCACTACAAAAAATTTGACGAACCGTCAATCGAGGCGCATCATTGCGCCGCTCCCGCTAACTTGGGGTCCTGTCAAGGACCTCTAGCACGTCACCGAGACACCCTTCGGAACGCGCTATGTCTTAACCGCCCACAAGGCAGTTCGATGAGGTCGCGACTGGAACGAAGTTGTCCTGAGGGACGGGGAAGCGTTTAACGAACTAGCCTTATTTTTGCAGCTCTTGGTCATCGCTTAACGGCACTTTGCACGCCTGACAGCCTTAACTATTGCGGCGCGAAACACCGGCTAATTCGCATCGTCACCCTCCTCTTAGCTACAACCTCTTTTCGGTCTATATCTCGACGTACTGTGGTGAGCCTTACGCAACGCCCTCTCTTGGGCTTTGCGTAGGAAAAGTCGGCGCTCAACCAAACACATACTTTGAAGGATTGACCATGTCAGCTTATCAAAACGATATCAAAGCCGTTGCCGCTCTGAAAGAACAAGCAGGCAGCAGCTGGAACGCTATCAACCCTGAATACGCCGCCCGTATGCGCGCTCAGAACCGCTTCAAAACCGGTCTGGAAATCGCTCAATACACCGCCGACATCATGCGTAAAGACATGGCTGATTACGACGCCGACTCGTCTGTCTACACCCAGTCGCTGGGCTGCTGGCACGGCTTCATCGGTCAGCAAAAGCTGATCGCGATCAAGAAGCACCTGAAAACTACTGACAAGCGCTACCTCTACCTGTCGGGCTGGATGGTTGCTGCTCTGCGTTCGGACTTTGGTCCGCTGCCGGATCAGTCCATGCACGAGAAAACCTCAGTTTCCAGCCTGATCGAAGAGCTGTACACCTTCCTGCGTCAGGCTGATGCCCGCGAACTAGACCTGCTGTTCAGCGCTCTGGATGCTGCCCGCGCCGCCGGCGACAAAGTAAAAGCAGACGAAATCCAGGCTCAGATCGACGGCTACGAAACTCACGTAGTGCCAATCATCGCCGACATCGACGCTGGTTTCGGCAACCCAGAAGCCACCTACTTGCTGGCCAAGAAGATGATCGAAGCGGGTGCTTGCTGCATCCAGATCGAAAACCAGGTTTCTGACGAGAAGCAGTGCGGCCACCAAGACGGCAAAGTTACCGTACCGCACATCGACTTCCTGGCTAAGATCAATGCTGTTCGTTACGCATTCTTGGAACTGGGCATCGACAACGGCGTGATCGTTGCTCGTACCGACTCCCTAGGTGCCGGCCTGACCAAGCAGATCGCTGTTACTAACACTCCAGGTGACCTGGGCGACCAGTACAACTCCTTCCTAGATTGTGAAGAAGTTTCTGCTGCTGATCTGGGCAACGGCGACGTGGTAATCAACCGCGGCGGCAAACTGCTGCGTCCTAAGCGTCTGCCGTCCAACCTGTTCCAGTTCCGCGCTGGCACCGGTGAAGCGCGTTGCGTACTCGACAGCATCACCTCGCTGCAGAACGGCGCTGATCTGCTGTGGATCGAAACCGAGAAGCCACACGTCGGCCAGATCGCCGAAATGGTTAACGAAATCCGTAAGGTTATCCCGAACGCCAAGCTGGTTTACAACAACAGCCCATCGTTCAACTGGACCCTGAACTTCCGTCAGCAAATGTTTGACATCATGGTTGGCGAAGGCAAAGACGTATCTGCCTACGACCGCGCCAAGTTGATGAGCGTTGATTACGATGAAACTGACTTGGCCGCCCGTGCCGACGAAATGATCCGTACCTTCCAGCGCGACGCTTCTGCCAAGGCTGGTATCTTCCACCACCTGATCACTCTGCCGACCTACCACACCGCCGCGCTGTCGACCGACAACCTGGCTAAAGGTTACTTCGCAGATCAAGGCATGCTGGCCTACGTGAAAGGCGTTCAGCGCCAGGAGATCCGTCAAGGTATCGCCTGCGTTAAGCACCAGAACATGTCCGGCTCCGACGTTGGCGACGCGCACAAAGAGTACTTCGCTGGCGAAGCAGCTCTGAAGGCCGGCGGTAAAGACAACACCATGAACCAGTTCAGCTAAGCAGCACTGGTTCGCATATTCACGGCTAAAGCCATGGATACGCACGTAGTCTGAAGAAACCCCAGTAGCAATACTGGGGTTTTTTTTGCTCTTTTTTTAGCTCAGCAAGCCCCCCCCAAAAAAAACTCCCTGAATGCCAAAACCGAACCATCGACCCACCACACCCCAAGCAGTACAACTTTCGTTGCATTGCCGCCCAACACGATAGTTGTCTATTCTCGACAAATACGTTCAAGCGCTGGCGCATCTTGGTAAGCCCTATATGCTTAGAGGGAATTACCGAAGCCTTTCTGACGGTTTAAACAAACTACCTCCTTAGAAAAATTTACTTAAAGGCTCTGGCACAGGTAGAATTGCGAAAATTTTTTACGGCCTGTTTTCGTTACAGCACAGAGAGTTACAGCGTTTTTGTAATGTCGCATGCAACAACGAGCAGCGCCGCGAGGACAACAAGATGAGCGAAGCTACAACTTTATTGGCCCACAACTGGGCGTTTGCGCTGTTTTTATTGGGCGTTTTCGGCTTGATCGCTTTTATGCTTGGCGTTTCCAGCCTATTGGGTAGCAAAGCCATTGGCCGCAGCAAAAACGAGCCCTTCGAATCAGGCATGCTACCCACCGGCGGTGCGCGCCTGCGCATGTCGGCAAAATTCTATCTGGTCGCGATGCTTTTCGTGATTTTCGACGTTGAAGCCTTATTTCTCTTTGCTTGGTCAGTATCCGTGCGCGAAAGCGGGTGGTCTGGCTTTATAGAAGCTACTATTTTTATAGCAATTCTGTTGGCTGGCCTTGTCTACCTTTGGCGTATCGGTGCTCTTGACTGGGCTCCCGAGAGTCGCCGCAAGCGGCAAGCAAAGCTAAAACAATGAGGCTTTGGCGATGCAATATAAACTCACCAAGATCGACCCGGATGCGCCTAATGAGCAGTATCCGATCGGCGATCGGGAGATGGTTCCCGATCCGCTAGAAGGCCAGGTGCACCGCAATATCTACATGGGCAAACTGCAAGACGTGCTGAATGGCACCGTCAATTGGGGGCGTAAAAACTCCTTATGGCCGTACAACTTCGGCTTGTCGTGCTGCTATGTAGAAATGACCACGGCTTTCACGGCTCCCCATGACATCGCCCGCTTTGGCGCCGAAGTGATTCGTGCATCACCACGTCAAGCCGACTTTATGGTGGTCGCTGGCACCTGCTTTATCAAAATGGCACCAATCATTCAGCGCCTGTATGAACAGATGCTCGAGCCAAAATGGGTTATCTCCATGGGCGCCTGTGCCAACTCAGGCGGCATGTATGACATCTATTCAGTCGTGCAGGGGGTGGATAAATTCCTCCCGGTCGACGTTTACGTGCCTGGCTGCCCGCCGCGTCCTGAAGCCTTTCTGCAAGCACTGATGCTGCTGCAAGAGTCGATTGGCCAAGAACGTCGCCCATTGTCCTGGGTGGTCGGTGAGCAAGGTGTATACCGCGCCGATATGCCGTCGCAAAAAGAGCAGCGCCGCGAACAACGTATTGCTGTCACTAACCTACGTAGCCCCGACGAAGTTTGACCACGGCCTTGAACTACACCAAGCCTTTTCATTCTTAACGTTGACCGATAGCGACCGAGACTTATGACCGCAGACACTGCTCTGTACATCCCGCCTTACCAGGCTGACGACCAAAATGTGGTTGTCGAACTGAACTCGCGCTTTGGCGCTGAGAGTTTTACCGTGCAATCGACCCATACCGGCATGCCGGTATTGTGGGTAGCCCGCGCACGTATCATTGAGGTGCTGACCTTTCTACGTCAGCTGCCCAAGCCGTACGTCATGCTTTACGACTTACATGGCGTCGATGAGCGCCTGCGCACCCATCGTCGCGGCCTACCGAATGCTGACTTCAGCGTGTTCTATCACCTGTTGTCGATAGAACGTAACAGCGATGTGATGATCAAGGTGGCCTTGTCCGAGAGTGACCTGAGCCTACCGACCTGCACCTCGATCTGGCCAAACGCCAACTGGTACGAGCGTGAAGTGTGGGACATGTACGGCATCACCTTCGACGGCCACCCGCATTTAACCCGGATCATGATGCCGCCGACCTGGGAAGGTCACCCGCTGCGCAAAGACTATCCGGCGCGTGCCACTGAGTTTGATCCTTACAGCCTGACATTGGCGAAACAGAACCTCGAAGAAGAAGCGGCACGCTTCAATCCCGAGGATTGGGGCATGAAGCGCAAAGGCGCCCATGAGGACTATATGTTCCTCAACTTGGGCCCTAATCACCCTTCGGCTCACGGCGCGTTTCGGATTATTTTGCAGCTCGATGGCGAAGACATCGTCGATTGCGTGCCCGAGGTTGGTTACCACCACCGCGGCGCCGAGAAGATGGCTGAGCGCCAATCTTGGCACAGCTTTATCCCCTACACCGACCGCATCGACTACCTCGGCGGGGTGATGAACAACCTACCGTACGTGTTGGCTGTAGAAAAACTCGCAGGCATTAAAGTGCCGGAAAAAGTCGACGTGATTCGCATCATGATGGCTGAGTTCTTCCGCATTACCAGCCACCTATTGTTCCTCGGTACTTACATTCAAGACGTGGGCGCAATGACGCCGGTGTTCTTCACCTTCACCGACCGCCAGCGGGCGTTTAAGGTGATCGAAGCCATTACCGGTTTCCGCCTACATCCAGCTTGGTATCGGATTGGTGGCGTAGCCCATGACCTGCCACGCGGCTGGGAAAAATTGGTGCAAGAGTTTGTCGATTGGCTGCCAAAGCGTCTCGACGAGTACACCAAAGCGGCACTGCAAAACAGCATCCTGATCGGCCGCACCAAGGGCGTAGCCCAGTACAACACCAAGGAAGCCCTGGAATGGGGCGTTACCGGTGCGGGCTTGCGCTCTACCGGGCTTGATTTTGACCTGCGTAAAGCCCGGCCGTATTCGGGCTATGAGAACTTCGAGTTCGAGATCCCGCTGGCCGTTAATGGCGATGCCTATGACCGCTGCATTGTGCGCGTGGAAGAAATGCGCCAGAGCATCAAAATCATCGAGCAATGCCTGAAAAACATGCCGGCTGGTGCTTATAAAGCCGATCACCCGCTGACCACGCCGCCACCGAAAGAGCGCACCCTGCAGCACATCGAAACCCTGATCACGCACTTCTTGCAGGTTTCGTGGGGCCCGGTCATGCCGGCTAATGAGTCCTTCCAGATGATTGAAGCGACCAAGGGCATCAACAGTTACTACCTAACCAGCGATGGCGGCACCATGAGCTATCGCACCCGTATTCGTACTCCAAGTTTCCCGCACCTGCAGCAGATACCTTCGGTGATCCGCGGCAGCATGGTGGCTGACCTGATCGCGTATCTGGGCAGTATCGACTTCGTTATGGCCGATGTGGACCGTTAATCATGAGCCAAACTAACGCTAGCAACAGCCTGATTCAATCTGATCGCTTTACGCTAACAGACAGCGAGCGCGCGGCCATCGAACATGAACTGCATCATTACGAAGACTCGCGCGCGGCTTCCATCGGTGCCCTGAAAATCGTCCAAGAGGCCCGTGGCTGGGTACCGGATGGCGCTATTGCCGAAATCGGTGCGCTGATTGGCATTCCGGCCAGCGATGTCGAAGGCGTTGCCACTTTCTACAGCCAGATTTTCCGTCAACCGGTTGGCCGGCACATTATTCGCGTCTGCGACAGCATGGTCTGCTACATCGGCGGCCATGAGTCGGTGGTCAGCAGCATTCAACAACAACTCGGCATTGGCTTGGGCGAGACCAGCAGTGACGGACGTTTTACCTTGCTACCCGTGTGTTGCTTGGGCAACTGCGACAAGGCTCCGGCTTTGATGATTGATGAGCAGACCTTTGGCGATGTACAGCCGAACGACGTGGCCAAACTGCTGGAGAACTACTCATGAGCAGCCGCCCTATCAGTAGCAGCGTTCAGCGTCTGAGCTCATTTGGCCCAGCCAATCTGATTGCCCGCAGCGCCGAAACCCATCCGCTGACGTGGCGTCTGCGTGACGATGGCGCCGCGGTGTGGCTCACCGAGTATCAAAGCAAAGACGGCTACACGGCAGCGCGCAAAGCCTTGACTCAGATGGCCCAAGACGAAATCGTCCAAACGGTAAAGGACGCAGGCCTGAAAGGCCGTGGCGGCGCAGGTTTTCCCACCGGGGTTAAGTGGGGCCTGATGCCCAAGGATGAGTCGCAAAACATCCGCTACCTCTTGTGCAACGCCGATGAGATGGAACCCAACACCTGGAAAGACCGGATGTTGATGGAGCAACTACCGCACTTGCTGATCGAAGGCATGCTGATTAGTGCCCGCGCGCTCAAGGCCTATCGCGGCTATATCTTCCTGCGCGGCGAGTATGTAGACGCTGCAACCAACCTCAATCGCGCCATCGACGAAGCCAAGGCCGCTGGCCTGCTAGGCAAAAACATTCTCGGCAGCGGCTTTGATTTCGAGCTGTTCGTGCACACCGGTGCCGGCCGTTACATCTGCGGCGAAGAAACCGCGCTAATCAATTCCCTCGAAGGCCGCCGCGCCAACCCGCGTTCCAAGCCGCCCTTCCCGGCCGCCGTTGGCGTGTGGGGCAAGCCGACCTGCGTGAACAACGTCGAAACCCTGTGCAACGTGCCAGCCATCGTCGGCAGCGGTGTCGATTGGTACAAGTCGCTGGCGCGCCCCGGCAGTGAAGACATGGGCACCAAGCTAATGGGCTTCTCCGGCAAGGTGAAAAATCCGGGGCTGTGGGAATTGCCATTCGGTGTGTCCGCCCGCGAGCTGTTTGAAGACTACGCTGGCGGCATGCGTGAGGGCTTCAAGCTCAAGTGCTGGCAGCCCGGCGGTGCCGGCACCGGCTTTTTATTGCCCGAGCACCTCGATGCGCAAATGTACGCCGCCGGCATTGCTAAAGTTGGCACGCGGATGGGTACCGGCTTGGCCATGGCAATAGACGAGAGCGTCAACATGGTTGGCCTGTTGCGCAATATGGAAGAGTTTTTCGCCCGTGAATCCTGCGGTTTCTGCACCCCATGCCGTGACGGTTTGCCTTGGAGCGTGAAAATTTTGCGCTCCATTGAGCGTGGCCAAGGGCAAAGTGGCGACATCGAAACCCTCGAGCAACTGTGCAATCACCTCGGCCCCGGTAAGACCTTTTGCGCCCATGCGCCAGGTGCTATCGAGCCGCTGGGTAGCGCTATTAAGTATTTCCGCCATGAGTTCGAAGCCGGCATTGCCGCTTCAAGCCCGGCACAAAAGTCGACGCGGTCGGTCGGCGCATAAGAGTTTACAGCTTGGCGGCCCCACACAGGCCCCGACTGATTACCGTGATTCCATTAGCCAAGTCCGCCCTCGGGCGGTTAAACGAAGATACCTGAACCATGGCCACTATCCACGTAGACGGCAAAGCGTTCGAAGTTGACGGTGCAGACAACCTGTTACAGGCGTGTTTGTCCCTCGGCCTCGACATTCCTTATTTTTGCTGGCACCCAGCTTTGGGCAGCGTCGGCGCATGTCGCCAGTGCGCGGTCAAACAGTACACCGACGAAAACGACAAACGTGGTCGCCTGGTGATGTCCTGCATGACCCCCGCCACCGATAAAAGCTGGATTTCCATCGACGACGAGGAAGCCA
>JBILAR010000197.1:0-2726 GCA_044354115.1 Pseudomonas sp. | reverse complement strand
CCGGATCCGTTATCTCGGTGTGTTGCTGTATGACGCCGACCGGATTCTGGAAGTGGCCAGCACGCCGAACGAGCAGGACCTGTACCAGAAGCAACTGGATATTTTCCTCGATCCGTTCGACCCAGCCGTAATCAAGCAAGCCTTGCTCGATGGCGTGCCGCAGTCGGTACTGGACGCCGCGCAAAAATCGCCGGTGTACAAGCTGGCCGTGGACTGGAAGCTGGCGCTGCCACTGCACCCGGAATACCGCACCTTGCCAATGGTTTGGTACGTGCCACCACTGTCGCCGATCCAAAACGCCGCCACCGCTGGCACCGTGGGCATGAACGGGGTGATCCCGGATGTCGACAGCCTGCGGATTCCGCTGCGTTATCTGGCCAATCTGCTGACCGCAGGCGATGTAGCGCCGGTGAAACTGGCCCTGAAGCGTCTGTTGGCCATGCGTGCCTACAAGCGTTCCGAGCAAGTGGATGGCGTGCAAGACCTGAAAGTGCTGGAAGACGTCGGTTTAAGCGTCGCCCAAGTGGAAGACATGTACCGCTACTTGGCGATTGCCAACTACGAAGACCGTTTTGTGGTGCCAAGTGCGCACCGCGAGTCGGCTTCCAGTGATGCTTTCGCCGAGCGTTCCGGTTGCGGTTTCACCTTCGGCAGCGGTTGCAGCGGCAGTTCCGACACCAACATGTTTGGTGCCAAGAAGGCCAACAAGCGCGACATCCTGAAAACCGTACAGTTGTGGGAGGACTGAGCATGCAAATCCTTAAAGTGATTTCCCTGCTGCTCGACTACCCAACTGAGCAACTGGTGGCCGGTCGTGATGAGTTAGACCAAGCCATCTCCAGTTGCCGCGATATCAGCCCTGAGCAACGCAGTGCCCTGCACGAGCTGCTCGAGCTGATCTGCGAAAACGACCTGATGGATGGCCAGGAGCACTACGGTGCCCTGTTCGGCCGCGGTCGCTCGCTGTCGCTGTTGTTGTTTGAACACGTGCACGGCGAGTCCCGTGACCGTGGTCAGGCGATGGTCGACATGATGGCGCAGTACGAAGCCGCCGGTTTTGCCATCGGCGTCAAAGAGCTGCCCGACTACATCCCGCTGTACCTGGAGTACCTCTCCACCTGCGAAGACCTGGAGGCCCGCGAGGGCCTGGCGGATGTCGCGCATTTGCTGGCGATCTTGGCGGCCCGTTTGGATGAGCGCGAAAGCGCCTATGCCGGGTGCTTCCGGGCGCTGCTGCAAATTGCCGGGGTCGAGCCGCAAGTGGCAGTGGCTGAGGTGCGCGAGCAAGTGGCCGCCGAGGTGCGCGACGACTCGCTGGAAGCGCTGGACAAAATCTGGGAAGAGGAAGCCGTGGACTTTATGCAGGCCGAGCAGCAAGACCGCTGCCCGAGCCAGACCAGTCTGCCCGGCAAGGCCCGTGAAGAGTCGGCAATTCCGCTGCATTGGGTGGATTTCAAACAGGATGGGTTGGCCACTGAGCTGACCCAGGAGGCGCGTCATGTCTAGCTTAAATCTAATGCTGTTCGGGGTTTATCCCTATGTTGCGCTGGCCATCTGCCTGATCGGCAGTTGGGCGCGCTTCGACCTCTCGCAGTACACCTGGAAGGCTGGCTCGAGCCAGATGATGACCCAGGGTAAAGGCATGCGCATTGCCAGTAACCTGTTTCACGTTGGCGTGTTGTTTGTGTTGGCGGGCCACTTCGTGGGCTTGCTGACGCCGGAGCCGATCTACCACATGGTTATCAGCACCGAAAACAAGCAATTGTTGGCGATGGTTTCTGGCGGCCTGTTCGGCACCCTGTGTCTGATTGGCTTGCTGATGCTGATTAAACGTCGCTTGACCGACCCGCGCGTGCGGGCCACCTCAAGCACTTCCGACATCATGATCTTGCTGGTGCTGCTGGCGCAGTTGGTGCTCGGCCTGCTGACCATCGTCGCTTCGACTCAGCACATGGACGGTTCGGTAATGGTGCTGCTGGCCGATTGGGCGCAAAACATTGTGACCCTGCAACCGGTCGCGGCGGCTGAAGCCATCAGCTCGGTGGGCTTGGTGTACAAGCTGCACGTGTTCCTCGGTATGACCCTGTTCGTGCTGTTCCCATTCACCCGTCTGGTGCACATCGTTAGCGCACCGGTTTGGTATCTGGGTCGGCGTTATCAGATCGTCCGTCAGAAGGCTTAAGAGGGATCGGATCGGCTGCGCGTCGGTCATGCGAAATTGAAGCGGCGCGAAGCCGGGTGGCTTTTGTAGGAGGGCTTTAGCCGCGATGCGGTTGATTTAATCGCGGCTAAAGCCCCTCCCACGGTTTCGGTTCCAACGGTGTAGGGCGGGTGCAACCCGCGCGGGTTTCACCCGCCCTACGCAATGCGGTCCCCAAACATTATCGATTTGTCGGAGGTTGTCATGGCTTGTGGATGTGGTGGTACTAACGGCGGTTCCGGTGGTTGTGGCGGTGCTGATAAAGCGGCAGCGGCACCGGTTGTTGAAGCGGTTTTAGCACAAGAACTAGCCCATGAGTTGCCGCCAGTTAAAGCTGCGGTGAGTGGGGTGGTCGAAGTTGAACCGGCTGCCTTATTGAATATCGGCGAACCTGAGCCGCTGCTGATTGCCAGCAGTGAGCAGGACTGGCCACGAATTCGTGTTAATGGCGTGGCACTTACCCCGGATGCCATGGCCCAAGAGCTGCAATATCACCCGGCTGACGAGCAGAGCGAGGCGATGTTTC
>JBILAR010000100.1:0-12379 GCA_044354115.1 Pseudomonas sp. | reverse complement strand
TGAGTTGCTTGAACAGCGCTGCCAAACTCTGGGTTTACAGGTTGAAGCGGGTGCCGGCGAGAGCCAGGAAGAGGCCGCGATCCGCAGCCTGATCGAGCTGGAAGTGCCAGTGGCCGCGCCCGATGAGGCCGCCTGCGAGCATTTTTACGCGAGCAACTTGCCGCGTTTTGTCAGCGCACCCTTGTTGGCTGCCCGGCATATTTTGCTCGCCTGTACCCCGGAAGATGCCGAAGCGCGCAGTATCGCTCGCGAGCAGGGCCAAGCTTTGTTGCTGGAGTTGCAGCAAAATCCGGAACGTTTTGCCCAGTTGGCCATGGCGCACTCCGATTGCCCCTCGAAAGAGCAGGGCGGCGCACTCGGGCAATTGAGTAAAGGCCAGACGGTGCCGGAGTTTGAGCGCCAATTGTTTCGTCAGCCACAAGGTCTGGTAACCCAGCCGCTGGAAAGCCGTTATGGCTTCCACTTGGTGTTTGTCGATCAGCGTCTCGAAGGCGTGCAGTTGCCTTACAGCGCGGTGGCCGAGTCGATTCGCAGCGAGTTGTATCAGCGGGTTTGGCAAAAAGCCGTGGCGCGCTATTTGCAAAGTCTTGTTGAGTCCGCCGAGATCGAGGGCATTCATTTAGCCGGTGCGGCGCTGATGCCGAGCGACCCGCAGGTGCAATAAACCGTTGGAGTAGTAGCAATGGGCAGCATGTTGCAGGACGGTTTCGGCCGTGAGATCGACTATGTACGCATGTCGGTCACCGATAGATGCGACTTTCGCTGCGTGTACTGCATGGCCGAAGACATGACCTTCCTGCCGCGCCAGCAGGTGCTGGGGCTGGAGGAGTTGTACCTGCTGGCCGAGCAGTTTGTGGCGCTTGGGGTGAAGAAAATTCGCCTGACTGGCGGCGAGCCGTTGGTGCGCCAAGGCATCGTTGGTTTGTGTGAGCGAATTGCCAGCTTGCCGGGCTTGCGCGAGTTGGTATTGACCACTAATGGTTCACAGTTGCAGCGTTATGCCCAAGGATTGTACACAGCTGGGGTCAAACGCCTGAACGTCAGCCTCGACAGTTTGGATGCTGAGAAGTTTTTAGCGATTACCCGCAACGGCGATCTCAGCCAAGTACTGGCCGGCATTGGTGCGGCGCAGGACGCCGGCTTTAAGCACATCAAACTCAACGTGGTGGTGATGAAAGGCCGCAATGACAGCGAAGTGCCGGCGCTGGTCGACTACGCAGTGGCCAATCAGCTGGACATCTGTTTTATCGAAGAAATGCCGCTGGGCACCATCAGCGAACACAGCCGCGCTGAGGCGTTTTGCTCCAGCGCCGAGGTGCGCGCACTGATCGAACAGCGCTACAGCTTGGTCGAGTCGGCCGAATCCACCCAAGGGCCGTCGCGTTACTGGCGCATCCCAGGGGTGGAAAACACCCGCATCGGTTTTATCTCACCGCACAGCCACAACTTCTGTGGTAGTTGCAACCGCGTACGGCTAACCGCCGAAGGTCGCTTGTTGCTGTGTTTGGGCAATGAGGACGGGCTGGATCTGAAAGCCATCTTGCGCCGCTACCCCGGCGAACCCGCGCGCATCCGCGACGCGCTGCTCGGTGCCATCGCGCGCAAGCCGTGGGGCCACGAGTTCCGCTTGAATGATGAGGTGCAGGTGCTGCGCTTTATGAATATGACCGGCGGCTAAAGGCAGGCGCGCCGGCTAATCCGTTAGCCGGCGCTTGGCATCACAGCAGCGCTAACAACATCAAAGCCAACCCCGCGATACCCACGCCCCAAACGGCGCTGCGCAGGTAGGTGATACCCAACCAATACACCGGCAAGTAAACCACTCGGGCGCAGAAGAACACTTGCGCGCCGAACAGGGCTTGTTCGCCTAACCCGGCTAATTGCGCGGTCAGGGCTAGGGCGACAAACAGGATGAAGTTTTCCTTGGTGTTTTGCGCGGCGCGCTCGGCTCGGGCACCTAAGGGCGTGGCTGGCGGCAATTGATCGCGGTTACTCAGGCCCACGCGCATGCCCGCCAGTGTCCATTCGCGGTTGCGCATTACCGCCCCGAGGATGATCGCGGCAAACGTCAGCAGGGTCATGTAGACAACTAATTGCAGCAATGGGGTCATGGCGGGTTCCTCGATTATTGTTGGTTTGTGTTTGCTTAGATCCAGCGTCTAACGCGGGCCAGATAGGCGCTGTAGTCGGCGCCGAAGTTGGCTTGTAGTACGCGCTCCTCGGGGACTATCTGGTAGCGGTTCATATAGGCGACAAACAGCGGTAGCCAGAGCAGAGCCAGCACGTTACCCAGCAGCGCGGCGACGGCCAGCAGCAACAAGACAAAACCGACATACATGGGGTTGCGGCTATAGCCGTAGATGCCGTGGCTGACCACGCTTGAACTGCCCTCTGGGTTGGTGGGATTAACCGTGGTGTGCGCCCGGCGAAACGCCAGCACCCCAGCGCTGGCAATGGCACCACCGAGGGCGGCCAGCGCGGCGGCCAGTGGTACTTGCCAAGCCCCGCTAAAACTTAGCGCCGGCGTCAAGCTGGCTTGTAGCCACATGGCCAAGGCGAATATTACGACCAACGCCAGTGGCGGTACTTTTAACTCAAGCTGTGGCATGACGGCGTCCTGAAATGATTTAGCGCCCAGCCTAAATGAATTTGCCTCGCAGCTTCGACCTTTTAATCGGCAAACAGCAGCGCCTCGCACAGGGGCTGCGGCCCGCCGCTGGTGCTTAATGTTGTCAATCATTGCGGTAGATCAATAAGCCAGCCGATAGCCGTGAGCGCGGTTTGCTTTATGGCCTTATAGCGTCATTACTTAAGGCCATTGTGCGCGGCCCGCGCCAAGTTACTAATCCCTGTACAGGTATCCCTTCGATGCAACCAGCCGCCAGTCAGCCCAATGAGTTACAGCGCGTGGTGGTCATGCGTGAGCGCATTAAAGTGGTGGTCGCGTATGCCTTTCGCATCAATGTGTTGGGCCTTAACGCGATTTTGCTGGCGAAAAAGTTTGGCGAGGCCGCCAGTGGCTTTGGGGTGATTTCCAATGAGTTGCGGGTTTTTGGCCGCGAGTTGCGCGAGCAAATGTTGGCCTTAAACACCGGCAGCGTGCAATTGGTCAGCCTTGCTACACGGCAATTAAAACTCGGCCGGCAAATGCAGTTGCTGCAACAGGCCAACGCCGCCGTGCAACCGGCCGGCAAGCACATGTTGGCGGCGTTGGCCCTGCAACAGGATGAATTTAGCCGCTTGCAACAGGGCATTAGCGCCACCTTGCTGCACATGCATGAGCGGCTGGAGGCAGCGCGCGAGTCGTGTTTGTTTGGCGTGGTGATTGCTCGTTCGGCGCGCATCGAGGCAGCGCACGCTGGGCCAACCGGACAAGAATTATCGAGCACCTCCAGCGAGTTTGCCGCGCACGTGAATGAAGTCTTGCCCAATTTGCAGTTGCTGCAGCAAACCCTAGGACGCCAGCCATGAAAAAAGCCATCAGCATTTTTGAGTCCGGCAAGCATCGTTGGTATGCCATTGCCCGAGATCCACAGAGGCCGTCATTTATCATCGACACTAATGAGTACTTGATTACCGATGGCGAACAGGCGCTGTTAACCGATCCAGGTGGCATGGAGATTTTCCCTGCAGTGTTTGGCGCCATTGGCGAGGTGCTCGACCCCGGCAGCATCGGCACCATCTTCGCCTCGCACCAAGACCCCGATGTGATCTCATCCTTAGCGCTTTGGTTGGCGTTTAACCCGGATATTTGCTGTCACGTCAGCGGCCTATGGAAGACCTTTATTCCGCATTTTGGCGGTAACGAGTTGAGCTTGCAGGCGATTCCCGATCAAGGCAGTGAGATCAAGTTGGGCCAAATCACGCTCAATAGCATCCCGGCGCATTACTTACATTCCTCGGGAAATTTGCACCTGTACGATCCGGTCGCGAAAATTTTATTCTCCGGCGATCTGGGCGCGGCCTTGCTGCCGGGCGATCACAGCGACTTATTTGTGACCGATTTTGCCGCCCATGTGCGCTTTGCCGAGGGTTTTCACCGGCGTTGGATGGGCTCCAATAGTGCCAAACGCGACTGGTGCGAGCGTGCGGCAAAAATGGATATCGACATGCTCTGTCCGCAGCACGGCGCTATTTATCAGGGCGCCGATGTCATGCGTTTTATCAACTGGTTGGACGAGTTGCACGTCGGTATTGTCTGAACTGAGCGAGCCCAGTTCAGACCAATCAAACCCTGATCGCCAAGCCATTTCAGGGCATTGGCAATCAGGCTGAATCGGGCAACGCTTACAACAAGCGGCGCTTATCCTCGCGGCTGATGATGACCGTGGCCGAGCGTGGGCGCTTGCCCGGGCCGTCTGGCCAGGTGCTGAGCAGGTTGGTGGCGGTTGAGCCTTCACCGGGATGCTGGATGTTAATAAACAGCGTGCGCATATCCGGGGTGGCGGTGATGCCGGTGATTTCCGCGCCTAGCGGGCCGACCAAAAAGCGCTTCATCTCGCCGGTTTTCGGGTCGGCCACCAGCATCTGGTTATTGCCGAATGGGCCGCTGGCCAACTGGCTGCCGCTCATGTCGGTCTGAATCCACAACCGACCTTCGGGGTCGAACCACAGGCCGTCCGGGCTGGCGAGCATGTTGCTGGCGTCCAGTGGCTGGCCTTTGGGGCCGCGACTGTCGGTCTGCGGGCCGGCCAGCAGGAACAGGCTCCAAGTAAAATGCGTGCCCGCATGGTCGCGGGACTCTTCGCGCCAGCGAATGATATGGCCGTAGGCATTGGCTACCCGTGGGTTGGCCGCATCGGCGGTGGTGCGGATGACGTTATTGGTCAGGGTAAAGTAAATTTCGCCGGTGTCGGGATGCACCGCGCCCCATTCCGGGCGATCCATCTTGGTCGCGCCCAGCACGTCGGCGGCTAGGCGAGTGTTGATCAGTACGTCGCCTTGGTCGGCAAAGGTTACCCCGGCTGCCGTACAGGCGGCCTGGAAGGCTGGGTCATTAAAGTCCAGCGCAAGCCATTGGCCGCTGTTGTCAGCATTGAAACGGCCGACGTAGAGCGTGCCGTCATTCAACAGTTGGCCATTGCTGCGGCCGGGCCGGTATTTGTCGCGGCTGACGTATTTGTAGATGTACTCGTTCTGCGAGTCGTCGCCGGAGTAGCAGACCACCCGTTTGCCGGCCTTGACCGGGGCGAACACCAAACCTTCGTGGGCAAAACGTCCGAGGGCGGTGTGCTTGACTGGCACCGAGTCGGGGTTGAAGGGATCGATCTCAACAATCCAGCCGAACTGGTTGGGCTCGTTGCGGTAGTCGCCGCTGGCCTCGCTGGTTTTGCTGGTGGCGTCGAAACGCTCGAATTCATCGCCTGGCAAAGTGTCCCAGCCGAAGCGACTGGTGCTGCGCAGGCCATAGCGTTTTTGCTCGCGCGGCAGCGTGCTGTCGCGGTTGGCAAAATAGCCGGCCCAGTTTTCTTCACAGGTCAGGTAGGTGCCCCAAGGCGTATGGCCGTTGGCGCAGTTGTTTTGCGTGCCACGGCTGGCGGTGCCGTCGGGACTGTGGCGGGTGCGCATAAGTGCGTGGCCACGGGCCGGGCCTTGGATCTGCATCGGCGTGGCGGCGGTGATGCGCCGGTTGCGGGCGCTGGGCATGACTTCCCAATCGCCGCGTACATTGCGGCGAATTTCCACCACCGAAACGCCGTGGGCGTTGATCTCTTTGCGCACTTCTTCGGCGCTGCTGCGTTTGCCGGCAACTACGGTTGGGCCGTTGGGGTGCAGCAGCGGTGCGTCTATGTATTCGTGGTTGAGCACCAGCAAACCATGGTTGCTATTTTTGCCATGCCCGTGGCCGCGCTGGGCGTCGATCGGGAAGAAATGCATGCCGTCGTGGTGCATGCCGATCTGTTCGGCCTGGTCTTGGGCGCTGTTGCTGGCGTCATCGAGAAACGCCGGATAGCGGCCGGTAATTGGCGTACCCCAGGGGATAAATGGCGTGGCTTTATAACCGGCCGGCACGCTGATGGCATCGCCGCGACCAATCGCCACCGGGCTGAAGGGCAGCCGCGAGCGTGGTTTGAAGGGGAAGCCCAATGCTTGGCTGGCGTGCTCGGACGCTTCACTGGTGCCCGGCAAGCTGACCCCGAAAAACGCCAGCGCGCCGAGGGTAGCACCGCCAGCCAGCACTTGACGGCGGTTCAGTTCGCCGATCAGTTCACGCATATGCGGGTTGCTGGAGTGGTTGCTGGGCAACTCATCGCCGCTGCCAAACAGTACGTTGTCTTTGTTGTGAGTGGTCAAGGTCGGGCTCCTCAAGGCTAATAGGCGGAGCCTTGACGCTACTGGGCAAAAGCGACCGGGCAATGACAGTTTTTTGTCAGCTTGGGTTCAGGCTGTGACGTGCTCGGCAGCTTGACCAATAGCGCGGCCGCTTAGTCAGCGCGCGCCCAAACGCTGCGCCACCTCAGTATCAAGCCCGGCCATAAAGGCTTCCACTGTTTGCGTGTAGGGGGTGGCGAGGCCCAGATCCTGATTGATGGCTTTGTGGCTGCGATCTTCACGCTGCAGTTGGGCCTGCACACCGAGGCTTTTAGCCTTAGCGACAAAACGCTGGGCTTGCGGGCAGGAGTCGTCGCGCTGACTGGAACAGACCATCAGTAGTGTTGTCGCGCTCTTGTCGAGTTGGCTGAAGGGCGAGGTGGCGGCCCAATACGTCGGTTGCGTGCCAAAGGCTTGGGTGTAAAAGCGCGGATGTGGCCGCTGCATGATCTGTTCAACATCCAAGGCGGCGCTGTCCAGGGCCACAGTGCCCAGCCAAGGTCTGGCACCTTGCTGGCTGGCCAGCGCCGGCTTGGCCGCCAACAGGCTAACCAGATGGGCACCCGCCGAATGACCGATCAAGATGATTTTATTGCCATCACCGCCCCAGCTGGCGGCCTGTTGCTGGGTAAAGGCCAGCGCCCGGGCGACATCTTCGGCTTGTTGCAGGGGCGCGGCATCCGGCAGTAAGCGGTAATTGACTGACACCAGAATAAAACCCTTGGGCAGCCAGCGCGCGAGCTTGTTAGTCACCACCGCATCGGCCTGCTTATCGCCAACCCGCCAGGCGCCGCCGTGCACCATAAACAGGATCGGCGCATGGTTGGGGTGCGCCGGCAGATACACATCTAAACGCTGCAACGGCGCTTGGCCATACGCTAGGTCGCGCAGCACGGCGTGCTGTTGCTCAGGCGCGGGCAATGGCTGTTGTCGGCTGTTGCGCCATTCTTGCAACTGCTCACGCAGCGGGCCGGCGAGGGCGGTTGGCAGCGCGGCTAGGCATGACAGGGCAAGCACTGTGCGCAGGAGCATATGACCTCCATGGTCGTTAGGGACAAGCGATGGTCAGCTAAGGCGATTCTTCGCCTCAATCCACTGGGCCATGTATTGGGTGCTCTTGTGGTGATGGTGACGCAGCATACTGCCGGTAAAGTTGTGCAGGCGATGCTCGGCTAAGTTGCTGCGGCATTCGGCAATCCGGGCCATCAGCAACGGGGCAAAGTGTTGGCGCTCGTAACGCGCCGCCAACAACTCCCAGCCGGCGGTTTGGGCTTGCTGCCAGCGGGTTTCATCTCGATAGAGTTGTACGGCGGCATCGGCAATGGCCTGGGCACTGCTGGCGATCTGACCGGGCCACGGTAGCTGGCCGTGCATGCCCTCGCTGCCAATCGGGGTGGTGACATTCGGCGTGCCGCAGAGCAAGGCGTCGGCAATTTTGCCTTTAATCCCTGCACCAAAGCGCAACGGCGCCAGGCACACCCGGGCGTTGCGCATTACTTCAAGGGCATCGGGAGCCCAGTTCATGATGTGAAAACCTTGCGCGGCGTTATGCAGCGCCGTGGCCTTGGGCGGGGTGTAGGCACCATAAATATGCAGTTGAGCTTTGGGCAGTTGCTGACGAATCAGCGGCCAGATGCTGTTTTTCAGCCACAGCACCGCATCCCAATTCGGCGCGTGGCGAAAGTTGCCAATGCTCAGAAAATGCTCACGCTGGGCAAAACTCGGCACCGGTTGCTGGGTGCTGTCGAGCAATAGCGGGCAGTGCAGCAGCAAGGCCGGCGGTAATTTGAACTGCTCGGTGAGCAGTTCGATCTCGGCATCGGAAATCATCAAGCTCAGGTCGCAGCGATAAATAGCCGCCAGTTCGCGCTTAGCGCTGTCGCTGCCGGCCATCCGTTGGAATAACTCGTTGGGGCTAAGGCTGAGCAGTGCGGAGAAATCCTCACTCTGGCCCGCGGCCAATTGCTCTTTCAGCGCTTGCTGGCGGGCATCACGCAGGCTTTGTAAATCTGAGGTTTCCAGCAGCCGCAGGGCCTGCGGGCAGTGTTTTTCCACGCGCCAGCCGAACTGTTCCTCCATCATAAAACGGTCGAACAACACCACGTCCGGCTGCAACGCGCTAACAAAGGTATCGAAACTGCTGTGGTTCAACTCAATGCTTTGCTCGCTAATCCCCAGCGCCGTTATGTCGGCTTTGTGCTCGCCGTCACCGGCCGGGCTGGCGAAGGTGATCTGCCAGCCTGCGTCGAGAAAACAATCCAACAGCTGCATCATGTGCCCGCCAGCCGCCGAGGAGCGCGGCTCGGGCCAGACGTAGCCGATCACCAGTAGTTTATTTGCCGTAGCGGCGGTGGCGTGGTTCACGCAAGGATCCTTTTAATGGCGGCCCTAAGCATTGCTGGCTGTTGGGCGCGTCTGTGGAGGTGCTTAGATGCGCGTAATTATGCGTGATAGCGCCATTGGGGCGGTGATTTTAGCGTTCTGTTGCTGGGCGATGTACGCCGCTAAGGCGTGACGCACGTGACGGGGAAATTAGCCTTGTAACAGCCCATCGATCACCAGTATGTCGCGCAAACTGTCGCCGTCACGCAGCACAAACAAGGCATGCAGGCCAAGTTCTTGGGCCAGTTGCGGCCCGGCGGTTTCACCCAATACCAGCAAGGCGGTGGCCCAAGCGTCTGCGAGCATGCAGGTGCTGGCCAGCACGGTGACGGCGGTTAGTGAGTTGTGCAGTGGCGTGGTGAGCAGGGGGTGCATGCTGTGCGCGTAATCTTGCCCGGCGAGTGTGCGCCAGTGCCGGTAATCGCCGGAGGTGGCGATGGCCACATCGCTGAGCTCCATCACCCCCATGACTTCACGAATGCCGCGCTGGGGTTTTTCCACCGCCACCGACCAAGGTTGGCCGTCGGCTTTTAGCCCACGGGCGCGCATCTCGCCATCAATGCCGACCAAATAGCGGCTAATGCCGTGGGCATCCAGCACTGCGGCCAGTTGGTCGACAGCAAAGCCTTTGGCAATGCCGTTGAGGTCTAAGCAGGCCGGTGCCAGTTTGCGTACTCGATTGCTGCTCGGGTCAAACGCCAACAGTGTTGTGGCGGATTGGCGCTGTTGGGTTTGCAGGCGATTGATCTGCGCAAGGTCAGGTTGGGTGTGCGCCGGGCCAAAACCCCAGGCATTTACCAGGTCGCCGACGGCAATATCGAAGGCACCATTGGATTGTTCGCCAACCAATAGCGCGGTTTGCAGCACCTGAATCAGCTCTTTGGGCAGTTCCAGCCAGTGCTGGAGTGGCGCGGCGTTCAGCTGGTTGAGGGCAGAGTCGGGCCTATAGGTGGACATCTGTTGGTCGACGTTATCAACCGCGGCATACAAGTACGCTGCCAGCGCTGCGCTATCCAGCCCTGCAGGTGCGTAGAAAATCGCACTGTAACGG
This sequence comes from Pseudomonas sp., assembly GCA_044354115.1. Lineage (GTDB taxonomy): Bacteria > Pseudomonadota > Gammaproteobacteria > Pseudomonadales > Pseudomonadaceae > Aquipseudomonas. The sequence goes on along the minus strand of JBILAR010000100.1, from coordinate 2,634 downwards.
GTGCCCATGGTCGCGCCACTCAGGCTGTAGCGTTGCAAGGCTTGAATGGGCAGGGCGGCTTCAATAAACGTCTTCACGGTATCGTCCTTGCGCTTTGAGGGTGGCGACTGTCAGGTGCAGTGGCAGGAGGATTTCATCGATAGCTTGAATCACCCCGTTGGCCATTTCACGCCCGCCGCAGACTAAAATTTGTGCCCCGGCAGCCAGCAATTTACGCAGTAGCAGGGCGTCACGAATAAGCCGGTCCTGCACATAACTGTGGTCATTGGCCTGAGAGAAAGTGGCGTGCAACTCGGTCAAACGTTGGTCGGCCAGGTAGTGCTTAAGCTCGGGTTCATAGAGGAAATCTGAGTCTGGGTTACGTCCACCCCAGAACAGGTGCATCGGCTGTTTCTCGCTGTTATTGCGGATAAACCCCGCCAGCGGGCCGATGCCGGTGCCGGCGCCGATTAAAATAACTGGCGCTGTACCTGAGGCCGGGCGAAAGCCCGGATTGGCTTGGATAAAGCTTTCAATGCAGCCGCCCAGCGGCAAATCATGCAGGTAGTTGGAACACAGGCCATTGGCATGTTTACGCACGCAGATCTCCACAACGCCATCGCTTGAGGCGCTGGCCAATGAGTAGAAACGCGCTTGCGAGCTGTCCGATGGCAGTACACCAAGCAAATCGCCGGCTTCAAAATAGGCCAGACCATTCGCCCCGAAGCGGCGCTTTAGGCGTGCCCAGCGGGTGTTCGGGGTGGCGGCTTGAAAACGTAAAATACTGGTGATGGCCTGCACGTGGTGGCCATATTCAATCCGCTCCAGCAGTTGCAGGCGCTGGGTGTGCGGGCGTTTCACGCTATGCAATAACTCCAATGGTTGGCCGAGCACCTCGCCAAGAGCATGGCCCCAGCGGGTGAAAGCTTGGCTCGATTGCCGATCAATGCAGTCCAAGGGTAATAGCGCCGTTGCGCCGTGAGCCAATAGGGCGGCTTGCACGGTTTTTGCGTACTGACAAAACTGCGGGAACTGCCGATCACCAAAGCCCAGTACCGCAACGTTTAAAGGCTGTGCGCGGGTGAGTTTGTCTAGGCGTTGGAGAAACTGTTTGGCCGAGGCCGGTGCATCGCCGTCGCCATGGGTGGCTGTGAGTATCAGCAGCCGCTGGGCTTGGCGATACTGGCTGGCCAGTTGATTCATCGGGGCGCAATGCACCCGGTGTCCGGCCTTACGCAAGCTCTCGTGCAAGGTTTGCGCAAAGCCCCAAGTACTGTTGCTTTCACTGCCGACCAAAATAATAGTGTCGGCGGTTTGCGCAGGGTGGTTGTGGGCGATTTTTACCTGCAATTGCCGGCGCTGCCACCAGATCAAGCCACCGGTAATACTCAGCAGGGGTACGCACAAGGCGCTCCCCCCTAAGACCAGCCCGAGCCACCAGAGACCTTCGCCGGTGTGCAGTTGATAGACCAATTCATACAGGTTGCGTGTTGGGTTATGGGGCTGAAAGGACAATAAGGCACCGCTGGCTTGATCGACATAGCCATCGCCCTGAGCCGTGCGCAGCGAATAGACATCTTGCGGATCGTTGCGGTTGGGCAACACCAACTCGCGCAGGTCATTGATGCCTACTGCTTGCAGGGCGGTCAAACTGGCCACCGGGGCCGGCGCACCGCCAGTCACCTGCTGAGGGAAATCCGGCTCGTTTTGCAGGCCATCGGCGATAAAGGCGAAATTCACCGCGGACATATAGCTGCCGGTCAGCGCTGTTAGCAGCAGCCCGAGCAGCGCCAGCCGCGCAACTTGGGCATGCCAGCGTTGGTTGAAGGTGCCGCGCACGGGCTGCAACAGCTTGCGCCAGCCGCCCAGCCGCTTGGCCAGTAAGATGGCGCCACTGAGGGTTAACAGCAACATCAGTACCGCGCCAATGCCGGCGATCGCCCGGCCATTGCTGTCCAGCAGTAATGAACGGTGCAGTTCTTTAATCCAGCGGGTAACTGCGGAAGGTGTATAGGCACTGATGCGCTGGCCGCTCAGCGGGTCGATAAGGTCGGCGCCGGTTTGCCCTGCCTGACTGAAATAGACAATCACGCGACCATTGGCGGTGCGTTGAATTTGCTCGGCACCGGGATAGTTTTGGCTGACCCGATCGAGCAACGCGGCCACAGTCACCTGGCCCGTCGTGGGCAGGCGGCTGTCGAGGCGTTCCAAGGCCGGATTGATCGATAACACCGCGCCGCTCAGCGCCAGCAGCATCACCAGCAGGGCGGCGAACAAACCGGGCAGAGAGTGCAACTGACGTAACATGCGCAGGCTCCTCGGGGGGCTTGGGGTTACAGGTCGTAGCTAAAGGTTTGGATGTAGCCGGTGCCATTGGTGGGTTTGCCGGCACCTTGCACGGTCAGCGGGACTATCACTTCGGCGCGGTAGTCGCGTTGTTTTTCGGCCGCCGTGTCGATGCGGATCTGGTAACCGGCGTCAATCAGGGTGTCCGCAAGCTCAACCTTGACGGTCAAGTTGTTGCCGCTGCCGACGCTGGCGCCGGTAATGCCGTCAAACGCGGCGCTGTCCAAGCCACTGCCACGGGCCCAGTCGCGCAGATGTTTGTAGTATTTGGCCTTTTTGCCGGCCACCCACAGGGTGCTCTGGTATTGG
>JBILAR010000083.1:0-15279 GCA_044354115.1 Pseudomonas sp. | reverse complement strand
TTCGCCTTCTGCAAAAACGCGGTCGAGTACGGCAGCTTTGATGCGGCCATTGCTGATCGCAATGCGCAAAACCTCGACGGCAGCAACACCGAGCGCGCGCCCATCAATACCCAGCAGCAAGAGCCGCCAAGGCAGGGCTTAGAAGTGGTGGTCATTCCTGATTCTGAATACGCATCGAGACCGTGGCGCAAATGACTAAGAACCAATTTTGCGCTGTGCTCGCGGCGGGCTTCCTGCTCGGCATGTTTATCACTGATTGCTGGTGGATCAGTCAGCGGGACGGCTGGCAGGCGGGCTTAACGCAAGTGCGCGAGCCCGCGAGCGCCTGCGAAGCCCGCGCCATGACGTCCCTGTAGCACGTCAGATAGATAGCTTTTAAAAACCTCACTAGACCTGAGTAATCGGAGAAAAACAGTGAACAAAGCAACTGATCAGATACGTCTCGATAAGTTAACGGCTGAGGAATCGCCGTTCGGTCGTTTGTTCCTTAACCCTAAGACGTTGGCCATGACTGACCTGTCAGGCGTTCGCCTGCTTGGCTGTCGCGTCGATACCGTGCGCCAACACTACAAGGGCTTACCGCGCCCTGATTTGCTGTGTCTGGTGGAGCAGGGTGGCATGGTCAGCTTTGCTGGCCACACGTGGCACGCTGGACGTATTGGCCGTGACTCGGGCTACCAGTACAAGCTGCAAAATGCCGACCTTGGCTTTGTGCTGCTGCTGAAAAACTTCAATGTCAAAGTGGACGTGGTGGGTTCGCACATGAAAATTGAGGTCAGCCCTCACGCCATTCAATCGTGCTCGCCTGAAGTGCTGCAAGAGTGGATGGACCGCTTCGCCCATGAAGCGCTTGAGCATGTCGAGGTCAGCCAATGCGCGGTGCATCTGGCGTTGGACTTTCAGGGCTGGAAACCTCCGGCCAGCCTTGCCAGTGAAATGCAGTGTCGTGCGCGCTCGCGGCGGGATATTTCTGGTATCAAGGAAATCCAGCACGCCGGGGAGTCGGTGACTTACGGCTGCGCTCAATCATTTTTATTCGGCTCTGCCGCTGGCATGCAGCTCGCCATTTACAACAAGACACTACAGGCACGATCAGCCGACAAACTCGACTATTGGGAATCGGTCTGGCGCACGCTGGATAACCCATTCGATCCGACTTGCCCCCTCAACTACAACCCAGAAGAAACGGTCTGGCGTGTGGAGCTGCGCTTTCATCACTCCATCGTCCAGCAGTTCGCCGATGGCTCATGCGATACGCACACCGGGGCAGTGATCGGCACCACCAACTTCCAGCACCTTGCGCCACACCTAGACGGCCTTTTTCAATATGGCCTTGCATCGTTTCGTTATCAGGCGTCTACCGGCCTGTATGAGGCGTTCTGGACGCTGATGCGGCAAGACGTGCGTGTCTCTGTGCCGGTGGTGTCGCTGGTCGATCACACGGCGTACAAGCGCCATTACAAAACCGCTAATGGCTTCTCGGGTAAGAATGTTGAGTTGTTTTTGGGCAACATGATTAGCCTTTTAGCTCGGGAGCGAATCGGCGCAAAAAAGGCCTTCGCCAGCCTCAAGGAGTGGGATTGCTGGCCAGTGATCCGCGATCACTACGAGGCCAAGGGCAAGACTGAAAATCAGATTTACGAGCACATCCGCGACCTGCTGACAGAGCGGTCGATTAGGTGGGGCAGGGCAGTATGAGTGCGCGTAAAGACGGCAAACAGTGGATGGCGGACTTTTACCAGAACGGTAAACGTATTCGTAAGCGCGGTTTTGCAACGCGTTCTGCTGCGTTGCGTTATCAGCAGGACTATAACGCCTCTATGGCAGAAACTGGACGGCCTTTAGATGATCGTATTTCGGACTTGGTGAATGTTTGGTCTGAGCTGCACGGCTGTACGCTAAAGGATCACAAACAGCGATTAGCGCGCTGCTTGGCATTGGCTGAACGTCTCGGTAATCCCTATGCAAGTATGTTTGATTCCTTAGCTTGGGCGCGTTACCGGCAAAAGCGTCTTGAGGTTGTTTCGGCACATACGGTTAACCATGAGCAACGTTATCTGTCAGCGATATTTTCCGAATTGAAACGCTTAGGGGCATGGGTTGGGGCGAATCCGTTGGCCTCTATTCGTCAGATCAAGACTGACCAAACTGAGTTAACTTTTTTGAGTATGGAGCAGGTCAGGGAGTTGTTGATTCAGTGCCAGTCGAGCATGAATACCCACACCTACCCAGTTGCGCTGGTGTGTTTGGCTACAGGGGCGCGCTGGGATGAAGCCGAGTCGCTGCCGCGCTCCGCAGTGTTTGAAGGTAAGGTGCATTTTCACCGCACAAAAAACCGTCAGAGTCGTTCGGTGCCAATACCGGCCGATTTAGCCGCGATGTTGCTGAGTGTTGGGATGCCGGGAACGGGGCGATTGTTTATGTCCTGTCGTGCTGCGTTTCGGGGTGCTTATGAACGCTGTGGTTTCAATACGCCAGGGCAGCTTACCCATATTTTGCGACACACCTTTGCTAGTCATTACATGATGGGCGGTGGCGATATTCTTGGGCTGCAGCGGATACTCGGTCACGCCACCATAGCGATGACCATGCGGTATGCGCACATGTCGCCTGACCACTTGGAGTCGGCTTTGCGCTTGTCGCCGCTTGCACAGTCGGGGCATCGGTTAGGAAATTCATCGGCGCTCTAGTGGCTACTCGGTTCGGTTATTTGGCATTAAATCCGCATGATTGTGTGGTTTTTGTTGTGGGATCAGTTTTTCTGGCTACAATCCGCATGATGGTGAGGATTTGTCTGTTGCTGGCTTGTTGTTAGCGATATTCCTTGCAAGCTTAAGGATTTATGCATGAAGTTCGAAATTGATTCACCGGAAAAGCTCGGCACGATAATCCGTGCAAGCCGAAAAGCCATGGGGCTTCGTCAGGATGATGCGGCCGGTAGCATCGGTGTCAGTGAAAACTTTCTTGGCAAGGTGGAGCGCGGTGGTGAGACGGTGCAATGGGGCAAGCTTTTTCAGGTCATGAAGGAGTTGGGCCTTATCGTGACCGTGGAGGTGCCGGAACAACTTTCGGTGTCGACGCAGAACCACCTGCAGCACCTTCGCAATAAATCTGCGCACAGCAGCAAGAGCACCACAGCGCATGAGGCTGAGTAATGGCTCGCGAATTAAACATCTGGGTCAACCACGCTCGAATCGGTGTGCTGCAGGAGCAAAACGGTTTATGGACGTTCGGTTATAGCCAAGAGTGGCTGAGTACCCCTGACGCTTACCCGTTGTGCCCTAGTCTACCGCTGCAACCCGAGGTGCATATTGATGGTGCCTCTTTTCGTCCGGTGCAGTGGTACTTCGACAACTTACTGCCCGAAGAGGGGCAGCGCAGACTGATTGCCAGCGCCGCTAGGGTGTCTGAAGCGGACGCTTTCGGTCTGTTAACCTACTTCGGTGCGGAGTCCGCAGGCTCAATCACGCTGCTTCCTGCCGGTCAGGAGCCGGCCGAGGGTGATCTGCAGTTATTGCCCTATGACGAGCTATCGCGGCGCATTCGGGAAATGCCGCAAATTCCGCTGGCGGAGCGCTCCGCTAAGCGTATGTCGCTAGCCGGTGCCCAGCACAAGGTGGCGATTGTCTATGACCAGAGCCAGTTGTTCGAACCAACAGGCAGTGCGCCGTCGACGCATATCCTCAAGCCTGATCACCCCGGCGAGGCTTGGGCACACTCGGTTGTTAATGAGTGGTTTGTCATGAAGCTGGCGGCAAAGGTTGGCTTGAATGTGCCGGTGGTGTATCGGCGTTATGTGCCAGAGCCGGTCTATCTAATTGAACGATTTGATCGGCGCATTGGCGTGCAGGGCTGGGAACGCTTGCACTGCATAGATGCCTGTCAGTTGCTGGGCCTTGATCGGAGTTACAAATACATCGAGGGCAGTATTGACCGTCTGCGAGATATAAACGCCCTGTGTACGCCTGCAGCCAAGGTGCGCTTGGCGCTGTTTCAATGGCTGGTGTTCAATGTGTTGGTTGGCAATGAGGATGCTCACCTGAAGAACCTCAGTTTCATGCTGACGGGCAAGGCGGTGATGTTGGCGCCGTTCTATGACTTGTTATGCACTGCGGTCTACGGCACGCGGGCTTACGGTCAAGATAACTGGCCTCAGCAGGCGGAGATGGCTTGGCCTATCCTTGGTGTGCGGCGACTGCAGCAGATTAATTTGCCGGTGTTACTCGCGGCCGGTGAGGCGATGGGGATTAAGTCGGCGACAGCCAGAAACGCGATTAAGAAGCTGGTGGTGTCCGTTCAGGATCAGGCGCAGAAGCTTTTGGCCGAAACCGAGAGGGAGAATCAGCTGCTCGCGCAAAGCAATGCCGATATTCGGGCAACCTTGGGCGGGGAATTGAGGTTGCTGCGGGCAATCGTCTTTATCGTGATTGCCGAGATGTCCCGTCAGCTTGCTGATGAAAATAGCTAGGGTATCTCTGTGCTATGTACCTGCATTGGGCACAGCTTAGGCACAATCTAGGCACAGCCCAGAAACAACAAAGGCCTACCCGAGGGTAAGCCTTTGATTTGTATGGTAGCAACGAGTGGACTTGAACCACCGACCCCAGCATTATGAATGCCGTGCTCTAACCAGCTGAGCTACGTTGCTATTTGTGGCGCGCATTATCCTCATCAGGGTTTTATCTGTCAAACCGAAATTTTGTTTTTTATCAAATGCTTGCTCGGGCATGCTGAAACTATGGCTGCTGGGCGGTGGTTTGTTGGTTGGCTTTGCAGATTTGGGCGCCGCTCGCAGCTGGGTGCGCGATTTTATCCGCTGGTACAGTCACGACACAGCCGCAGCCGAAGTGGAATGGGCGACTAAGTGCTCAACCTACAACCGGGGCGAAACTTCGATGTTTGGTTCGGCCAGTGGTCTGCAAATCTGTATCTACAACAAGACCGAGCAAGCCCGAGCGACGGACAAACTCGACTATTGGGAAAAGGTCTGGCGCACCACTGATAACCCGTTCGATGACAGCGACCAAGGCAACTATGACGCGGCCAAGCCTGTGACCCGCATAGAGCTGCGCTTTCATCACTCCATCGTCCAGCAATTTAGCCTCGGCTCCCTGAACGTCCACACCGGCCAAGCCATCGGCGGTCATACCTACGCAGCCCTTGTGCCGCACCTCGACGGTCTGTGGCGTTATGGCTGTGAAGCCTTCCGGCTGCTGGATCGTCCGGGCACTTATAACGCCTCCTGGACGCTAATTAGCCAAGATGTGCGGGTTTCTTTGCCGGTGGTGTCGCTGATCGATCACACCACCTACAAACGCCACTACAAGACCGCTACGGGCTTTAGCGGTAAGAACGTGGATTTATTCATTGGCAACATGGTCAGCCTGTTGGCACGGGAGCGCGTTGGCGCAAAAAAGGCGTTCGCCAGCCTCAAGGAATGGGATTGCTGGCCAGTTATCCGGGACCACTACGCGGCCAAAGGAAAAAACGAGAACGGTAGAACAGCCGCTGGACTTAACCCGTGTGCATTTTCTTGGCAAGGTGCCTTATGAAACTTACAAGAAAGTGCTGCAAGTCTCGGCGGCGCATGTGTATCTAGCTGAGACGAACTCGGAAGGCTTGGATGTACATCACTCGGTCGCAGGGTTAGAGGTATGACGCTCATTAAGTTGACGCTATTCGCTGCTGAAAAATACGCGAATCGGTTTTCCACATTCGGCAGCGACGAGAAGGCGCTGCTGTTGCTCGTAGTTTTGGACAGGAGAGTTTGTAAATGACTGCGTTGGTTGTTCTAGGTGTAACCCTGCTTTGGAGCTTGCTGGGCGTCTGGGTCTGGCGGCGCTTTTTGAATCGACGATTTTCATCGATGCTGGTGCGAGTATTGGCATTCATCCTTTTTACGGCGTTCTGGTTGGTGACACCTGTACTGGATGAAATTCTAGGGGCAAGGGAATTCGAACAACTGTGTCGGGAATTGCCAGAGGTGAAGTTCTATGGGCCGGCACCCGTGGGGGGGGCATTTTTTGAGCAAGACGGCACACCGAAATGGCGAACCGAAGAACAGTTTTCCAGAATCAGGTCGATCAACGGGTGGGAACACTGGGAGGAGATCATCGATAACGAGGATAAGAGGATAAGAATCTCAAGATTTCCAGTGCCGATAATTGAGCTTGATACGGTTTATTTCAATGTAAAGACTAAACGCAAAGTTTTTGAGTCCTTTGCTATTTATTCGCCGGGAGGATGGATAAAGCGAGGACTTGGTTGGGGGTCGCATGCGCCGTATCAATGTCGAAGCAAAGGACGGTGGCCCCGAGAAGCTACTTGGATTGTTTTCGATTCCAACCAAATCAATAGCAAGGGAGATGCACAATGAATGAGATCGAGCAGGCGTTCTTTGAGGCGGTATTGGCTGACATCGTATATGTTGATGACTTAGATCCAGATATGGAAGTGGGTGAATTTGCTGCTGCCATTAAGTTTCGTGTTTCTGAACCGCTGGCCAAACTTATTTCTGAGCGCTTCGAAGTCCTCGCCGTGGAAAGCGATCCCGATAGCGACTATCAGGGTGTGGTGTTCCGAGATAAAACTACGACTATCCGTCGTAAAAGTACCTGGTTCTGGCGGGGTTGCAGCGGCCGGCGTCTGGTAGTCGCTCAGCGTCAGGCCGAAAGCACCGGCCTTGTAGTCTTCGATCAGGATTCGGTCATTGGTGCCATAGCTAATCAGCAGGCTTTGCTTGCCGTTGCTGTGTAGTGCACCGAGTTGTCTTCGCTGACCCAGGCGTTCGTGTTCGGGCCGACTTGTTTGCCGACAGGAGCGTCAGCGCTATTGATCAGAATGTGGTTGTTGCCATCCACATCGAACACCCGGTCAAAGCCATCGCCGGTGGTAAAGCGGTAGAAATCCTCGCCACGGCCGCCCTCAAGCAGGTCATTGCCGGTGCCACCGTTGAGTTTGTCGCTGCCGTCCATACCGATTAGCGTATCGGTGCCGGCACGGCCGGTGAGGTCATCGTTATCGGCGCCGCCCTCTAGGTCGTCGTCGCCTGACTGGCCAAATAGTGAGTCTTTGCCCGAACCTCCGTACAGCCTGCCGCCGAGCGCTCCAGTGAGCAAGACATCATCAGCGTCGTCCCGACCAAACACGATATGCGGCGCCTCGTAGAGCGCACCCAAATACAGCGTCTGCTCGCTTGTGCGGTCTTCCAGCCACAGTGACCGGCCATTGCTGATGTATGACGGATCTTCGTAACTAGTTACACGATCAATCAAGCCCAGCTCCAGCTTCCAGTGCAGAAGCTCGGCGCGGTCGGTGAGCCATTGCTGGGTGACTTGCCCGGTGCCGGTAGCAGGGTTATAGAGATCAAGCTCCCCCTGTCCATTAAAATGCTGGTAGTCCAAACCGGTCACGACAAAAGGGTTCAGGTGCAACAAAGCGTATCGATAGGCATAGACATCATTGCTGCCCTGTGCAAGATTGCGTAATTGCGCCCCACTTGACCACCTAATTGCATAGCACCTGACCAGTAGTTTGCATCCGACTTGACCACTCATTTGCATTTCATCTGACCAGCTGTTTGCAGTGCACTTGACCAGCCTGTCGCAATGGCAGGCTGATCCCCGGTGGATGCGTATCAGGCCTTCTTACCCTTCAGCTTGCGCATCGACTCGCCCTTGAGCTGAATCACATGCGATTTGTGGACGATCCGGTCGAGGATGGCATCGGCAATGGTGGGATCACCAAACAGGTCGTACCACTTTTCTGTCGGGTATTGGCTGGTAATTAACAACGAGCCATTTCTCGACTGCTGGTCGATGATATCCAGCAAGTAGGGACTAAGCTGCGTATCGATACCGCCAATGCCCAAGTCGTCGATGATCAGCAGCTGTGTCTTGATAAGCTGCCGGCGCAGTTTGGGCAAGGTGCTGTCGGCATGGGAAAGCGCAATATCTTCGAACAACTGGGTGGCTGTTCTGTAGTAGGTGATGAGGCCTCGGCGGCACGCCTGATTACCGAAGGCGCAGGCCAGCCAGCTTTTCCCGGTGCCAGTCGCGCCGGTCAAAATCAGGTTTTGCCGGCGACGCAGCCATTCACAATCGGCCAGTGTCATGATCAGGCTGCGGTCCAGCCCGCGAGTGGGGCGGTAGTCGAGATCTTCAAGCACGGCCTGGCTTTCACGTAGCTTGGCCGCCTTGATGAAGCGCTCAACCTTCCGGGTTTCACGGTCGCTGGCCTCGGCTTCCATCAGTAGGCCGAGGCGCTCCTCGAACGATTGGCTTTGCAAGTCTGGCTGGCTCAGCTGGCGCTCGTAGGCTCTGGACATACCCCGCAGCCCAAGCTCATCAAGTTGCTGAGGTGTATTCAGTAAAAACTTCATACGTTTTCACCTTCTTGGGCTGCGTAGTAAGAAGCGCCACGGATATTTGAATGTTCTATGGCAGGGGAAGTTATTGTTGGAGGACTTTTAAGATCAGCACCGTTGCGCAGGACGGCCCGCAAGCGGTCGCAGCTGAGACTTCCGAGTCCAAGCACATACTTGCAAGCAGACTCGACACGCGCATGCTGGATTTGCTCCTTGCGCACATCACGTTTGAACGCCGCAACCGCGCGCAGCCCGGCAGCAAAATTACGGCGCAGCTCCAAGTTGCGCTGCACAAAGTCACGGGTGGCAGAGCCAATTGTCTCAGCCCAAGCCAACAAGGCCTCGGGCTGGGAGTCCTGAAAGCCGCGATGACTGAATGGCATATGTTCCGGCAGCGTGCTGATCCCAGGAGTAGTTTCAATGCAGTGGGTGGTAATAACCCGCCGCTGAAACACCACTTCCAAATGCCTGTTATCGCCTCGCAGGTCAATCAACTGATTGGCATATTGATAAGGCACCGAGTAATGCCGCCCTTGGTACTCCACGTGGTAATCAGTGCCTACCCGCACCTGGTACACCCACTGGCTATAGCTGTAGCGGGTTTCAGGTAACGGCATCATGGCCGGGACATCTGTTTCTTGAAATCGAGTTATCCGACTTTTCGGATAAGTGCGCGTCACTCGTTCATTCAACTGCACCATCAAGTAGGCGATTTGTGCGTTGAGCTCATCCAATGAAAAAAAGCTGCGATGGCGAAGGCGAGCCAGCACCCAGCGCTGCACAATTTGCACGCCGACTTCGGCCAGCGATTTGTCTTTCGGCTTGCGTGGGCGCGCCGGCAGTATGGTGAAACCGTAGTGCTCAGCCAGCTCTGAATACGCTTGGTTTAGATAGAGGTGGGTACGGGTGGTTTTGAGCACGGCCGCTTTCAGGTTATCCGGGATAATGAAGTGCGGCACACCGCCAAAGTGCTCCAGCGCCTGAATATGGCAGTGCAGCCAGTCCTGCGTGGTCTGACTTGCAACCGCTACCGCAAACAGATAACCCGATGAACCTTGCGTAGCGACGAACACTTGCGCCTTGACGATCTCGCCAGTCGCGGCATCGGTCAGCGGCATGGTGCGGCCACAGAAGTCGACAAACACCTTATCGCCCGGAGTGTGCAATTGCCGCATGCTGATTTTCTGGGTTTTCAACCAAGCTCGGTAATACCGCGTGAACTGGGCATAAGACACCCCGCAGGGCTCACCTTCACGGAACTCCTGCCACAGCAACTCCAGCGTCATATCACGCTGGCGCATCTGTTCGTGGATCTCGATCCACTGAGGCACAGCCTTACGTTGACTTAACGTCGGCCGGTCATAGTTCAAGTGCGCGGCGAAGGCGTTGTTGTCGAGGTCCTTGAGACTGCCCCAGGTTTCGCCGCTTAGCGCAAGCTGGTCACGCAGTGCGCGCACCGTGTTGTGCGATACCTGTACCACCTGAGCAATTGCACGATTGGATAGGGTGGAGCCGCTGACCAGGCGAAGAATTTTTCGCTGAGTGTCTATGGGTAACTTCATGTTTTCTCCCCGCGCCGGTCACGGCAGCGCCTCGCCGTTCGCGATCAATGCAAATTCATGGACGAATGAGCAGGTGGCTGACTTGACGCCAGCGGAGGGGAGACACAGAATGAAAGCGTCTGGGGTCGTTCAAACCTGACGTTTCTCGCAAAAGCCCGGGGCTCGTAACCTCCGGGCTTTTTGCATCTCCAAAGCCTGCGATGTCATATGCAACGCATCACGCAGTGCTCATGATTTTAATCTCCTGTTAATTGGCGAAAAGGCTGCACGGCGGCACCTCAATGCCTGCTCATGCTGCTATTGAGTTTCGTCTGTCGGTGACACCGGCAATGCCACTGCCCCGCAGCGCTGTTGTGCTATCCAAAGCGCTACCTCTTTAGCTAGGGCAAACCGTCCACGACGGTTCGGCACTGCAAAAAATGGCACGTCAACCGTTCCTCGGGCTATCGCCTGTCGAAAGGCTGCCGGCGAGTGAGAGCCCAGCGCGCACCATAAATCGCGGCTGGCCAGCATCAGGCCATAACGCGCGGTGAGCTCTTGCTCAAGCTCACCGGCTAGTTTTTGGGTAGCGGTCTGTTCGGGCATGGCACTCTTCGTTTCGTGTGGTCACGTGTAATGGTAAAGAAATCATCTACTCTCACCTAGCCGTAATATGCAGGACGATTTTTACTGTACGCGAGGCTTGGAGGTGTTTTTAAATGTCTGATTTAAAAAGAATTAATGATCTCTATCAGGTTTTCGCCTCTGGCCCGCGAAAATCTTCGGCCCCCACAAAAGCACCGACGCGGGACGTGATTAATACCCTGCGGGTGCGTTACTGGTATGAAGGACTAAAGTCACGCGCACAACTAAAGACGGCTTACCAGTTGGAACAGCACTTCGATGAAATGTCATTCAAGAAGGACGATGCCGGCAAGATTGTTCACTATCGCAACAAGTGGTCGCGCTATGAGCGCGGGCATAACACACCGCAAGCCCGGTTGTTTCAGCGGGTTGATGCACTGGAACCTGGATCGGCTCGCGAACTCAATCACCCACTCTGGGATGTGCTGAAAAAAACAGCACCTAAAAAGACCAGCGAAGAGGCGTTTCTTCGCCGCCTAGAGCCTGAAGTGCAACGCATTATTTTCGGAGTAAAGCCTTCGGGGGTAACTAGCTATTCGAAGCGCGGACCTGTTACTCAATGCTTACTCGAGATGCTTGAGCGGCGGGCTAGCCTAGATGTGTTGGCATGCCTGACCTGGCTGCTTCGGGAAGCGATAGTGCAGGGCAATCAACGAACAGCAGAGAGCGTCGTGAACAGCCTGCATAACGTGCTGTTGATAATTGGTATTGAGCTACAAAGCAGGCGAATCGCTGAGCTGCTGCTGGGAGTGTTTGTACGTGACATCCTGCCACTGGGAGCGCCGCGTCAGCTCAAGTTCGCGATGAGCGAATCAGACTACATCAGTGCTTCCGCTTATCTTAACGTCACCGTTTATAACACCGAAGATGCCGGATATAAGTCCGTACTGAGTTGGCCTCATCGAGTCAGAATTATGCGCAAGTTGCTGGCTGGAAGTTGTGGTTATGATGTCCACTATGCACTGGCACCAGTTTTAATACCGGACTGTCCAGACGATGAAATTCCTGAGGGCATAATGAAGTCGATACAACGCTCACAACGCCTACGCGAATGGGGCGTGGCGTGCATACAGGCTGGGCGTCCGGGCAGGTGTCCACCGGCAGCAATCTGGTAAACGAAAGAGGCCCATCAATTGATGGGCCTCTTTTTGTTGCGGGTTCTACTTACTGCCAGTTAGCAGCGATCACGCTATCCAGTGCTGCATGGTAGTTCGATGGCAGGCTAGTCTGTCCGGCCGTTGGCGGCGCGAACGCGGCCATGGCACTGACCAAGTTCTGCACCTTACTATCGAGCAGCGTCTTGCCATCACTGGTTTTGAACTGTTCGACGTGATTGGCGGAAGCAACATACCAGTCCTTGATGATCAGCTTGTCGGCAGTGCCGATAATACTGACATCAAGGTTGTTGCTACCCGACGCTCGGCTGAACCACAGCTGGTCGTTGGCAATACCTGTCAGGAACTGAGCTACATCGGTATTGCCCGCAGCCGCATCGTTCTCGACGATGGTGTCAGCACCATAGCCACGTCCTATGATGTAAGTATCGTTACCGACACCTCCCGTCAAAGTATCGGCACCGGCCTGACCGTCCAGCGTGTCGTTACCCGCCGCCCCCGTCAGACTGTTCACAGCCGAGTTGCCCATCAGCACGTTATTGAGCGTGTTACCCGTACCGTTTAACGCCGTCGTGCCGGTCAGGGTCAGGTTTTCAACGTTATTTCCGAGCGTTAGGGTGACGCTGGACTCCACCGTATCCGTGCCTTCGCTGGCATTTTCGGTGATCACATCGCCGGTTAAATCCACCACATAGGTATCATCACCGGCACCGCCCAACAGTCTGTCCGCACCACCTTTGCCATCGAGGCGATCATTACCGGCACCGCC
Source organism: Pseudomonas sp. (assembly GCA_044354115.1). Taxonomy (GTDB): domain Bacteria; phylum Pseudomonadota; class Gammaproteobacteria; order Pseudomonadales; family Pseudomonadaceae; genus Aquipseudomonas. Next base: position 2,844 of record JBILAR010000083.1, on the reverse strand, counting down.
AGTCAGCGTGTTGACTGCGCTGTTACCTATCAGAATGTTATTCAGCGTATTACCTGTACCGCTCAAGGTACTGGTGCCCAGCAGGGTAAGGTTTTCGATGTTATTACCCAGCGTAAGGGTAACGCTCGATTCGATTGTGTCAGTGCCTTCGCCGGCGTTCTCGGTCACCACATCTGTGGTTGCACCGAGCACATAGGTGTCGTCGCCCAGCCCACCAATCATCGTGTCATTGCCGGCACCACCGTCTAGGCGGTTATTGCCGGCATTGCCGCGCAAGGTGTTCGCAAGGGTATTGCCGGTAGCGTTAACGCTGGTAATGCCTGTCAGCGTCAAGTTTTCTAAATTGCTGCCTAGCGTCCAAGTAACGCTCGACTCCACCGTATCCGTGCCACCGGTGCTGCTGGTTTCACTAACACTGTCAGCGGCGTTGTCGACCACATAGGTGTCGTTACCCGTACCGCCGACCATGGTGTCCGCGCCTATGCCACCATCCAAACGGTTAGCGCCGGAGTTGCCAGTCAGGACGTTATTAAGCCCATTACCCGTGCCATTAACACCGGAGGTGCCAGTAAGTGTCAGGTTTTCCAGTTCGGCACCGAGTACATAACTGAGCGTCGTCTCGACGCTATCAGTACCTTGCCCTGCCAATTCAATTACTTGATCAAGCGCGCTATCGACAACATAAACATCATTACCGGCCTCGCCGGTCATAGTGTCTGCCCCGGCAGCACCATCCAAGCGATTATTGCCGGCATTGCCTGTCAGGCGGTTTGCCAACGCATTACCGCTAGCGATTATGGCGGCCGTACCGGTTAGTGTCAGATTCTCGATATTACTACCCAGGGTAAAGGTGACGCTGGACTCAACGGTATCCATACCCTCGCTGACGTTTTCAGTGACGACATCGGAGATCGAATCCACCACATAGGTGTCATCCCCCGCGCCACCCCGCAGAGTATCGTTTCCGGCACCACCGTCTAGCCGATCATTACCCGCACCACCGGTAAGCGTATTGACAGCACTATTACCGATTAGAACGTTATTTAGCGCATTACCCGTACCACTCAGGGCGCTGGTACCCAGTAGGGTAAGGTTTTCAAGGTTGTCACTTAACGTAAGAGTGACGCTTGACTCAACTGTGTCGAGCCCCTCATTTAGATTTTCAGTCACCACATCCGAGTCAGAATCAACCACATAAGTGTCATCACCAATACCGCCAATCAGGGTATCGCTACCGGCCTTGCCATCGAGTCGGTCATTACCGGCAGCCCCCACCAAGGTATTGGCCGCACCATTGCCGATAAGCACGTTATCTGACTCGTTACCCGTGCCATTAAGGACTGCGCTGCCCGTAAGCAGAAGATTTTCGAACCCGCCAGCAAGGGTTAACGAGATACTTGATTCAACTGTGTCGGTTCCACCATCTTCGTTCTCTAACATGTAACGGGTGTTAAGAATGTGGTTTACCACATAGGTATCGTTGCCCGTGCCACCTTGGACAAGATCGCTTTCGTAACCGCCGTTCAGTGTGTCGTCACCGCCCCCACCATAGAGATAGTCATATCCATCACCACCAATCAAGAGGTCATTACCATCACCACCATCAAGCTGGTCATCACCGAGCCCTCCGTCTAGAGTATCGTTACCAATCTCGCCGCCTAGGTAGTCCTTATCAGTACCGCCATCTAAAACATCATTGCCAGCGCCGCCGACCAGTGTATCGATGCCACCCAAGCCTTGAATGACATCATTACCGCTCAAGCCAAATAAAAAGTCTGCACTCTCTGTTGCTATGGGGAGAGTTAACTTGCTTTCGACAGCATTAAAGTCCCACCAACTACCATCGTAAAACTGAATCCGTTCAATTCTCGTGGGGCTGCTATTATCGACACTATGGAAATAACCCTCTATCAATAGCTGCTCACGAGTATCTGTAATGGTCAGCAACAAATCATACTGATCTCGCCTAACTTCGACATCTGCCACCAAAATATCATTAGCAAAGCGAACCACGTCGTGGTTATTAACCTCTTCGTCCCAACGAATGGTGTCGCTACCCGAATTACGGCCGAATAAGTAAACATTATCGCCCTCGCCACCGATCAGAGTGTCATCACCAGCACCACCATTCAATGTATCGTTACCGCCCTCACCGTATATTTCGTCATTGCCTTCCAGCCCCTGAATAACATCCGCACCACTTGAGCCATACAGGCGGTCATCCAATGATGTACCAGTCGGCGATGCAATCAAGGCATCTACCGCGGAGAAGTCTAGAACACTATCATCCGAAAATTTTATTAGCTCAACTGCTGATTGATTAATTCCGCTATCGTCAATTTCAGTAAAATAACGTTCGATCCGTAGCTGATCACTGCTACCGCGAATCGTCAGTAACAAATCGAGGTCATCGCGCTTGGCATCAATATCAGAAACCGCAACATCGCTAGAGAAGAGGATTACGTCGTTATTACTTTCCGGCCCGGAGTTAGGCGAGATAACGTCGTAGCCTGCGCCACGGCCAAACAGATAAGTATCGCTACCAGCCCCACCGTCCAAAACATCATTGCCTTCGCCACCCTCGAGCGTATCGTTACCGCCTTCACCATAGAGGTAATCGTCACCAGCCAAACCTCGAATAACATCATTACCAGTTGATCCGGACAGGAAGTCATCGCCTGCTGTTGGGCCTACTCGGGCAAGAACCGAGTCAAAATCCCACACAATTCCACCCGCAAAATGAATACCCTGAATGATCCGAGGATTTTGTTCTTCATTCTCAAAATAGTATTCAACTATTAGCTGATCGTTCGTGCCACGAATGGTAAGAACAAGGCTATAGCC
>JBILAR010000082.1:0-15282 GCA_044354115.1 Pseudomonas sp. | reverse complement strand
TGGCTTAGGCGTCTTGCAGGGCAATCGGGAAGAACACCCCGCCACTCCACACACCCAGCCAGACTTGCCCGGCAATCTCGCGCGGGAGGGCTAACTCGACCAGTTGATAAAACACACTGCGCACCATCAACGCCTCGAGATTGCTGCGCATCAGCACGTAGGGCGACGGTTGCTGCGTGTGCGGATCAATCACAAAACGCAATGGATGCTGAGAGCCCGCCAGCACTTCGTCCTCAACATTGCTGGTAAAGCGTAACAACTGCGCCTCGCCCGCGCCTTCGACCTGCAGACTAACCGCCACGAAAGGCGCGTCATCGACCTGAATGCCGACCTTTTCCACCGGGGTGACTAAAAAATACTCATCGCCATCGCGCCGGATAATGCTGGAAAACAGCTTCACCATCGGCTTACGACCAATCGGTGTACCCAAATAAAACCAACTGCCATCGCGAGCAATGCGCATGTCGATAGCGCCGCAGTAAGGCGGATTCCACAGATGCACCGGCGGCAAACCCTTCTTACCCAGCATTGGAATCTGCGCCATTAAATCGGCGGTCTTGCTTGTATCAATCATGAGTCGCCCCCTCCTCACTCACGCCCAATAGGCGCCGGGCATAGTCACGCAGCGGGGCCGCGAGCAAGTCTTGCGGCTTAGCATCATGGAGAGTAAACAAACCGCCACGGCTGCGAATTTTCGCTGAATCAACCAAATAACGCGTGGATGTTTCAATCAACATTAACTGCACCACGCCATGATCGACACCGAGGCGATCGAGCGCCTCCTGATCTTGCCACTCATCGGTGGTGCCGATGCGATCATCCGCGGCGGCAAAACGCCCATACAGTAAGTAATCTGCCCCCGCCGCCCGCGCCTGGCCCATTGCTGCATCCAAGCCAAGCGGCTGTGGCGCGCGCTGGACCAAGGGGAAGTATTCAATAAAGCCGTTAAAAGCCTCTTCGGCCACCACATTGGGCCGTGGATAGGCGCTACCCGGTGGCGCAAATGGCCCTTGGGCAATGAAGATAAAAGAGTCGGCCTGCACACGCCGGGAATTGAGGCGATAGGTACGGCTATGGTCGAGCAAGCCCGCATCGCTGAGCTGGTCACCGACACCATCGGCCATATCACTGACGCGCATACAGCCGCCAAGACTTAGCAGTAAACAGACCATCAAGAGCATCAGACTGCGCATAGCAACTCCTGCAGACAGCGCGACAAAAAAACGTCAGACCTATTAATAATCACCTAGCCCTGCAGTTTACGCGCCAGTCACACCCAGCTTACAAGCCGCGCTGCCACTCTTGGCGCAACCTAGCGTTCTGCGGCTGTTCAATGGCTTGCCGGACCTGCGCCAGCATGCGCGCTTTATCGACGCCCAATACGCCTTTAAGGACCAGATAATTAGACGCGTGGTCGCTGCGAAACACCGTGTCGCGCAGCTCTAGCGCCTGCACAAAACGCTCGACTTCAACAAATAACTGCTGCTGCGAGAGCGGCTGATAGTCAGCAAAATTGGCCCGGAAGCGCGCCTCGCCGGTGGGGAAGCTGACCACCAAGGTCGAGAGAAACTCTGGCTGCGCGGCGTTCATCAAACGCGCCGAATTGAGCGCATGCTGCTCGCTTAGCTGAGTGCCACCCAAACCATTAAGCACCATCACCGAACGGGTAATACCGGCCTCACCGAGTTTATCCAAGGCGCTAAGAGTCGACTCATAGGTCTCGCCCTTATTGACCCGCGCCAGCACCTCGTCATCGCCCGACTCGGCCCCGACATAGGCCATTTTCAGCCCAGCATCGGCCAGTTCTTTCAGCTCGGCGACGGACTTTTTGCGCAAATTACGCGGCAAACAGTAACTGGAGACCCGCGTAACCGTCGGCATATGCTCGGCAATGGCGCTAAGAATGGTCAGCAAGCGGCGCGTCGGCAGCACCAGCGCATCGCCGTCGGCGAGAAAAATCCGCTGCACGATCATCTGCTCGCCACAGCGTTTAATTTCCTCCAACACCTGCGTTTCATCGCGGGCACGAAACTTCTTTTGCTCCTGGGTATACATCTCGCAGAAGCTACAGCCATTCCACGAGCAACCATTGGTCACTGGCAGAATCAGCGAATGCGCCTCACTGGGCGGGCGAAATACGGGCTCGATGTAGTCAATCGGAAATTCTGCAGACATGCTCACTCTCTTAAGCGCAGGCAACTTAGCCGCCGCGTGAAAACCACTGGGGGCTCACGCGAGCGACTTAGCCGCCAATAATTTTCATCACGGTGACGCCACCGGAAAACGCCAACTCTTGTTTATCGCCCAGCGCGCGCACCAGCAACCGCTGTAACGCCGGCAAGGCTTGATGCCGAGGCTTATCAAGTAAGTCGCCAACAAAATGCCGATTACTCGACGACAAGCAGCCGTGCAGCCAGCCGGTGGACGACAGCCGTAGCCGTGAACAGGTGCGGCAGAAGGGCACGCTCTCGTTGGCAATCACGCCAAAAAAGCCCTGCCCGGGGATTTCATAACGCAGCGCGGTGGCATCTATGGGTGCATCGGCCTGCACGTATTCATGCTGCTGACCGATGAGGGCCAGCAACTCCGGCATGCCGACAAACTGCTGCACAAAGGTATTCGCTTCGCGGGCCAAGTGTCCCATGCGCATCAACTCGATAAAGCGCAGCTCAAAACCACGCTGCAAGCAGTAATCGAGCAGCGGCATGACCTGATCAAGGTTCTGCCCGCGCAGCGGCACCATGTTCAGTTTAATTTTCAGACCTGCGGCGCTGGCCGCCTCAAGCCCAGCCAGCACGCTGGCCAGATCACCGCCCCGGGCGATGCGGCGAAATGCGTCAGGGTCGAGGGTATCGAGTGACACATTAATCCGGCGAATACCGGTTTCAAGCAGCAACGGCAACTTGCGTTCAAGCAATTGGCCATTGGTGGTGAGGCTAATATCCTGCAAGCCCAAGGTACTGACTTCGTGCAGAAACGTCTCTAATTTAGGGCTGACTAGCGGCTCACCACCGGTAATGCGCAAGCGCTCAATGCCTGCGGCCTCAATCAGGTAAGCCACGCCACGCGCCATAGCCTGCGCCGACAGCTCATCTTGCGCTGCCACCAAACGCTTACCGTCGGGCACGCAGTAGGTGCAGGCATAGTTGCAGGCAGCCGTCAGGCTGATACGCAAATTGCGAAAACGCCGACCCTGGCGATCAACAATCATAGAAAACTCCGCAGGCTAATAAGCAGAGTGTAGCGCCGCACGCCTGTGCATCCCATGGGTGACGCAACGCTATAGGCCGGCTGAATAGCATCAGCTAAGGGGCACGTCGCCATCACGTTTGCGCTTGTTGCCCATGCGCACGCCGATATCCATCAGAAACTGAAAGAAGCCTTCTTGATCTTCCAAGACGTCGCGCCAGAACGGCGAGTGATAGAGCGACACCGCGCCATCGACCAAAGCCCAAGCGGCGCAAAAGTGAAAATACGGCGGCACGTTTTCCAGCTTGCCTTCGTCAATGCGGCCCTTGATCAGCAGGGTTAAACGCTCGAAATTGGAGGCGCGGATTTTGTGTAATTCTTCGACCAGCTCGGGCACATGATTACCGCGCACGGCTTTTTCTTCGAGCCGATCAAACAGCCGATAGCGCTGTGGATCGCGCATACGAAACTCAAAGAAGGCCCGCGATATGGCCTCTTTGTCGTGCTCGGCGTCGGTCGATTGCAAGATGCCGTTTAGCTCACGCTCATAATCGAGCATCAAGCGCAGGTAAATTTCGGCCTTGGATTTGAAGTGTTTATAGATGGTGCCCTTACCAATGCCAACTGCATCGGCAATCATTTCAACGGTCACACCTTCCTCGCCCTGAGCGAGAAACAGCTTCAACGCGGTGTCGAGAATTTCCTGTTCACGGCGCAGAAATTCGCGGACCTTACGGGGTTCTTTGTGCATAGAAAAACGCTGCAGGGGACAAAAAAAGAAGGCGTGCATTATGCCTACTTAACGCAAAATTGCACGGACCATCGCCGTCGCACTTACTGCTGACCAACATCTAATGCTCGCGCACGCACACGTTAAGCAGCCTCAGACCTGATCCGCACGGCGAACCAAACCGCGCAATACTTAGGCAAACGCCAATCCAAACCCGGCAACCACAAGCCCATGGCCAGCAGCCGTCCACAGGCGCGCAATGAAGACGCCTGCGAGTATTCCAAATCAGTTTAAAAATGCCGAAAAACTGCCTGGAAGTTCGGCAATTCTGGCCAATACTTGAGGTTACTGGCGTGCGGCGCTCCCCCAAGTGCCCCACCAGCAAGGTGCGTTAGACCACGCACCTTGGTTGCTCCAAATGGTCTTAACCCGGATTCCTCCCCCAGAATCCGGGTTTTTTTTAGCTGTGGTTTAGGCTCTGTTGCCGCAGTAACGTGGCGCGCTCATTTACATCAACAGAACCTAACTGCGCCAAACTGAACAGTCGCTGGAAATTGTCGCTGGTTTGCTCGGCAAAACGATCGAAACTAACCCCACGCAAATCGGCCAAAAACTCGGCCACCTCACGGACATACTGCGGCAAATTCGGTTTACCCCGATAAGGTATGGGCGCTAGGTACGGCGCATCGGTCTCAACCAGTAAACGGTCGGCCGGCACTTGCAAGGCCACCTCGCGCAGGGCTTGGGCATTGCGAAAAGTCACGATGCCCGACAGCGAGATATAAAAGCCCAAGTCCAGCGCGACCTTGGCCATGGGCCAGTCTTCGGTAAAGCAATGCAGCACACCGGCTTGCGGCAAGGCAGCCTCGCGCAGCAGTTGCAAGGTGTCACGGCAAGCCTCGCGGGTATGCACAATCACCGGCTTGCCGGTGATCTGCGCGGCCTCAAGGTGCAAGCGAAAAGACTCACGCTGCAACTCGGCGGCTTCTGGCTGATAGTGATAATCCAGCCCGGTTTCGCCAATCGCTACGACCCGCGGATGATTCAACTCGCTCAACAGCCATTCCAACGCTGGCGCAACTCCAGGCTCTAAATCGAGCGGGTGCACGCCCACCGAGCAATGCACATCAGCGTAGCGCTCAGCTAAGGCTTTAACCGTTGGGGCGTTTTCGGCGCTCACGCCGATACAGAGAAAGTGCCCGACGCCGCGCGCACGCGCAGCATCCAGCGCCGCATCGAGGGAACCGCCGTGGGCGGCTAGGTCGAGGCGGTCAAGATGACAGTGGGAATCTACCAGCATGAGAGCCTCAAGCTTCAAGGCGCAAGCTTCAAGCCCCGAACCACAAACTCAGCGCCTGTCGCTTCTAGCTTGCAGCTTATGGCTTGTTGCTTACGGCTCTTACATTGTGTGGGTTGGGCGATCCGATTTGAGCGCGCCAGCCAAATAAGTTTCGATCTTATTGCGGGCGGCGTTATCGCCATCATTAAACTGTACGCCGACACCGGCGGCACGATTGCCCTGCGCGCCTTTAGGAGTGATCCATACGACTTTACCGGCGACCGGCAGTTTCTCCGGCTCGTCCATCAAGCTCAGCAACATAAAAACCTCATCGCCGAGTTTGTAGCTCTTGTTAGTCGGGATAAACAACCCGCCATTTTTAACAAAACCCATATAGGCCGCATACAGCACGGACTTGTCCTTGATGGTCAAAGACAAAATGCCGTTACGTGGGCCCAAATTCGGTGGCATGCTCATGCGGCATTCCTAGCTGATTGATTCATGGCCCGATTCTAGCCGGGTTCAGGCAGGCTTGCCCACTGCACAAGTAAGGCTTCGAGAAGCAATACTCGATTCAAATTGGCTTTACCCAAGACTTTTTGCCGCTGCGCCAGCAACCAATCTTGCAACGCCATAACCTTAGCTTGCGACGCCTTAGCCGCCAGATAGGGCAAAACCTTGCGCATATCGGCCAAACCCAAGCCGCTTTCATCTTCAGTGAGCTGATAGCGCAACAGTAATTGCGCCCAATCACAGAACCAATCAAACAACAAAATCAGCGGCACGGCATTCCAACTTTCAGCCAACTGACTGGCGCCAATATGCTGCTTGAGCAGTTTCTTAACCCCTTCGACCACTAGCTCGCGCTGCGCCAACACGCCCTGCGCGTGCAGACGTTGCGCCTCCAACGGCGAACCAGCGGCCAGTATCAGCAACTCTTGCAACTGTTCGGCGCTGACTTCGGGCAAAGCGCTTTGCAGCCAGAGCAAACTGGCCGCAGCGCTCGGCAGCGGGCAGGCCTGCTGTACGCAGCGACTCTTAACCGTCGGCAGGAGGCGACTGGGTTGATGGCTGACCAACAGCAACACGGTATTGCCGGCCGGTTCTTCTAGGCTTTTCAGCAGCGCATTGGCGGCATTCAAGTTCATCGCCTCGGCCGGCTCAACCAACACCACCTTGCGACCACCGAGCTGCGCGGTTTGCACCACAAAGCCGACCAACTCACGCACTTGATCAACTCGAATGGCCTTGTCGGCCTCTTCAGGCTCCAGCACAAAGTTATCTGGATGGCTGCCGGCGGCCAATAAATGACAGCCTTTACACTCACCACAGGCGGCTAAATCAACCGGCCTTTGGCACAGCAGCAGCGCACGCAAACGCTCAGCCAGCGCCCGCTTGCCGATACCGGCAGGGCCATGCAGCAGATACGCATGGGCATGCTGTTTACGCCCGGCCAACTGCTGCCACAGCGTCGCCTGCCACGGATAAACCTCAGCCACGGCAACGCACCAGTAGCTCAGGCACTATGGCATCCAACGCCAGCTGAACCTGGGCCAAACTCTGCCCGGCATCGACAATCCGATAACGCGCCGGCGCTTGGGCCGCGCGTTGCAGATACGTCTGGCGTACCGCCTCGAAGAAACTGCGGCCTTCCTGCTCAAAACGATCGAGCCGACCACGCGCCTCGGCCCGAGCCAAGCCAATCTCAATCGGCAAATCAAACAGCAGTGTTAAATCGGGGCGCAACCCACCTTGGACAAACTGCTCAAGCTGGGCGATGCGTTCGACTGACAAACCCCGACCGCCGCCCTGATAGGCATAGGTCGCATCGGTAAAACGGTCGCACAGCACCACAGTACCGCGCGCCAATGCCGGACGAATCACTTCAGCCAAATGCTGCGCCCGCGCGGCAAACACCAGCAGTAACTCGGTATCGGCGGCCATAGCTTCGGCGCTGGGTGCCAATAGCAACTCACGAACGCGCTCAGCCAGCGGCGTACCGCCGGGCTCGCGGGTCAGTAACACCGCAATACCTTGCTCGCGCAAACGCTCGGCTAGGTACTCGCGATTGGTGCTTTTGCCGGCGCCTTCAGGGCCTTCTAAGGTTATAAACAGGCCGCTCACTGGCTGTCCTTTTGGCTGTCGGGTTTAGCCGGGCTGGAGCGATAATCGGCGCGGCGCTTGAGTTGATACTCAAATACCGCACGATTGTGCGCATCCAAATCGGCAGAAAAAACATGGCTACCATCGCCACGGGCAACAAAATACAAACTCTTGCCAGCCTTGGGATGCAAGGCGGCATAGATAGCGGCACGCCCGACCAAGGCAATAGGGCTAGGCGGTAAACCTGGGTTTAAATAGGTGTTGTAGGCGCTCGGCTCACGCAAATTTGCCCGGGTTAAATTGCCCGTATAGCGCTCACCCATGCCATAGATAACGGTCGGATCAGTCTGCAACAACATGCCAATTTTCAAGCGGCGTAGAAACACCCCGGCAATCTCGTCACGCTCAGCTGGCACGCCGGTTTCTTTCTCTATCAGCGAGGCCATAATCAGCGCCTGATAGGGCTCGGTGTAAGGCAAGTCGGCGGCGCGCTCAGCCCACTGCTGCGCCAATACCTCATCCATGCGCGTCAATGCCTGCTTGAGCAGGTCGATATCACGCATGCCGCGCACATAACGGTAAGTGTCGGCAAAAAAACGCCCTTCTGGATTTTCACCGGCACGGCCCAAACGCGCCATTAACTGTTCATCGCTTAGTTCAGCCAAGCTCTGGGTGAGTTTGTCTTGGGCGGCTAAGGCGGCACGCACCTGCTTAAAGTTCCAGCCTTCGATCAAGGCCAAGTTGTACTGCACCACCTCGCCACGCTGCCACAGTGCAATTAAGTCGGTGACTGTCATGCCGGGCATCAGCCGATACTCGCCGCTGTGTAGCGTCTGCCCCGATAGATTGAAGCGCCAGTACAGGCGCAGCCAAAAGGCATTTTGCAATATCTGCTCGCGCTCCAAGCGATTCAGTACACCGCCCGGCGTTGCGCCAACCGGCACCTCGATCAGCTGCTCGCCACTAACCTGCAAGGGCTGCTCAAGAGCACCACGCTGTAACCAGCCCGCCAAGGCCAACAGCAAGCCCGCGAGTAACAGCGTGGACTCCAGCAGTAAGAGGATTTTTTGTTTCACGAATCAGCAGCCCAATAGGTCGTCAGCAATGGCCTGCAGTTTACGGGTGAGCGGGCCAACGGGCCAGTCATGACCGGCCAATCCACGCACCGGCCACACCCCGTAGAGGCTATTGCACACAAACACTTCATCGGCAGCCAACAACTCGGCGTAACTGATATCGCGCTCGACCACGGAGATCCCCAGCGCGGCGGCCTGCGCCAGTAACTCGGCGCGCATCACCCCAGCGACGCCGCAGCGCGTTAACGCCGGCGTCAGCAGCTGCCCGCTCTGAACAGCAAACACATTGCTGTAGACACCCTCAATCACCCGCCCAGTCGCATCGCACATCAAGCCTTCGGCGTAGTCGCTCGATTGCCATTCGGCGCGCGCCAGCACCTGTTCGAGGCGATTAAGGTGCTTCAAACCTGCCAGCAGCGGCTGCTCAGCAAGCCGAGTGACACAGGGAAATAGCTGCACACCTTGCTCGGCGTTAATAATCGGGTAACTCGGCCGCGGCCCCGCCTGCAAGATCCGCCGCGCCTGACACGGCTGCGGCAGGGCATAACCACGCTGACCATCACCACGGGTAATAATGAGTTTGAGCACGCCCTCGCCCATTTGCGCGGCGAAGGCCAGTAACTCACTGCGCAACAAGCTTTGCTGGCAAGGCAGCGCCAAACGCCGACAGCCCATGTCTAGACGCGCCAATTGCCGTTCAAGCAACTGTGGCAGGCCGTTGCGCACGCCAAGGGTGGCAAACACGCCATCGCCATAAGCTAGGCCTCGATCTTTAACCGAAAGCAGCTCGGCCGGTTGACCATCGACCCAACTCAACATCAGCCAGCAAACCGACGAAACACCAGCGAGCCATTGGTGCCGCCAAAGCCAAAGGAATTGGACAGCACCACGTCGATCGGCCGCGCCTTGGCTTGATGGGCGACAAAGTCGAGATCGCAGCCGTCATCCGGCTCGTCCAAATTGATGGTCGGTGGCGCTACCTGATCACGCAATGCCAAGACGCTGAAAATCGCCTCAACCGCGCCCGCTGCGCCCAATAAGTGGCCGGTCATCGACTTGGTCGAACTGACCGAGAGCTTGTAAGCGTGCTCGCCAAATACCGACTTAATCGCCGCCACTTCGGCCTTATCGCCAGCCGAGGTCGAGGTACCGTGAGCGTTGATGTAATCGACTTGCTCGGGGTTCACACCAGCATCGCGCAGGGCATTTTTGATGCAGCGCGCCGCCCCTTCGCCGTCTTCCGGCGGCGAGGTCATGTGATAGGCATCGCCGCTCATGCCAAAACCTATCAACTCCGCATGGATAGTCGCGCCACGAGCTTTGGCATGTTCCAACTCCTCAAGCACCAAAGCGCCGGCACCATCGGACAAAACAAAGCCATCACGGCCCTTGTCCCACGGCCGACTGGCCCGCTGGGGCTCATCGTTACGGGTCGACAAGGCGCGAGCCGCAGCAAAACCACCCATGCCTAGGCCACAGGCGGCCATTTCCGAGCCGCCTGCAACCATCACATCGGCATCGCCATAGGCAATATTGCGCGCCGCCATACCGATGCAGTGAGTGCCGGTGGTACAGGCCGTGGCGACGGCGTAATTTGGCCCCTGCAGACCCAAATGGATCGACAGAAAGCCGGAAATCATATTGATGATCGAGCCTGGTACAAAAAACGGTGAAATTCGCCGCGGCCCCTGCTCATGCAAAATTTTGCAGCTGCTCTCAATATTGCTCAGCCCGCCAATACCCGAGCCCATGGCCACGCCAATGCGCTCACGATTAGCCTCAGTCACTTCCAGCCCGCTATGACGCATCGCCTGAAAGCTGGCGGCCAAACCGTACTGAATAAACAGATCGAGCTTGCGCGCCTCCTTGGCCGACAAGTATTCCTCAACGTTAAAGTCCTTAACCGAGCCGCCAAAACGGGTGCTGTAGGCAGATAGGTCAGTATGCTCAATCAGAGCAATACCACTACGACCGGCCAAAATACCCTGCCAACTGCTAGCAACATCGTTACCCAGTGGCGACAACATGCCCATTCCAGTGACAACAACGCGTCTACGCGACACAGCAAGCTCCTTTTATATTGGCGTTCGATTTAGCTGACCGTAGGGCACTTAAAGAAAAACCGCACGCCAATGAAGGCAGTGCGGTTTTTCTATGTCAGAAATCGACGATTACAGGTGTTACGCGTTAGCGGTAACGTAATCGATGGCTTCTTGAACGGTGGTGATTTTTTCAGCTTTGTCGTCCGGGATTTCGGTCTCGAATTCCTCTTCCAGAGCCATTACCAGCTCAACGGTGTCAAGGGAGTCGGCACCTAGGTCTTCAACGAAGGAAGCACTGTTGGTAACTTCATCTTCTTTGACGCCAAGTTGCTCGGCTACGATTTTCTTGACGCGCTCTTCGATGGTGCTCATACCTTGCTTTAACTCCTATGGAAAAATCTGGACTGCTGGTCTGTGGCCAAGTGTAGCGAAAGGTTTTTCTGCTTTTCAAGTTATATGCAGTAAGCCTATCAACAACACCACAACAATCTGCTTATAAACCAGCGCTTGCTTGCTACCAATGTTACCTAAATCTTATGACAACACCTCAAGGGATGCCGTCACATTCAACTCATGTACACGCCGCCATTCACTGGGGCCGGATAAGGTAACCGCCTGCTGGCGCTCCCGCCCCGCCATCACCCTGCCAATGCCGTCACATTCAGCTCATGTACATGCCGCCATTCACTGGGATAGTAGCGCCTGTGACATAGGCTGCGCCATCAGAAACCAGAAAAGCCACCACTTTGGCGATCTCCTCAGCCTGCCCAAGACGGCCCAAAGGAATCTGCGTGAGCAAGGCATCACGCTGCGCATCAGGCAACTCGCGGGTCATATCGGTATCAATAAAGCCCGGTGCCACCGAGTTAACGGTAATCGCTCGCGAGCCGATTTCACGCGCCAGCGCACGGCTAAAACCTTCGAGCCCGGCCTTGGACGCGGCATAATTCGACTGCCCAGCGTTACCCATGGCGCCGACTACTGAGCTGATATTAACTATCCGCCCCCAGCGCGCCTTAGTCATGCCGCGCAGCACAGCCTTGGACAAACGATAAGCGCTATTGAGATTAGTGTTGATGACATCAAACCACTCATCGTCCTTCATCCGCAGCATCAGATTGTCACGGGTGATACCGGCGTTATTGATCAGGATCAACGGTTGACCAAGATGCTGCTGAATATGTTCGAGGGTGCTCGCCACCGACTCACTATTGCTCACATCAAGCACTAAACCTGCGCCTTCAACGCCCGCCGCCTTAAGCGTTTCGGCGATGCGTTCAGCACCGTTTGGCGTGGTTGCCGTACCAATAACCACAGCACCTTGACGCCCCAACTCAAGCGCAATGGCCTGACCAATACCGCGACTCGCGCCGGTTACCAGAGCAATTTTACCTTCTAGGCTCATCGCTATTTCTCCTTATGTTCAGGCTAGGGTATTCAGACCAGCGCCGCACGGGCAGCCACAAAAGCTTCTGGACTGTCTAAGTTGTGATTATTCAATTCTTTAACACAGCGCTTATTCAAGCCGCCCAAGACCTTACCCGGACCACATTCAATTAAATCGGTAACGCCCTGCGCTGCCAGACACTGAATTGACTCAACCCAGCGTACCGGATTGTAAAGCTGCGCCAGTAAATCGCGTTTGAGCGTGTCGAGATCAGCCACCACAGCAGCACTGACGTTTTGTACCAAAGGGATCTGCGGTGCCTGCCAAGATACTTCGGCAATCGATTGAGCAAAGCGTTCAGCCGCTGGACGCATCAACGCACAATGCGACGGAACACTGACCGGCAACGGCATAGCGCGCTTGGCACCATGCGCCTTACAGGCAGCGATCGCCCGGTCAACAGCGGCGGCGCTGCCAGCGATTACCACCTGACCCGGCGCATTGAAGTTCACCGCGCTGACCACTTCACCCAATTCGGCCTCGGCGCAAGCAGCCATAACCTGCGCATCATCCAGCCCCAAAATCGCCGCCATGGCGCCCTGCCCAGCCGGCACGGCCTCTTGCATCAACTGGCCACGGCGCTCAACCAGTTTTAAGGCCTCGGCAAAGCCTAAGCTTTGCGCCGCCACCAGCGCCGAATATTCACCCAAACTATGCCCGGCAACAAAAGCCGGACGGGCGCCACCCTCAGCCAACCACAGGCGCCATAGCGCAATCGAGGCGGCGAGAATTGCCGGCTGAGTTTTATCGGTTTGATTCAATAACTCTTGCGGCCCCTGTTGGCACAGCGCCCACAGATCATAACCAAGAGCCGCGGAGGCCTCAGCAAAGGTGTCGATAATCAGCGGCTGCTGCGCACCATGCTCGGCAAGCATAGCGAGAGACTGCGAACCTTGACCGGGGAAGACAAATGCGAGCTTTGCAGACATGTAAACGACTCTCTAATGATCTGAACATCAAAAATGCTAGCGTCGACCACGACCAACGCCGTTAACCGCCACCCCTTGAGGCGGAGCCAGGAACTAAACGTGGGATGCCGAGTGAAGCATTACCGTCACATCCCAGTGCATTTGATATAGCACCGCCGCATTGCAATCAGACGACTACAGCAGATGTTCTAGACGCCCATGCAGACGTTGCGGCAGATTCGCCTGCACCTCAATCAAAGCATGTCGAATCGCCGCTTGAAACGCCTCAGGCGAGGCAGATCCATGGCTTTTAACCACAATCCCCTGCAAGCCAAGAAAACTCGCGCCGTTGTGCTGCACCGGGCCTAACTCGTTTTTAAGTCGGCGTAGCAAGGGTAACGCCAAGGCGCCGACAAGCCGCGAGCGCCACGACTGACGAAAAACCGTTTCAATGCGCGCACCGATCATGGCAGCCAAGCCCTCGCTGGACTTGAGCACGACATTACCGACAAAACCGTCACAAACGACCACATCCGCCTCACCACGATAAAGGCCGTCGCCCTCAATGAAGCCGATGTAGTTCAAAGCTACTGCCTGCTGCAACAGGGTCGCAGCCAGCTTGACCTGCTGATTGCCTTTAATCTCTTCGGTGCCGATGTTTAACAGCGCCACCCGTGGATTAAGCACGCCAGTCGCTTCAGCCGCGACCACCCCCATCAGGGCAAATTGATATAACTGCTCGGCGCTGCAGTCGACGTTGGCACCCAGATCGAGCAAATGACAAGGGCCGCGCGTCGTCGGTATCGCCGTAACCATGGCTGGGCGATCAATGCCCGGCAAGGTCTTTAGCACATAGCGTGACAACGCCATTAGCGCACCGGTGTTGCCAGCACTGACGCAAGCCTGCACACGCCCACTGCGCACCAACTCCAGCGCAATGCGCATGGATGAATCAGGTTTTCCGCGCAACGCTTGCGCAGGTCGCTCGTCCATCGTAACGACTTCGCTGGCATGCTCAATGTGCAGGCGCGAACGATCGACATCGGGATGATGGGCGATTAATTCTTCAATGATTGCGGATTGGCCGACAAGGACCAGATGAAGCGAGGGAATAGCGGCCAAACAGGCAAGGCTGGCCTGAACAATACAGTGAGGACCGAAGTCCCCACCCATTGCATCAACTGCGATGATCGGAGCGGACAAGATTTACTCGTCAGCGCCCTTGTCGATCACTTGACGACCACGGTAAACGCCTTCTGGCGATACGTGGTGGCGCAGGTGTACTTCACCAGTGGTTTTCTCAACCGACAAGGTGCTGGCCGTGAGAGCGTCGTGCGAACGACGCATGTCGCGGGCGGAACGGGATTTTTTGTTCTGCTGAACTGCCATAACTTATTAACTCCTAAACGTTTGGGTCACGCTTTAACTGTGCTAGCACGCTGAACGGGTTGGACCGCGTTACCTCGTCCTCGCTCGACTCAGGCTCATCGAGACCGGCCGGCTGCTGGCAAAAATTAGTGTTATGGGTCGGAACAATAGGCAAGGCGAGCAGTAACTCATCCTCAACCAACGCCAACAAATCCAGCGGCTCCTCACCCATTTCCAGGACATCGTAGCCTTTCGGCTGCAACTCAATAGCCGTTCCTTCCTTCACCACAGCGTATTCACATTCGCTATGGATCGGCAGAGCGACCAGCTCCAGACAACGCTGACAAACCATCTTGACTTCAACATCGATCTCGCTGCGAATAACCACAGCTTTTTGCTCATCACGACCGAAAGTAAATTTCGCTCGAACAGAGCCACTGCTATCCGCAAGCGGATCACAGAGACGCAACAAACTTGCTAGCGACACTTCCCCTTCGAGGGTAGCGCCACGATCAGCCAGCTTGCGCGGATCAACATGAGGTGGAATCGGTGCATTCAACATAGGCGCAGCATTTTAGGGATCTCCCCCCGCACTGTCAAAGGAAATTGCTCACTGGGCACCCGTAGGCTCGCCAGTTAGAATCGTTTTATTACCTAAAAACAAGCCCAAGAAGAAGCCCATGACACCGCTAGTACTGGCATCCAGCTCCCCCTATCGACGTGAATTACTCAGCAGACTACAACTGCCGTTCATCTGGAGCGCCCCGGCCATCGATGAAACTCGCCACATCGGCGAAAGCGCCGAAGCACTGGTGCGCCGCCTAGCGCAGGAAAAAGCCCAAGCACTGGCCAGCGAGTATCCGCAGCATTTAATCATCGGTTCGGATCAGGTTGCAGTATTAAACGGGGAAATCATCGGCAAGCCGCATAATTTCAACACTGCCCACGCTCAACTCAGCGCCGCCAGTGGCGCATCCGTACGCTTTTTAACCGGTCTGGCGCTATTCAATAGCGCCACCAACAGCTGGCAAATCGACTGCATCCCTTTCACCGTGCATTTTCGCCAGCTCAGCGCGGCCTGCATTAGCCGCTACCTTGAAGCAGAACAACCCTTCGATTGCGCCGGCAGCTTCAAAGCCG
>JBILAR010000012.1:0-46486 GCA_044354115.1 Pseudomonas sp. | reverse complement strand
TCGAGTACACGGGGCTGTCTGATTCAGCCCTTTGTCATTTATGAAGTCCGCTACGAGAGACGGTCATGGCCCACGATATTCACGCGCACCGCATCCTTATCCTCGACTTCGGCTCCCAATACAGCCAGCTGATCGCCCGCCGTGTGCGTGAGATCGGGGTGTACTGCGAGTTGCATCCTTTTGATATGGACGATGCGGCGATTCGCGCGTTTGCTCCGCGCGGCATCATCCTCGCCGGTGGCCCGGAGTCGGTGCACGAAGCTGACAGCCCGCGTGCACCGCAAGCGGTGTTTGATCTGGGTGTGCCGGTTTTCGGTATCTGCTACGGCATGCAAACCATGGCCGAGCAGTTGGGCGGCAAGGTTGCAGGTTCGGACCTGCGTGAGTTTGGTTATGCCCGTGTGGATATCGTTGGCAAGTCGCGCTTGCTCGACGGCATCGAAGACAGCGTGGACACCGATGGCCTGCTCGGTCTCGATGTGTGGATGAGCCATGGCGACAAGGTCACCACGCTGGCGCCGGGTTTCCATATTCTAGCCAGCACCCCGAGCTGCCCAATCGCCGGCATGGCCGACGATTCGCGCGCTTACTATGGCGTGCAATTCCACCCAGAAGTGACCCATACCAAGCAGGGCGGGCGCATCTTGTCGCGCTTCGTGTTGGATATTTGCGGCTGCGAAGCGCTGTGGACACCGTCCAACATCGTTAACGATGCGATTGCCAGCGTGCGCGCTCAAGTCGGCAGCGCTAACGTGCTGCTGGGCTTGTCCGGCGGGGTGGATTCCTCAGTAGTGGCGGCCTTGTTGCACAAAGCCATTGGCTCTCAGCTGACCTGCGTATTCGTCGATAACGGCTTGCTGCGCCTGCATGAAGGCGAGCAGGTGATGGCCATGTTCGCCGAGAACATGGGCGTTAAAGTGATTCGCGCCAACGCTCAGGATTTGTTCTTAAACAATCTGGCCGGCGAAGCCGATCCGGAGAAGAAGCGCAAAATTATCGGCCGGACCTTTATCGAAGTGTTCGATGCCGAGTCGTCGAAACTCGACAACATCAAGTTCCTCGCTCAGGGCACCATTTACCCGGACGTGATCGAGTCGGCCGGCGCGAAAAACGGCAAGGCCCATGTGATCAAGTCGCACCACAACGTGGGTGGCTTGCCGGATGAGATGAACCTGAAACTGGTTGAGCCGCTGCGCGAATTGTTTAAAGACGAAGTGCGCAAACTCGGTCTGGAGCTAGGTCTGCCATACAACATGGTCTACCGTCACCCGTTCCCAGGCCCGGGCTTGGGTGTGCGTATCCTTGGCGAAGTGAAGAAGGAATACGCCGACCTGTTGCGCCAAGCCGACCATATCTTTATGGAAGAACTGCATAACTTCGATTGGTACCACAAGACCAGCCAAGCCTTCGTGGTGTTCCAGCCGGTTAAGTCGGTTGGCGTGGTTGGCGATGCCCGCCGTTACGCTTGGGTCGTGGCCCTGCGTGCGGTAGAGACCATCGACTTTATGACTGCGCGTTGGGCGCATCTGCCCTATGAGTTGCTGGAGAAAGTCAGCAACCGCATCATCAACGAGATCGAAGACATCTCCCGCGTCACCTACGACGTTTCCAGTAAGCCGCCTGCCACCATTGAGTGGGAGTGATTTAAAGCCTAGGGCTATCTAACGGTTGGTCGTTTTTTAGCCCTTTGTAGGAGTCAGCTTGCTGGCGATGTTGTACCCGAATCGCCAGCAAGCTGGCTCCTACAGGTGGTGCGCTGGGTGAAGCCACAGACAGCATAAAGGGCAGCTTAGGCTGCCCTTTATGCTGTCTGTGGCTTTTATTTTCTCGGGCTTAGGTGAGCGCTGCTTTGCCCTTGCTGGCTTTGCCTACCGGCGGCGTTTGCGGGTGCAGGGTTGCCAGCCATTGCGGGTCCGTGGCAAACCAGTCGAGCAGAAAATCCAACATGCTTCGCAGGGTCGTCGGCATTTGTTTGCGCGAGGTATAGATGCCGTAGATGCCCATTTCCTGGGGCTGGTAGTTGGGCAGCAACTGAACCAATTGGCCGCTGGCCAGCAGTGGGGCGGCCGAGTAGCGCGGCTGCAAGGAGATACCAGCGCCTTGCAGGGTGGCGCTGAGCAGCACCAGCGAATCGTTGGCGCTGAGGTTGCCGCTGACCGGCACTGAGTAGTTTTCCCCGGCACGAGTAAATTGCCAGAGGCTTTTGCCGAAGTAGGAGTAGGTCAGGCAGTTATGCACGGCCAGCTCTTCGACCCGCGTTGGCGTGCCTTGGGTGGCCAAGTAGCTGGGCGCGGCGCACACCACCGAGGCGCAGCTGGCCAATTGTCGGGCGATTAAATTCGGCTCTAGGGCGTTGGTAATTCGTACCGCCAGATCGATGCGTTCTTTGATTAAGTTAACCGCATGGTTGCTGGTTTGCAGGTCGACGGCGGTCTGTGGGTAGCGGCGTAAATACTGGCTGACCGCCACCGCCAGCACGCTTTGCGCCAAGGATTGCGCGCAACTGATGCGCAGTAGGCCGTGGGGTGCATCGTTTGTATTGCTGGCGCTGACAGCCATGTCGGCGGTGATTTCCAGCAGTTTCCGGCAGCGGTTCAGGGTCTCGTCACCGGCGGCGGTCAGGCTCAGTTTGCGGGTGGTGCGATGCAATAAGCGCGCGCCGGCCCAGTCCTCCATCTGCGCTAGGTAGCGCGTCACCATGGCGCGAGACATGCCCAGCGCGTCGGCAGCGGCGATCATGCTGCCGCGCTCGACGATGCTGATAAGCACTTCTGCGGCGATAATCCGATCCATTGATTCGTCCGATTTAAGCAATCAATAGTTGCAGTTTAGCCGGTTTTTCGTGCGGATTACGCAGCATAAGATGGCCTCACGTTCTTCACTGACTAAAGGTCTATCGCCATGTTTAAACCCACACTGTTGTCTGCCGCCTTCGCCGCTGTCACCACGCTGAGCCTGTTTGCGAACCCTGTCGTCGCGGCCGAGCCGCTCAAGTTGCAGGTGTATAACCCCGGCGAGCAATCGCTGTTTGCGGTGTCATCCGAGCTGGTTACCGGTGCCACCGAGGCGGTGCTGATCGACGCGCAGTTTCAGAGCAATGACGCCCAAGCGTTGGTGGCAATGATCAAGGCCAGCGGCAAGCGCCTGACCACCATCTATATCAGCCACAGCGACCCGGATTCCTACTTTGGCTTGGAGGTGCTGCAAGCGGCGTTTCCGCAGGCGAAGATCGTCGCCACGGCACCGACCATTGCCGCGATCAAGGCCAATAAAGACGCCAAGCTGGCGTATTGGGGGCCGATTCTTAAAGCCGATGCGCCGAAAACCCTGCTGGTGCCGGAGTTGCTGCAAGGCAATCAGCTCAGCGTCGATGGTCAGCCACTCGAGGTGCAAGGCCTGCACGGAGTGGCCTCCGAGCACAGCTATGTGTGGATTCCAGCGCTCAAGGCGGTAGTCGGCGGGGTGTTGGTGTACGGCAATATGCACCTGTGGACGGCCGATGCGCAGACGCCGCTGGCCCGCGCCGACTGGCAGCAAAGCCTGCAACAGATTCAAGCACTCAAGCCGCAAACCGTGGTGCCAGGACATTATTTGCCGGGCACGAGCATGACGCTGCAATCGGTGAGTTTTACCGCCGACTACCTCAAGGTGCTTGAGGCAGAATTGCCCAAGGCCAGCAACTCCGGCGCGCTGGTTAAGGCCATGGTTAAACAGTATCCACAGCTGACTGGCACGGCCGATTTAGAACTGAGCGCCAAGGTGCTCAAGGGTGAAATGCAGTGGCCGCAGTAAAGCGCCCCGTTAAGGCATTGCCGATGAAAACCGTCACTCTGCATTACTTGTTCGATCCGCTCTGTGGCTGGTGTTATGGCGCTGCGCCCTTGCTGGCGGCGGCGCACAGTTTGCCCGAGGTGCAGATAGAGCTGCACGCCGGCGGCATGTTGACCGGTAGTAATCGCCGCTCCATCAGCCCGCAGTGGCGCGCTTATGTGTTGCCCCATGACCGGCGAATTGCCGAGCTATCCGGCCAGCCGTTTGGTGATGGTTATTTCAATGGCTTGCTCAACGATCAGGCTGCGGTGCTCGACTCCGAACCGCCAATCAGCGCCATTCTCGCCGCACAAACTATCGCTGGGCAGGGCTTGGCGATGCTGCAACGGCTGCAGCAGGCGCACTATGTCGAGGGACGGCGGATTGCCGATTTGCCGGTGTTGGTGGAGTTGGCCGGTGAGCTTGGTTTGCCGCTGCCGCAGTTCAGTAATGCCTATCAAGTTGTCCGTGGGCGGCAGACGCAAAGCCATATCGCCGCCAGTCGAGCCTTAATGGCGCAGGCTGGCGTTCAGGGTTTTCCGAGTGTGTTATTGGCGGATGGGCAGGGTCGCATGCAAGCGCTGGAGCTCAGTAAATATCTGGGGCGCCCAGAGCAGTGGTTGAGCTATTTGCGCACTGAGTTGGCGCGGGTGGCGGGGGCCGTTACCGCTCAGTAATGGAGCTTGGCCAGACCTTCTGCATCGCTCTGGCAGGCGTTTTCTGGCACTATTAGCGACCGTTTAAATCGCTAAAAGCTTAACCCTATTTGCGCGTTTGCCCGTTAGAGGTGAACCGCTGTGAGCCGCTGTGAGCCTGATAGGTCAGCGTTATTGTGCTTATTCAGGAGTTTTCACCCATGTCCTTTACCCGTAGAAAAGTGCTCGCCGGTCTTGTTGGTTTAACCGCCGTCGGCCTCGGCGCCGGTGGTGTGCGTTATTGGCTGGGGCGGCCGCGCGCGGGCAATACCCATGACTATGAATTGATCGCCGCGCCGCTGGACGTTGAGTTGGTGGCGGGGTTTCAGAGCCCGGCGTGGGCCTATGGTGGCCAAGCGCCGGGGCTGGAATTGCGGGTGCGGCAGGGTGACTGGCTGCGGGTGCGCTTTATCAATCACTTGCCGGTAGCCAGCACCATCCACTGGCACGGCATTCGATTGCCGCTGGCGATGGATGGCGTGCCCTATGTGTCGCAATTGCCGGTGTTGCCCGGCGAGTATTTTGACTATCAATTCCAAGTGCCGGATGCCGGTAGTTTTTGGTATCACCCGCATATGACCAGCAGCGAGCAACTGGGTCGCGGCTTGGTCGGCCCGCTGATTGTTGAAGAACGCCATGGCAGTGGCTTCGTGCATGAGCGCACGCTGTGTTTGAAGAACTGGCATGTCGATGAGCAGGGCGCGTTCGGTGCATTCAGCATCCCGCGCGAGGCCGCACGCGGTGGCACGCCGGGGCGTTTGTCGAGCATCAATGGTGTGCATGCACCGACCCTCGATCTGCCGGCTGGGCAGGTGGTGCGTCTGCGTTTATTGAATGTCGATAACACCCTGACCTATCGCCTGAATTTACCTGATGGCGAGGCGCGAATTTATGCGCTGGATGGCAATCCGGTTGAGCCGCGCCCGCTGGGCAAAGAGTACTGGCTGGGGCCGGGTATGCGTATCGATTTGGCCCTGAAAGTCCCGGCCGCCGGCACTGAGTTATCCCTGCGTAATGGCCCGGTGCGGCTGGCCACCTTGCGCGCCACTGAGCAGCCGTTGCTCGCCGGTGGCAGCGAGTGGCCTCCAGCACTGCCCGCCAATCCGGTCGGCGAGCCAGACTTGGCCGGCGCCGAAACCCTGCGTTTTAGCTTCGAGTGGGTTGGCAGTCTGTCGGAAAATACCGCTAACGGCGCGCCGCGCAGTTACTGGCAGATCAACGGTGAGGCCTGGGATATCAGCGATAAAAACTGCGCCGACAAACCCATCGCCAAGCTGAAACTGGGGCAGAGCTATATCTTCGAGTTGCGCAACATGGCTCAGTATCAGCACCCGATTCATCTGCATGGCATGAGCTTTAAAGTGTTGTCGTCCAATCGACATGCGGTGATTCCGTACTTCACCGACACCTATTTACTCGGCAAAAACGAAGTCGCCCGCATCGCTCTGCTGGCGGACAATCCGGGTAGTTGGATGTTCCATTGCCATGTCATCGACCATATGGAAACCGGGTTGATGGCAGCGATTGAAGTGGCGGAGTAAACCGATGCGAAAAGCGCCAATTATCGACCGCAGCCAAGACCTGCACTTTATGCGCGAGGCCTTGGCCTTGGCGGCGGCCGGTGCGGCCCTTGGTGAGGTGCCGGTGGGCGCCTTGCTGGTGCAGGACGGCGAGGTGATTGGCCGTGGTTTTAATTGCCCGATCAGCACCCATGACCCCAGCGCCCACGCAGAGATGGTCGCCATTCGCGACGCGGCCAAGACACTGGCCAATTACCGCCTGCCGGGCAGCACCCTGTATGTCACTTTGGAGCCGTGCAGCATGTGCGCGGGTTTAATCGTGCATGCCCGAATTGCTCGGGTGGTGTTTGGTGCCAGCGAACCCAAGGCCGGAGTGGTGCACAGCCGTGGCGAGTTTTTTACTCAGGGCTTTCTTAACCATCGGGTGCTGGTGGAGGGCGGGGTGTTGGCGGATGAGTGCAGCGCGGCGCTGAGCGCTTTTTTCAAGGCGCGTCGCCAGTCCCTGTGAAAACTACTGCGCTCGATTATGCGGCGTTAAAAACAGGCTCGGACTGCTCATTTACAACTCGTAAACTCCGCGTCCTCGCCTGTTTTTGCCTTGCCTAATCTTCGCTCGCTACGTTTTCACAGGGACTGGAAGTACCGGTGGGTCGTTACAGCGGCGCCAACACTTCGGCCGGTGGGGTTTTGTTGATGCCCGGCAGGTGCAGTTTATTGTCGGCCACTTGGCGGTCTTCCAGTTGCGGCTGCGTGACCCACGTGAGGATGTCGTAATAGCGGCGGATGTTTTGCACAAAATGCACGGTCTCACCGCCACGGGCGTAGCCGTAGCGGGTCTTGCTGAACCATTTTTTCTGCGACAGGCGCGGCAGCATCTTCTTTACGTCTAGCCACTTATCGGGGTTTAACCCTTCGGCCTTGGCCAGCTTGCGGGCGTCTTCTAGGTGCGCGCCGCCGATGTTATAGGCGGCTAGGGCGAACCAGGTGCGATCTGGTTCGAGCAGGCTTTCGGGCAGCTCTTGTTTGATTTGCGCGACGTATTTAGCCCCGCCGCGAATGCTTTGCTTGGCATCCAAACGGTTGACCACGCCCATGGCTTGCGCGGTGTTCTGGGTCAGCATCATCAGGCCGCGCACGCCGGTTTTTGAAGTGGCGTCGGGCTGCCATAGTGATTCTTGATAGCCCATGGCCGCCAGCAGGCGCCAGTCCAGTTGCTGGACCTTGCCGGCTTGCTGAAAGTGTTGCTCAAAGCGCGGCAGGCGCTCTTGCAGGTGTTTGGCGAAGGTGTAGGCACCGACATAGCCGAGCACATCGACATGCCCGTAATAGCGTTCTTTCAAATGCTGCAGGATGCCATTTTGCTGGGCTTTATCGAGAAAGGCGTTGGCCTCGTCGAGCAGGCTGCGATCCTCGCCCGGCGCCACAGCCCAGCCCATTTGAGTGCTCTCGCCTAAGTCAAAGCCAACCCGCACCTTGGGGAAGTACACCTGATTCATCGCCAGTTCATTGGAGTCGACCAGCGTCAGGTCGATCTGGCCTTCGTCGAGCATGCGCAACAAGTCGACCACTTCTTCGGCGGCAGACTCTTCATAGCTGAGCGCTGGGTACTGCACTTTGAGCGCGGCCAGTTGCTCGGCATGGGTGCTGCCCTTGAGCACCACTATATGTTTGCCGACTAGATCCGCGGCGCTGCTAGGACGCGGCGCACCGTCGCGATACACCACTTGTGGGGTGACATCCAAATAACTGTGGGAGAACTGCGCGCGTGTTTGTCGGCCGGCACTGACCACCAGACCGGCGGCACTGAGTACCGGGCCGTCTTTGTTGTGCAGGCGATTAAATAGGTCGTCGAGGTTGTCGGCGGTTTCGATTTTTAGCTCGACGCCGAGGTTTTCGGCAAAGCGCTTAACCAGTTCGTACTCAAAGCCGGTCTCGCCGTTGCGGTCTTGAAAGTAGGTGGCGGGACTGTTGCGGGTGACCACGCGTAGTTCGCCAGCCGCCTTGACCCGCTCAAGCGTGGTGGGTTGAACGTCATCATCAACGCCACAGCCACTGAGCAGCAGGAGGAAGCCGGTCGCTGTCAGCCATTGGCAGCAGCGTGAGCGGAACATCGTTTGGGCAAGCATGGGTGCAGTATACGCAAAGCATTCAGGCTGCCATATCTCGACAGTGACGTGCTTCTCTGCTAGTGGCCGGGCGTCTTGCGATTGGCCTGTGGCGGGTGCTCTGAGCGGCGCTTTAGGCTAGAATATGCGGCCTCAAAGCATTGTCCCTCCCGAGGCTGTCCCGAAGATGTTGATCCTGCGCGGCGCTCCTGCCCTTTCTGCCTTCCGCCACGGCAAGTTACTCGAGCAACTAACCCTCAAGGTTCCCGCGATCAGCGGTGTGTATGCCGAGTTTGCCCATTTTGCCGAAGTTGTCGGTGTGCTTACTGGCGACGAGGAGAGCGTTCTCGCCCGTCTGCTTAAGTACGGTCCGAGTGTGCCGGTGCAAGAGCCCGCCGGTCGGCTATTTTTGGTGCTGCCGCGTTTCGGCACTATTTCGCCGTGGTCGAGTAAAGCCAGCGACATCGCGCGCAATTGCGGCTTGGCGAAAATTCAGCGCCTGGAGCGCGGGATTGCTTACTACGTGGCCGGCGATATTACTGACGCCGATGCCGAGCTGATCGCCGCCAGTCTGCATGACCGCATGACTCAGCTGGTACTCGACAACCTCAAGCAAGCCGCCGGTCTGTTTCAGCATTCGCAGCCTAAACCGTTGACCGTCATCGACATCCTCGCCGGTGGCCGCGCAGCCCTTGAGCAGGCCAACGCCAGCTTGGGCTTGGCCCTGGCCGAAGATGAAATCGACTATCTGGTAACCAGTTTCAATGAGCTGGGGCGTAATCCCCACGACATCGAACTGATGATGTTTGCCCAGGCCAACTCCGAGCACTGCCGGCATAAAATTTTCAATGCCAGCTGGGATATCGACGGCCAGAGCCAAGATAAATCCCTGTTCGGCATGATCAAAAACACCTTTCAGATGCACGGCGAAGGGGTGCTGTCGGCCTACAAAGACAACGCTGCGGTGATCGTCGGTTCGGTGGCTGGGCGCTTCTTCCCCAACCCTGAAACCCGTGAATATGCAGCGGTGCAAGAGCCGATTCATATTCTGATGAAGGTCGAAACCCACAACCACCCAACCGCCATCGCCCCGTTTCCGGGGGCAGCGACTGGTTCTGGCGGTGAGATTCGCGACGAGGGCGCCACCGGGCGCGGTGCCAAGCCCAAGGCTGGCTTGACCGGTTTTACCGTGTCGAACCTGCAAATTCCGGGTTTCGAGCAGCCGTGGGAAGTGCCGTACGGCAAGCCTGAGCGCATCGTTACCGCGCTGGACATCATGGTTGAAGGCCCGCTGGGTGGTGCGGCGTTTAACAACGAGTTCGGCCGTCCGGCGCTGACCGGCTACTTCCGCACCTTTGAGCAGTCGATTAAAACCGCGCACGGCGATGAAGTGCGCGGTTATCACAAGCCAATTATGTTGGCCGGCGGCATGGGTAATATCCGCGCCGAACACGTACAAAAAGCCGAAATTTTGGTGGGCTCCAAGCTCATCGTGCTCGGCGGCCCGGCCATGTTGATTGGTCTTGGCGGCGGCGCGGCCTCGTCGATGGCCACCGGCACCAGTTCGGCGGATTTGGACTTTGCCTCGGTACAGCGGGAAAACCCAGAAATGGAGCGCCGCTGCCAAGAGGTTATCGACCGCTGCTGGCAGCTCGGCGAACAGAACCCGATCAGCTTTATTCAC
The DNA here is from genome assembly GCA_044354115.1 of Pseudomonas sp. Classification (GTDB taxonomy): domain Bacteria; phylum Pseudomonadota; class Gammaproteobacteria; order Pseudomonadales; family Pseudomonadaceae; genus Aquipseudomonas. The sequence goes on along the minus strand of JBILAR010000012.1, from coordinate 36,672 downwards.
GACGTCGGCGCCGGCGGTTTGTCCAACGCCTTCCCTGAGTTGGTGAATGACGGCGGTCGTGGCGGACGCTTCGAACTGCGCGCCGTGCCGAACGACGAGCCGGGCATGGCCCCGCTGGAAATCTGGAGCAACGAGTCGCAAGAACGTTACGTGATGGCGGTCGGTCCGGCTGATTTCGAGCGTTTCAAAGCGATTTGCGAACGCGAGCGTTGCCCGTTTGCGGTGGTTGGCGAGGCGACTGCCGAGCCACAGCTGACCGTTACCGACAGCCACTTTGGCAACAACGCCGTCGACATGCCGCTCGAAGTATTGCTCGGCAAAGCGCCGCGCATGCACCGTTCGGCCACCCGCGAAGCCGAGTTGGGCGATGATTTTGACCCGGCCAAACTTGAGTTGCGCGAGGCGATTACCCGCGTTCTGCATCACCCGGCCGTGGCCAGCAAAAGCTTTTTGATCACCATTGGTGACCGCAGCATCACCGGCCTGGTGGCTCGTGATCAGATGGTCGGCCCTTGGCAAGTGCCGGTCGCCGACTGCGCGGTGACCTGCAGCGATTTCGACGGCTACTTCGGTGAAGCCATGGCCATGGGCGAGCGCACTCCGCTGGCCTTGCTCGACGCTCCGGCGTCCGGGCGCATGGCGATTGGCGAAACCCTGACCAACATCGCCGCTGCGCGCATCGAGAAAATCGCCGACATTAAACTGTCGGCCAACTGGATGTCCGCGGCTGGCCATCCGGGTGAAGACGCGCGCCTGTACGACACTGTACAAGCGGTCGGCATGCAGTTGTGCCCGGAGCTGGGCATCACCATTCCGGTGGGCAAAGACTCGATGTCGATGCAAACCCGTTGGAAAGATGCAGGCACTGACAAGAGCGTGACCTCGCCGCTGTCGCTGATCGTTACCGGTTTTGCCCCGGTGGTCGATGTGCGCCAAACCCTGACCCCGCAACTGCGCTTGGATAAGGGTGAAACCGACCTGATTCTGATCGACTTAGGTCGTGGCCAGAACCGCATGGGCGCCTCGATTCTTGCCCAGACCTACGCTCAGCTCGGTCGCCAAGCTCCGGATGTCGACGACGCCGAAGACCTCAAGGCCTTCTTCGCGGTGATCCAAGGCCTGAATGCCGACGGCATGCTGCTGGCTTACCACGACCGTTCCGACGGTGGTTTGTTGGTGTCGGCAGTGGAAATGGCCTTCGCCGGTCACTGTGGTCTGGACCTGTACCTCGACGGGCTGGCTGAAAATACCAGCGAGTTGAACGCCGTGTTGTTCAACGAAGAGTTGGGCGCGGTGATTCAAGTGCGCCAAGACGCCACCCCTGAGGTGTTTGCGCAGTTCAGCGCCGCTGGCTTGGGCGACTGCGTGGCGGTGATCGGTCAGCCAGTCAATGGCAGCGATGTGACCATCAGCTTCAAGGGTGCGCCGGTGTTCGCCGAGCAGCGCCGTTTGCTGCAACGTCAGTGGAGCGAGACCAGCTACCAGATCCAAAAACTGCGTGATAACGCCGCCGGTGCCGAGCAAGAATTCGCAGCGCTTCTTGACGAAGACAATCCGGGCCTGAGCATCAAGCTCAGCTTCGATGTGAACGAAAACATCAGCGCGCCGCACATCAAGAAGAACGTGCGGCCGCAAATTGCCGTGCTGCGCGAGCAGGGCGTCAATGGTCAGGTGGAAATGGCCGCGGCCTTTGATCGCGCGGGCTTCTCGGCGATCGACGTGCATATGAGCGATATCCTCGCCGGTCGCGTTGACCTCGAAGACTTCAAGGGCCTAGTGGCCTGCGGCGGCTTCTCTTACGGCGACGTACTGGGTGCCGGCGAAGGCTGGGCCAAGTCGGTGCTGTTCAACAGCCGGGCGCGGGACAACTTTCAAGCCTTCTTCGAGCGCAAAGACAGCTTCGCCCTTGGCGTGTGTAACGGTTGCCAGATGATGAGCAACCTGCACGAGCTGATTCCCGGCAGCGAGTTCTGGCCGCACTTTGTGCGCAACAAGTCTGAGCAGTTCGAAGCTCGGGTGGCCATGGTGCAGGTGCAAGAGTCGGCGTCGATCTTCCTGCGTGGCATGGCCGGCACCCGTATGCCGATCGCCATCGCCCACGGTGAAGGGCATGCCGAGTTCGAAAGCGAGGAAGCCTTGCTGGAAGCCGATCTGTCCGGTTGCGTGTCGATGCGCTTTGTCGACAACTACGGCAAGGTCACCGAAAACTACCCGGCCAACCCCAACGGCTCGCCGCGTGGGATTACCGGCCTGACCAGCCGCGACGGCCGCGTGACCATCATGATGCCGCACCCTGAGCGGGTATTCCGTGGCGTGCAGAACTCCTGGAGGCCAGATGAGTGGCAGGAAGATGCCGGCTGGCTGCGGATGTTCCGCAATGCCCGCGTTTGGGTTGATTGATCGAGCTATCGATTAATAGCGGGGCCGCTGATGGATAAGTCAGCGGCCCCGGTAGTTGTACGTTTAACTGATCCGAATTTCCCCGAAGTGCGTCAGGTTCTGCCTGGCGCCACTTTGCACCTGTGTACCTGCGCCCGCTCGGGCCGACTCCCCGATTGCCCGACTGATTGCCCGCAAGGCTTACGCCTAACCATCAGCCGTGCCCAGCATTTGCTCCTGTGCCGCTGCGGAAAATCCCAGCGCTTGCCCTATTGCGACGGCAGCCATCAACCGCCGGCAGCGGGATTGAAGGCCCGCTGGTGGCGATTTTTTGCTGGTCAGTAGGGTTTTTACCCTTAGGCTTTAAAGTGTTTGATGGGCATGGCGTGCAATTACGCCTAGGCCAAACTCGCCGCTACCAAGCGCTCAAGACAGCTGTCTGGATAACGTAACGGCGTGCCGGCTGCGGTTAGCTGCACGCGCCATCCTGCGCGGCGCCCGAGCTGCTTGAGTGCTGTGCAGGATGGCCTTAGCAAACCGATTTAAAATGGCCGGCCCAGATAAAAGTACAGGCTGCTATTGCCGTCTTGAGCGCGGCCGTAGCCGAAATACATGGGCCCTAGGGGGCTGTCTGCTGCGACAAAAATACTGCCGGATTTCAGCCAGTCCTCGGTATTGCCCACCACCAATGGGTTGCCAATACGCCCAGCCTCCAGTGAGAAACCGCCGTAAGCGCCCTCCAGTAAGCCGCTTTCCATAATGCGGTGGTAATACATCATGCGCCCATACTGCAAACTCTCGCCGAGCAGTTGCCCGGTGGCATAACCCGACTGCTGCAGAAAACCGCCCCACTGGAAATATTCGTATCGCGGTAGCGGGTCCTGGCCAAGTCGATCAGCGGCGTTGAAACCGAAGTTAAAGGTGTGGTCGCCGTACGAGGTAGCTGCCGTGCCGCTCATTTTCCATTTGGCGTATGGGTCGTCGGCGCCTAACGCGCGCTGCGAGTCGAGCACCTGCATCTCGGTTTTCCAGCCCGAACGGGGGAAGTCGGCGCTATCCAGTTGGTCCAGCATCAACTGGCCAGTAAAGGCGCCTTGAGTCACTCGCTCAGGCCCAGGTGACAGGCTTTGCGGCCCGGTATCCAAGGTTGGTTTTAGCTGGCCGGTAAGAACCCCTACGCGCAACTCGCCGTACCGATCGAGTTCGCTACCGAGGTCAACACCAACGTGCTGGGAGCTCAGGTCGTAGCTGGCAATCCGATCATCATCTTTAAACAGGTCTTGGGAGCGTTGCTCGAAGGCCACATGCGGGGCGACAAAGAACGGGCCGGTGGCACTCAGCGGCTGGTAAAACTCGCTGTACAGGCCCGTAGTGCGGCCAATTTGCGCATCGGTACGCCACTCGGCACCGAGTTCATTCAGCAAGGTTTGGCGATAACTGCCGCGCAGGTTAAAAAAGGCATCACCGCTGAAGTCGCTCGATAAACCAAGGCCTAAGCGCAAGTAATCCGGTCCCCAGGCTTTTTCCGTGGCATCAATTGCCAGCACGGTTTTGCCCGCTTCTTCGAGCAAACGGTAATTCACATGCTCATAATTACCGCTGCCATATAAGCGCCGCAGGTCGTGGTCCAGTGTCGATTGGTCGATTGCTTGACCGGCTTTGGTATCCAGCAGTGCCTGTGCGGTTTGCGGATTGACCCGTTGCAGGTTTTCAAAGCGTATCTCGTCAACAATGCGGGTCTCTGGCGCGATGTTGTGCGACTGCCGTTGACGCAAAGCAGCATATTCGGCCTCCGGCACGGACAGCTGTTGCAGTTGTTTGGCCATTTTGCGCGCCGCGATTTCACCCAGTGGTGCGATCTGCGGCAAGTTGTCGAAGTCGCCAGTGGAGAAATCGCCCAATTGCGGGGAGATCAAAATGTCACCCGGCCGTAGCGCCGCCAGTGAGGTCTGCACATTCTGTTCGGTAAGAATGCTGAGCATTTGCCCGGTGACCCCGAAGATGCTGCGCAACTCATCGCGCTGCAGCAATGGCGTGCCCACGTTAACGGCGATGATGATATCGGCGTGCATTTCATCGCGCGCCTGAGCCACCGGCAAATTGCCGGTGAGCATGCCGTCGACCAAAATCATCCCGTCGAACTCGGCCGGGGCCACGGCGCCCGGTACCGACATGCTGGCGCGCATGACTTTAGCCAAGTCGCCGTTGTTAAACACCACCGCTCGACCGGTTACTAGGTCGGTTGCCACCGCGCGAAATGGAATCGGGAGTTTATCGAAGTCGTGATGGCCCTTGGCTTTGCTCAGTTGACGCAGCACGGTCTCCAGTTGCACGCCAGTGACCAGCCCTTTGCCAATTTTCACTTGCCCGCCCTGCACGCCGACTTCAGGCGTGGAGAGAATGCTGTAATCGTCCTTCTTCAGGCGCATGGGCCGCTCTTGCCGGGTTGGCTTATCCTTAAACAGCAGCTCACTGGAGATGTTCTTTAAGAATGCATCCATCTCCGCCATGCTGGTGCCCGTGGCATAGGCGCCGCCCACCAGCGCGCCCATGCTGGTGCCGGCGATACAGTCCACCGGCACGCGGTACTCCTCCAACACCTTGAGCACCCCAACGTGCGCTGCGCCGCGCGCGCCACCGCCGGAAAGCACTAAACAAATACGCGGACGCTTGGTCTGCAGCGCCTCCTCGTGTTCGCTATGGGCACCTTGCGCCACCGTCGGAGCACTTAACCCGGTGGCCGAATAAAGCGCGAAGGTGAACATGGCAAAAACGGCCATCAATTGTTTCATAAGGCTCCTGGGTACTGACTTGTGCTCGGTAAATGTTCGGCAAGCGGCTTGCTGGTAGGCATGCTCATGGCGCCACTGGGGCAGTACGGATCAAGGTGGAAAAGTCCTCTGCGCTGTCGACCGAATTAGCCCGAGGATTGATTAACGCCTGACGTTGCAACTCGGCAAACGACAGTCCGCCAGTCAGCAAGCGGCCGTTCTCGAACAAGTACTCAGGCACATAACCACTGGCCAGAATTTTCCAACTGAGCGGCAAACGATGCGAGTTAACGCCTGCCATCATCCAGATGCGCGTGGTGCAATTGGTCGTCAAACTGTTGTAGAACTCCGGCTGCTGGCGCAACGCATTCATGCTGCGCAGATACTCGAGAAACAGGCTGCGAGCATTTTCTATAGGTACATCAAGCCGATAGAGGTACACGTCTTCGGGCGGCGCATGCCGGTAGTTGGTGCGCAAACGAATCACGTCGCGCTCATCGGCGACCACGTAAAACAACTCGTACTGCCGGAAAAACCCTCGCAGGGTTGAGTAGCCCTCGCCCTTTTCCTTGCGTGTTTCGATAGACACCGCAAGGTGCTGACCATCACTAAAGGCAAAACTGAGGAACACATGGGCCACCGCGGGGCCCATCCAGTAAACGCTGAGCAGATCGACACCTTGCAGCTTGCTGAGATGGAACACTCGATCGTAATAGGCAGGGCGGTAATCCGTTTCGCTGCGGTAGGCAAAATTACGAATGTTGTGTACCTGAATCTGATCGCCGTCGAAGGTGGCGAAGGGCAGCACGGCCACATCGTCCTGCCAGTCGCGGTTATTGGATGGCTCAATGCCTTGCCACCAAACCAGTAAAACCAGCACTGTCAGCCCATAAGTGGCCACCGCGCGCCAGCGCCAGCGTAGGCGGCACAGCGCAACCAGGCTGGTCAAAGACAGCAGGGCAAATCCGGCCGCCAGCACCATGCGCGCGCCCGTGATGCTTGGGCCCGTGCCCGACAAGGACAACGCCAGAGTGCCCCAAATGCCCGCAAGCAGCATTAACAGGCCGAGCAGGGTGATGAGTGAAATACGTAAAAAGGCCATAAGATGCGCTACGACTCAGTGACATGCTTGGATGCGGGGCAATTTGCAGGGTTCGTCGCCGCTTAGCAAGGCGAAAATGCCAGCGTTATAGCCAGACTCGTCGAGTAAATTGCAGCCGTAGCGCGGCGGGCCGGTTTAGCTGTTTGCGAGCGTTATGCCCGGCAAGGTTGACCCGCTGCGCCCTTTCAGCCGGCGGTGGCGAGCCAAGCCCTCAGCGATTGGCGCACGGGCGAACGGCTGCTGCGTCTTGGGCTAGTTGTTGGGTCAAACGCAGCGCCACCCACACCGCTAATACGCCAAATATCACCGCGCCCAGCGCCGGGCCAATCAACACCCCAGTAGCGCCGAAGTGGGCACCAAAGTAGGCGAAGGGGATGGTGCCCAAGGTGGCTTTGGCCCAGTTGAAGGCCATTGAGTAGAGCGGTTTGCCAAGGTTGTTAAAGGCCGCGTTGGCCACGAATAGCGCGCCGACAAAGAAGAAGTTGGCCGCCACCAGTGAGCAAAACAGCGAGATCAGTTCAGCGCTCAGGCCGCTGGCGGAGAAGGCGTAAATCACCGCGTTTTGTCCCACCGCCAGTAGCAACCAAGCCGCGCCGACCACCATGGCCATAAAGCGCAAGCTGTCGCGCAGGGTTTGCTGCACACGATCGATGCGCCCGGCGCCGAGGTTCTGGCCAAAAATCGGTCCGATAGCGCCGCTTAAGGCATACACCAAGCCAAAAGCCACCGGAGTTAAGCGCTCGATGGTGGCTTGCCCGGCTACGGCGGCGGGGCCGAACTGGGCCATAAAATAGGTCACGAAGGCGGCGCCAAAGGGCGTGGCCAAGTTAGCCAAAATGGCCGGCCCCGCTACGCGGCAGAACATCGCGCTGTCACCTGCAAAGGCTGCAAGTTCGATGCGGCCGAGCAATTGGTGGGTGCGCAGTACGGCATATAACCCGGTCAGCAACATGCAGGCACGGGCAACCACGGCGGCAATCGCCGCGCCCTCAAGATTGAGCTGCAGGCCGAAAATTAACAGCGGGTCGAGGACGGCGGTCACCAGTGCGCCGACTAGGGTGACCTTCATCGCCAGTTTGGCATCGCCGACCGAACGCAGCAGCGCGGCGCAACCCATGCTCAGGCCCAGTAACGGCACCGAGGCGAGGCTTATCTGTAAGTACCGATAGGCTTGCGCGTGGGTTTCACCCTCAGCGCCGAGCAAGGTCAAAATAGGGGCTAAAAAGGCGTAACTAAGGACTGCCACCAAGCTGCAGGCGACGGCCATTAACAGCAGGCTGGCGGTGGCCAAACGCTTGGCATCGTGCTGGCGCTGGGCGCCTATGGCCTTGGAGACTACAGCGGAAATGCCGACCATCATGCCGATGCAAAATGACAGCTGAAAAAACGTCACTACCCCGGCAAAACCGACCGCCGCGGCCACCGCTTGGTGGCCGAGTCTGGAGATGTAAAACAGGTTGATCAAGTCGACCAAAAAAATCGCGATCAAACCCACCGCGCCGGTGCTGGACATGACCACCACATGGCGCAGCAAGGAACCGCTGACAAAGCGTGGCGCAGGGGTTGGCGTGGCGAGTGCTTCGGTTACGGCGTTCTGGGTGCGGGGCATGGCAGCTCTGCTGGTGCGCTGAGTAAGCAACAATTGATGCGTGCCAGCTTAACCCACGGCAAAGCGCTGTGCGGCCACTGTTGTTGGGCAGCATCAATAAACGCTTGTGTCAGGGTGTCTGCAGCGTCGTCGGGATAATTTTGAGGGCTATTAGCGCCGCCTTGGCCAGTGCTTGGCGTTTACTCAGTTCAGCGCTGCTGGCGATGTCCATGTTGAGCGCAAAGGCAAAGCGCTGGCCATCGGCGCGTTCAACCCAGCCGCTGTACCGGCCGATCATCGGTTGTTGGTCCATGGCCCAGCCGGTTTTGCCAAATGGTTGATAGTCGGCGGTTTTCTCGCTGGGCAGCATGGCGCGCACCGTGGCTTGTACGGCTGGATCGAAGGGCAATTGCCCTTGGGCTAGGCGGGCGGTGAAACGCGCCTCTTCGATGGCCGAGATCGCCAGTGGGCCGTCCAGCCAGAAGCGGTCGATGGCTTGGCCGATGTTGTTATTGCCGAAGTTAGTGGCGCTGACAAAGTGCTGCATACGCTGCTGGCCGATGCGCCGCGCCACTTCTTGATAAATCGGCACGGCGGATTCGCGCATCGCTTCGCTCAGTGTGAGGTCGCGTTGCCAACTTTTAATAAAGCGCGGTTGACCGTCCCACTTAAACACCTCGTCAGGGCCACTGACTGCGCCGGTCTGTAGGGCAATCAAAGCGGTCAGCATTTTGAAGGTGGAGGCTGGGGTAAAGCGTTGTTCGCCGCGTTGTGGGTCTGAGACCAACAGGTTGCTGGTTTGCAGGTCGAGTAAAACAAACACGCCGCTGGCGCCGGCGGCGGTGAATAGGGCGGCGACTTTTGCCTCATCGTTACTCGGCTGGGCTTGAGTGCTGAGGCTGAATAGGGCGCAGAGGCCGAGAATACAAAGATGCAGTGTTTGGCGAAGCATGGGCAAATTCCACATTGATAGTGGTGTAAGTATCGCAATTCCATACATGCATTGGGGACGTTAGGTTGAGCTCGATAGTCTTGCCGCGGACGGCGCTGTGCAGGCTGCCTGGGGCGGCTTCTGCCGGGAAATGACAGGCGCGCTGCGTGCCTCGCGAGGTATGGCGTTGTGTGGCTAAGCGAGGCTTGCCGTGGTCGCGGTGTGCATGTCGACTTCTTCGATGGTTGGCAGCGCCTGCGCAAACTGCCCAGAATAGAGCTCGCCGAGGCCTTGCCATTGCTGATCTATTTGTTCGTTGATGCTCGCCATGCGGGTGATCATGCGTTTGCCCGCGCCGCGTACCGTGGGGTCGGTGCTGCTGAGTAGCTCAAACGACATCGAGGTGATGGCGGCGGTTAGGTGTGTGTGGCTGCGAGCCATAAGGCTGAGCAACAGCGCCAGTTGTTTATCCTTAGCATCCATTGAAGGCTCCTGACCCGCGTTGCGCGCATCGACCTATGCGCATGCTTCGCTCCTCAGCCTAGCTGCTTTTTATCAGGCTGCCGATTGGCCGCTAAATCACGCTTCCTAGCTGCGCGGCGGTCGGGCAGGTTGTATCAGAGCGGCAAAAGTTTTGTCGCGTGCCAAGCCTAGATGCCTGTATCTGTGCCAGTATTTTGGCCGGCGCTGGCGTGTGCTTACGGGCACTGATACCTCTTGGGAGTTGCGATGTACAAACTGTGCTTTTACGTCCCGGATACCCATGTCGAGCCGGTTAAGCAGGCGGTATTTGCCGCCGGTGCGGGGTGTATCGGTGCTTACGACAGTTGTTGCTGGCAGGTACTTGGTCAGGGCCAGTTTAGGCCCTTGGCGGGTAGTCAGGCGTTTATTGGCCAGCAGGGGCAGCTCGAAGTGTTGGCCGAGTGGAAGGTCGAGCTAGTGGTGGCCGATGAGTTAATCCATGCGGCAGTCAAGGCGTTGCGCCTCAGTCACCCGTATGAAACCCCGGCCTTTGAGGTGTGGCGGTTGTCTGATTTGCAGCTTTAGCTGCCATCACCCGCAGGCGCCATGCCGCACCTGTGCATGGGCTTGATCGGTGTCACAGATTTAGCCTGGGCAAGGCTGCGCCGAAGAACTGGTCTGTCGGGCTAAATGGCTAGAACTGTCGCGTTCTGGGCTGAAAATAAGGTTAATTCTTTAGCCGTTACAGTATCTTTTCTGTGGCAAAAGCACCGCTGGCGCGGCTATTGTCTGGCTTACGGCGGAGCTCCCGCTGAGATGGAACATCTGCAATTAAAGGAATAAGCGTTTTGCGCCAAGACATCGATAAATTAAGCGCCTCGCAAGTGGCCAGTGACGTCGCCGAGAGCGTGCAGTACCAAGGACGCAAGACCTTGCGCGAGGGTAGCGAGCAGCGCCGTCAGGCGATTCTCGACGCGGCGCTGCGCATTATTGTGCGCGATGGTGTGCGCGCTGTGCGGCATCGCGCGGTGGCGGCGGAAGCGGCGGTGCCGTTGTCGGCTACCACCTATTACTTTAAAGATATCAACGACCTGATCACCGACACCTTTGCCCTGTTTGTCGAGCGCAGTGCTGCGCATATGTCGGCGTTTTGGATTGGGGTTGAAGCGCAGTTTCAGCAGTTGCTGGCCGGCTTAACCGATGATGACGAGTCGCGCCGGCAATTGATTGAACAGTGCGTTGAGGTGGCGATTACCTATGTGCGCACGCAACTGAGCGATAATCGCGATAATTTGCTCGCTGAGCAGGCGTTTCGCTTGGAAACCCTGCTTAATCCGGGCTTAGTCGAACTGGCCGTGGCGCAACGCAAAATCCTCCTGCAGGGCGTTACTCGGTTCTTTCGGGTGCTCGGCTCAGCGCAGCCCGATGAGGATGCGCAGATGCTCACCGGGATTATTCTGCAGTTGGAGTATCAAGGCCTGCTCAATGGTTTGGATAATCTCCCTGTGGATGACATGCGCGCGCTGTTGCGGCGTTATCTGCGTTTGGTTATGGGCTTGTAATCTGCCTAAGCTTTACAGGCTGTGCGAAAACTACTGCGCTCGGTTATGCGGCGTTAAAAACAGGCTCGGACAGCGTGCGAGCCCGCTGAACGCACTTCAGTGCGGCCCGGAGGGCGAGCGTAGCGAGTACTGCTACAACTCGTAAACTCCGCGTCCACGCCTGTTTTACCTTGCTTAACCTTCGCTCGCTACGTTTTCACGCAGCCTGTTTAAATGGATAATTTTGCGTAATTGCCGTTTTTGTGGAGAGTTAAATGAAAGCCTTGTCGGTATTGCTGTTGGCGTCTGCGTGCCTGTTGCTGAGTGGTTGCTTGGTGTTGTTTAACGCACCTATTGCCGCGCCTGAGGCTGCGCCAACCCATTTGTTGGGTAGCTGGCAGCGCGACAACGAATGGGGCGAGCAGCTGCAACTGGAGATCACGGCCACTGCCGACAAGCGCTATATGGCGAAGATCCGTGTGCTCGGTCAAGACGCCCAGCCCGAGCTGTATCCCTTTACCGTGGCCCGCAGCGGCGAGCGCTGGTATGCGTCTTTGAGCCTGCCCAAGCGCTTTGGTGATAATTATGCGATTGCCGGTTTTGAGCTGACTAAGCGTAATGAATTAGTGCTCTACAGCCTCGATCCAGAACGTTTTATTCAAGAGTTGAAAACCGGCACGTTGCAAGGCCAGGTGGTTGAAACGCAAGGCAGCAACAGCGCCTTAATCAGCAGTCCGCTGGCGCAGGTATTCGCCTATTTAAATACTCCGGCGAATGCCGATGTATTTGTTGAAACGGCGCGCTATCAGCGCATCGAGCAGTGAGGTTTAAATGAGTAAGCGCAAACTGCCGGACGATTATCAAATAACCATTCGCAGCCTGTCGGATCGGATTGTCGAGGCGCAAGCGCCGATCCGTGTGCTGGATGCGATTAAATGGGATGACGGCGTGCGTAAGGCCTTTCTCAAAGGTAAGGGTAAGCACATGCCGGTGGTGGACTTGGCTTACTACCAAGCACGGCCATTGGCGTTTGATTCGGATGCAAAAAAACTCGAATTTCAAAACATCGAGCGCGACATCACCCGTCATCTGGGTCAGTTCAACCCGGTTGGGCAGATCATGCGGCGCATGTGCAAAGAGTACCGGATGGTGGTGCGCATGCTTGAGGCGCGCGGCACCGCCGATTTCGGCCTGATCTCGCAAGAGCTCTACGGCGCCGCCTCGGATGCCTTCCATGCCGGTGACCCAACCCTGGCGGATCTGGGCTTGATGCTCTCAGACTACCTGAACAATATTGCCGGGCGCGGCGATCTCAAGGATGAGCCGAAAACCCTGACCGCCGAACAGGCCGTGGCCATGTTGCAACAGCGCTTAAGCGGCGTATTTGGCGATGGTGATGACACGGTGCGGGTGTTTGTCTCCGATGGCATTGTCGCGGATGCGGCGGCCGGTGCCGATTACATCAAGGTGCGCGCCGATGCCATGTTCAACGAACGCGACGTGCGTGCGTTGGAAGTACACGAAGGGCTGGTGCATGTCGGCACCACCTTAAACGGCCTGAATCAGCCGTTTTGTACCTTTCTGGCCAAGGGCCCGCCGTCGTCCACCGTGACTCAAGAAGGCTTGGCAATTTTGATGGAGGTGATCGCCTTTGCCTCCTACCCAACCCGCTTGCGTAAACTGACTAACCGTACTCGCGCCATCCATATGGCCGAAGAGGGCGCGGACTTTTTGCAGATTTTTGAGTTCTACCGTGAGCAAGGTTTCAGCATGGAAGACAGCTATGGCAATAGCAGTCGGGTGTTCCGTGGCTCGACCCCGCAAGGCCTGCCCTTTACCAAGGATTTGTCGTATTTGAAGGGCTTTATCCTGATCTACAACTACATCCAGTTGGCGGTGCGCAAAGGTAAGTTGGAGCAAATCCCGTTGCTGTTTTGCGGCAAGACCACGCTGGAGGATATGCGTACCTTGCGTCAGTTGGTCGATGAGGGTCTGGTCGCGCCACCTAAATATCTGCCCCAGCAGTTTCGCGACTTAAACGCGCTGTCGGCGTGGATGTGTTTCTCCAACTTCCTCAATCACCTGAGTCTCGACCGGATCGAAGCCGACTACGCCAACATCCTCTGATAGCTGCTGCGCTCGAGGATGCGGCGTTGAAGCTCAGGCCGAAAATGCTCATTTACAGACGTAAACTCCGCTTTTCGGCCTGAGCTTCGCCTTGCCTGCTCTTCGCTCGCGACGCTTTCAGGTTCGGTGTAGGGCTATGTTTTTTTAGTTATGTAGGATGGCTTAGCCGCAAGGCGGCGTAACCCATCGCGGACTTTGATTTATTCAGGAGTGACACCCATGCACCACGGCAGTTGTCTTTGTCAGGGCGTGACCTTTACCGTGAGCGGTGAGTTGCCGCCGATTCAGGTCTGTTATTGCAGCCAGTGTCGACGTGCGCAGGGCGGGCCGGTGGCGACCAATCTGCCGGTAGCCGAGGCGCAGGTGAGTTGGTTGACTGGGGTGGAGTTAATGCAGCGTTATGAGTCTTCGCCGGGCAAGCTGCGCTGTTTTTGTAAGGTCTGTGGCTCGCCACTGTTTAGTCAGCGCGATTCTTTGCCGGGTGTATTGCGTCTGCGCGCCGGCTTGCTGGCCGAGCCGGTGCAGGCCACAGTTGGTTTGCATTTTTATCATGACTCCAAGGCCAGCTGGTGGCCGGGGTCTGAGAATGCGCCTAAGTATCCGGCGGGCCAATGATGCGTCAGTGTGCTTTGTGCCTGTTGGCGCTGTTATTAGCCGGTTGCGACTCGTGGTTGTTCTATCCAGAGCGCGAGCTGAGTTTGACCCCGCAGGTAGCCGGGCTTGAGTTCACCGATGTGTTTATCACCGCCGCCGATGGCACGCGCCTACACGCCTGGTGGCTGCCGGTTAAGCCGGGCGTTGCGGTGCAGGGCACGGTGCTGCACTTGCATGGCAATGGCGGCAATGTTTCGAGCCACTTGGGTGGTAGTTGGTGGTTGCCCGCTGAGGGCTATCAAGTGTTGCTACTGGATTATCGCGGCTATGGCCGCTCAGAGGGCGAGCCCAGCTTAGCCGGTGCCTACCAAGACATAGACGCAAGTTTTGCGTGGTTAGCGCAAGCGCCGCAGGTGCAAGGCAAGCCCTTGATCGTGCTCGGGCAGAGTTTGGGTGGTGCCATGGGCGTGCATTATTTAGCCGAGCATCCCGCGCAACGGGCGCAGCTTAAGGCGCTGGTGCTGGATGGAGTACCGGCCAGTTATGCTGATATGGCGCAATACACCTTGGCCAGCGTCTGGCTAACATGGCCGCTGCAAGTGCCGCTGGCGTGGTTGATGCCCGAGAGCGACAGCGCCATTTATGCCATGCCGCAGTTGGCCGGCCTGCCGGTTTTGTTGTATCAAAGTATCGATGATGAGGTCGTGCCTCTTTCCAATGGCGTGCGCTTGTATCAAGCTGCGCGCCCGCCGCAGGTGCTACAACTGACTCGCGGTGGCCATGTACAGACGTTTGCCGAGCCGTTTTGGCGCAAGGTGATGCTGCGCTATTTGGCCGATCCGCAAGCGGTAACAGGTTTGCCGCGCTTAGCTGAAATACCCACTTCCCAAGATCAACGAGTTGAGAGTCCGCAATGAGTGAACGTAACGCCGTCCCCCTAATTCTTACCGCTATCGGCAGCATCTTGGCGAGTGTGATGGTGCTGTGGTCTTACGGTTATTTGCATATCGCCAAGCCCGAAGACTCGTTACTGCTGTCTGAATTCACTATGCTGAAAACCACCCCAGGTTCGGATTATCGGCTCGGTTTAGACGCCGCACCGCAGGTCGCGCAATGTGTCGATGGCGTGCTGGTGCTGTTTGATACCGCGCAAAAAGGCCTGAGCGGTGTGCTGGTGGATAACAAAAAACGTGCCGTGCGTTGCATGGGCGAAGAAACCCCACAAGCCATTCAGCCGTAAGCTGTTATGCGGCGCAGCGGATAGGCCGCGCTCTAGTGCAGCGGGCTGTCTTGCTGGGCCAGCAGGTCTTGCAGATGCTTGCGCGACAAGGCTAAAAAGCGCGGCGTTGGGCCGATGTCTTCATACAAAGGATCGCCTTGCTCATCGGTCGCCACCACCTGGCTGCCTTTGACGTACGGCAGGCTGGCCTCCAGTTCATCTAGTGCCGCGCCGATTAACTCGGCCAGCAACTCTTCGGGTTGGCGCTTGGGGTACATCTCGGCCAGCGCGGCAAGGCGTGCGGCTGCCGCCAAATCGAGTTGGATCTGGTAGTGGTTGCGGGTCAGGCGGCCCTTGGCGTTTTTTTCCCAGTGGCGGATTAGTTCGCGGATTTTCATAAGCACCTCATTGCATCTGTTTGGCTGGTGGCACTCGTACGCAAATACCCAGCAGCCATTGTTTTGGCCGCTATTAATAGTCTAGTCGCGTGCTAGCAACGGTGTAGGTCGGCGTCGCTAGCCGGTAATAAGTGGGCGTGCCAGCCGTCTCGGACAGTATTAAGGGCGTAATCACCCGTCAGCCGTCGATATTGCGGCGGCATTCGCGGTGCGCCTTCGCGGCTTTTTGTCGCAGGTGCGGCGGCTGGGTCAGCCGTCTGTGGGCTATTTTGTCTGCATGGCGGTACGAATAAGCCGCTACGTCGTGCTGCTACAGAGATGTTTTAGGCGTGCGTCAAAATTCCCGGCGCAGGCTCAAGCCCTAGCGCGTTGGCGCTGTGAGCTTTATAGCTGGCGGCTAGACAGTGCGGGTAAAGGGTCTTTACTGCTAGGGGCGCTAACCTCTGTTGGCGGCTGCACTAGCACGCTTGGCGGGGCGGCTTAATCCGACTTTTGATGGCTTGTGCCGCGTGGGTGCGCTGTGTATCTTGGTCACCCCTTGGCTGTTACCCGTGGCCGGATTTAATGCAGAGATTGGCCCCATGAGGCGAATCCGTTTTTATATGATTTTTTAGGAGCACATCGATGCGTGTGATTTTGTTGGGGGCTCCCGGTGCCGGTAAAGGTACACAGGCACGCTTCATCACGGAAAAGTTCGGCATTCCACAGATTTCTACCGGCGACATGCTGCGTGCGGCGGTTAAAGCCGGCAGCCCGCTGGGCTTAAAAGTTAAAGGCGTGATGGACAGTGGTGGCTTGGTTTCCGACGAAATCATCATCGACCTGATTAAAGAACGCATCACCGAAGCCGATTGCGCTCAGGGTTTCCTGTTCGATGGCTTCCCGCGCACCATTCCACAGGCTGATGCCTTGCAAGACGCTGGCGTGAGCATTGATTGCGTACTGGAAATTGCCGTAGCTGACGAAGAAATCGTTAGCCGCATCGCCGGTCGTCGCGTGCATCCAGCTTCCGGCCGGGTGTATCACACCGAGCACAATGCGCCGAAAGTGGCTGGCTTTGACGATGAAACCGGCGAAGAGCTGATCCAGCGTCCAGACGACAGCGAAGAAACCGTGCGTAAGCGCCTAGCGCTGTACCACGAGCAAACGCTGCCGCTGGTGGCGTTTTATTCCAATTTGGCGGCTGCCGGTGGTAGCCCTAAGTGCGCCAAGGTAGAGGGTGTCGGTTCGGTTGAGCAGATCACCGCTAAGGTGTTGGCGGCACTCAGCTAAGTAACCTGGTTATGTGTCCAACGGCCCGCTTGCGGGCCGTTGGCGTTTATACTGCTGCTCTTTTTCGACCTGCCCGGATTTGCCGATGACCACCTTGCTGGCCCTGGATACCGCTACCGAAGCCTGTTCTGTGGCCTTGCTGCATGACGGCCGCGTGCTCAGTCACTACGAGGTGATTCCGCGCATGCATGCGCAGCGTTTGCTGCCGATGATTAAAGACTTGCTGGCCGAGGCTGGCATCGCTCTGTCGGCGCTCGACGGGATTGCCTTTGGGCGTGGGCCGGGTGCCTTTACCGGAGTGCGCATCGCCATTGGGGTGGTGCAGGGCTTGGCGTTCGCGCTGGAGCGGCCGGTGCTGCCGGTTTCGACCTTGGCCGTGCTGGCGCAGCGGGCACTGCGTGAGCAGGGCGCAACTCAGGTGGCGGCCGCCATTGATGCGCGCATGGATGAAGTCTATTGGGGTTGCTACCGCGAGCAGCAAGGTGAGATGCGCTTGCAAGGGCTGGAGGCGGTTTTAGCGCCTGAGCGGGTGAGTTTGCCGGATGCGGCGAGCGGTGACTGGCTAGCGGCCGGCACCGGCTGGGGCAGTTACGCCGCACGGATGCCGGTTAAGCCGCTGGCGCCGCCGCAGGTGTTGTTGCCGCACGCCCAAGATTTGCTAGCCTTGGCCGGCTTTGCTTGGGCGCGTGGTGAGGCGCTGCCGGCCGATCAGGCGCAGCCAGTGTATTTGCGCGACCAAGTAGCCACGCCGAAAGTCAGCGCATAAGACCTTTGGTCAGCGGTTTGTGCGCTTGGGCCTTAGGCTAATTGCCAAGTGCTCAGGCCACCGCTAGATTAAATAAACCCACCGCTAGGCGATGGCCTACGAGCAGTCTTAGATGCGTATCGACAGTCCTACATCATTCATCTCGCTAGATCGCGGTGCTCGTGCGGGCGCAGCGGTGACCCCGCTGCGGGATGTGCAGCGCGATATTGAGCAGCGTCGCGAGCAGCCGGCCCTGCCTGCCAGCAGTCAGGGCTTTGATAAGACGCCGCAAGAGCGTCGGGTGCAAGCCAGTAATGCCAGCAGCGATAGCTTGCCCGCTCGTCAGCAAGAGCAACTGATCCCGCGTGGTTTAACCAATCGCGCCAACCAAGCCTTGGCCAGCTATGGCAGCACCGCAGGCTTTGCCGGCCAAACCGATGCGCAAGAAGTGCTGGGCTTGGATCTGTACGCCTAAGGCCTTTGTGTTGGCTTTAATAGCTCGCCAGCAGTAAGTCGGCCGCTTGGCCGCTGCGTCCATCACTGAACTCAAATTGGCCCAGTTGGGCGATTTCATCGTAAGCGCCCAATGCTTGCTGGACGTTTTGCGCCTGTAGGTCAATGGCGCTGACACCCGCTGCACTTAGGCTTTGACGTTGTTGCTGGCCGTGCTGATCGAAACGCAGCAGGCTCAGGTGGGCAAACACTGAGTCCCGCAGGTCAATTCGACCGTCTTGGTTGTCATCGTATTTGCTCAGCTCGGCAAAGCCGTTGCTGGCACCGTGCTGGTCGCCGAACAGCTCGCGGCCATTATCAATTCGGCCATTGGCGTTGCGGTCCAATGCCAGCAGGGCGTCGTCTCCACTGGGTGCGCTGATGCGTTCGAGCTGACCATCGCCATCCAGGTCAAAACTGATGCTGTCGCCCAAGCCTCGGGTGCTAAAGCCGTTACCGGCCAAATCCAGCGCTAAGGGGTCGGTTTTTTTCGGCACGGATTGCACATTGAGTTGCAGGTTCAGTTCGCGTTGCTGGATGACTTCAATAAAGTCGCGGCCCTGCAGCGCCACCTCAACGGCGCCGCTCGATGTGCTGTCAGCACTGTTAGGCGGCTGACTCGCCGGCAGGCTGGTCGAGCCCTTTACGTCGGTATGTGCCTCGGTTATTTCCCGGGCCGCGGCTTGCGCATCGGGCAGTTCGCTGTTGGCCATCAGGGTGCGGCGCAAGATTTGGTAGTTCAGTGATTGGCTGACTTCGGGCGGCACATGCTTGTCGGCCTCGGTGCTGGGAGCGCCGAAGTGCTGGTGATTTGCCCCGTGAGTAATGTTGAGCATGGCTAACTCGATACGGTGGTGAAAGCACAGTTCTGGCAGAATGCTGCCCTTGATGAGTTATCGACCGATTTTCGGTTCGCCTGAGTATTTTTTGAGCGTTTAAGTTGATGAGCGACGAGCGGCCTAGCAGCAAAATCACCCTTCAAGCCCTAGAACCCGGTTATTTGCCAGCGCTGGCGGTTTGGGCGGCGCGTCTGGGCTTGGCGGATCAGCAGGAGGCGGACTTTGCCTTGCAGTTGGGCGCCGCGGGTTTGCAGTTCGTTGAGCTTGGCCCGCACGCAGCGGGTGCGGTGCGGGTGGATTTTGTCGAGGGCGCGGTGGCGCATCGGCGGCTGTTTGGCGGCGGTACTGGGCAGATGATCGCCAAGGCGGTCGGGGTGCAATCGGGCGTGCGCCCGCAGGTGCTGGATGCCACGGCTGGGCTTGGGCGTGATGCCTTTGTGTTGGCCAGTTTGGGCTGTGATATGACCCTGATCGAGCGCCAGCCGCTGATTGCCGCCTTGCTTGAGGATGGCTTGGCGCGCGCCAAGGGCGATCGCGAGGTTGGCCCGATAGTCGCGCACATGCGTTTGCTGCACGGCAATGCCATCGAGTTAATGGTCGGCTGGGTCGAGGCACCGCCGCAGGTAATTTACCTCGATCCGATGTTCCCGCACCGCGATAAAACCGCGCTGGTGAAGAAAGAAATGCGCTTGTTTCGACCCTTAGTCGGCGACGACCAAGACGCCCCAGCATTGCTCGCCGCCGCGTTGGCGCTGGCCAGCCATCGCGTGGTGGTCAAACGCCCGCGCAAAGCCCCTTGCATCGAAGGGCCCAAGCCCAGCTATGCGCTGGAAGGTAAGTCCAGTCGCTATGATATTTATCCGAAAAAAGCCCTAAAGCCGGCGGTGTGAAAGCCGTGGTTTTCAGGTAGGTGCTTAGGGCCGATACGCGCGCACAAACAACTCGACCGCATCGCGTATGTGGGTGTCGGTTTCGCTGGCGGTCTGTGGCTTGGCACAACCTATCAACAGCAGGAAATTGCAGCCGCCCTTGACCAAGCTAAAAAACTGATCGGCCGCGCACAGCGGTTTGGCGATGCTCAGCAAACCGGCGGCGTTGGCCTTGATCAGCAATTGTTCCATCTCGTTGATCAGGCGCTGGGGGCCGGCGTCGAAGAACATTTGCGAGAGTTTGCCGTCTTGCGCGCCGTGGCTAATCAGCACGCGGTGCAGTTCAATCGACTCGTCACTGTTGATCAGTTGATGGAAGCTACGCCCGATATTCAGCAGTACCTGGTCAATCGGCACACCTTCGGCTAAATCAAACAGCACCTCTGGCACCTGTTGCAGGCACTTGGACTTAACTGCAAAAGAGAACAGCGTCTCTTTATCGGTGAAATGGCTGTACACCGTCAGTTTCGATACGCCTGCCTCGGCGGCGATTGCATCCATACTGCTGCCGTCATAACCGTTGCGCATAAACAGCCGTTGCGCGGCCTCAAGGATGGCGGCGCGCTTGGCAGGGTCTTTGGGTCGGCCGGGGCCGTTGGGCGTTAACGATTGGTTTAACATTTTTACTTTTTAATACTGGACTGATGGGTTTTGTATTTTTACTATACTCGCCAGTCTAATTATTCCCAATACAAAAAACCAAGCGTTCTTCGCGAAAGGGACCCTCCATGTTGCGTTCTGCTTTGTCTGTTGTTTTGCCGCTAAGCCTGCTGGGCTTGTTGACGGCCTGCGGTAACCCTGAGGCCGTGCAGCCGCAAGCGCGCCCCGCGCTGGTGGTACACCCGCAGTTGGCGGGCGTGCTGATGGACACCTATCCGGGCGAGGTGCATGCGCGCCTTGAGTCGGAGCTGGCTTTTCGCATTGGTGGCAAGGTGCTGAAGCGCTTGGTCGATGTTGGTGCGCGGGTTAAAGCCGGGCAGGCCTTGGCCGAACTCGATCCGCAAGATGTGCGCTTGCAGTTAGACGCCGCGCGCGCTCAGGTGAGCGCCGCCGAGGCCAATTTGCAGTTGGTGCGCTCCGAGCGTGATCGCTACAAGACCCTGATGGAGCGCCAGCTCGTCAGTCGCTCGCAATATGACAATGCCGAGAACCTGTATCGCTCAGGCGCCGCGCGCTTGCAGCAAATTAAAGCCGAATACAATGTGGCCAATAATCAAGCCGGTTATGCGGTGCTGCGTGCCAACCAAGATGGTGTGATTGCCAAACGTTTGCTGGAAGCCGGGCAGGTGGTTGCCGCCGGGCAGACGGTGTTTACCTTGGCTGCCGATGGTGAGCGTGAGGTGTTAATCAGCTTGCCGGAACAGAGTTTTGAGCGGATTAAGGTCGGTCAAGAGGTTGAGGTCGAGCTCTGGTCGCAGGGCAACCAGCGCTTTCCAGGGCGCATTCGCGAGCTAGCTCCGGCTGCTGACGCGCAATCGCGGACCTTTGCGGCGCGTGTGGCCTTTACCGAAGGTAAGGTGCCGGCCGATTTAGGCCAGAGCGCTCGCGTGTTTATTCAAGTGGCCGGCGAGGTGCCGCTGGCCGTGCCGTTGTCGGCCGTGACCGCTGAAAACGGTAGCCCTTATGTCTGGGTGGTTGATCGTGCGAGCGGTAAGTTAAAGCTAACCCCGGTGGTTGTTGGCGCCTATACCGAGAGCAGTGTGCCGGTGTTGTCGGGCCTGAAAGCTGATGATTGGGTGGTGGCCGCGGGTGTCCAAGTGTTGCGTGAAGGGCAGGTCGTGCGCCCGGTTGATCGTGATAATCGTGCGGTTGACTTAGCAGCGCAGGAGTAATTGGCAATGGGCTTTAACCTTTCTGCTTGGGCGCTGAATAACCGCCAAATCGTGCGTTATTTTATGTTGCTGCTGGCCTTGGTGGGAGCGTTTTCCTACACCAAGTTGGGCCAGAGTGAAGATCCGCCCTTTACCTTTCGGGCGATGGTGATCAACGTGCGTTGGCCGGGCGCCACCGCCGAAGAAGTCTCCAAACAAGTCACCGAGCGTATCGAAAAAAAGCTGATGGAGACCGGCGATTTTGATCGCATCATCTCTTACTCACGCCCCGGTGAGTCACAGGTGACCTTTGTTGCTCGTGAAAGCATGCGCTCCACGGACATGGAAAACCTCTGGTATCAGATCCGCAAGAAGGTCAGCGACATTCGTCATACCTTGCCGCAAGGTATTCAGGGGCCGTTTTTCAATGATGAATTTGGCACCACCTTCGGCAACATTTACGCACTGACTGGGCAGGGTTTTGACTACGCGGTGCTCAAGGACTATGCCGACCGAGTGCAATTGCAATTGCAGCGGGTCAAAGACGTCGGCAAGGTCGATTTGATCGGCCTGCAAGATGAGAAGATTTGGATCGAGTTGTCGAATGCCAAACTAGCCACCTTGGGTGTGCCACTGGCAGCCGTGCAGCAAGCGCTGGATAAACAAAATACGGTGTCGGCTGCGGGCTTCTTTGAAACCCCGAGCAGCCGAGTGCGCCTGCGGGTATCGGGCAATTTCTCCAGCGTGGATGAAGTACGCGACTTCCCCATCCGGGTTGGCGATCGGACCTTTCGGGTTGGCGATGTCGGCGAAGTGAAACGCGGCTTTAATGACCCGGCCGCGCCGCGTATGCGCTTTATGGGCGAAGACGCTTTGGGCATTGCCGTATCGATGAAGAGCGGCGGCGACATCTTGGTGCTTGGCGAGGCGCTGGAAAAAGAGTTCGCCCGTCTGCAAGAAACCCTGCCGGCTGGGATGCAATTGAGCAAGGTCTCCGATCAGCCAGCAGCGGTTAAAACCGGGGTTGGTGAGTTTGTTCGGGTGCTGGCTGAGGCCATCGTGATCGTGCTGCTGGTGAGTTTTTTCTCGCTCGGCTTGCGCACCGGTTTGGTGGTCGCACTGTCGATTCCGCTGGTGTTGGCGATGACCTTTGCCAGCATGTATTTCCTCGGTATTGGCTTGCACAAGATATCCCTCGGTGCCTTGGTGTTGGCCCTCGGCTTGCTGGTGGATGACGCCATTATCGCCGTGGAAATGATGGCGATTAAAATGGAGCAAGGCTTCGATCGCTTCACTGCCGCGAGCTACGCCTGGACCAGTACCGCATTCCCAATGTTGACCGGCACCTTGATTACCGCGGCCGGCTTCTTGCCTATTGCCACGGCTAACTCCAGTACTGGCGAATACACCCGCTCGATCTTCCAAGTAGTGACCATTGCCTTGCTGGCCTCATGGATTGCCGCCGTGGTGTTTGTGCCCTACTTGGGCGAGCGTTTGTTACCTGATTTAGCCAAGCTGCACGCGGCCAAGCATGGTGGTAGTCCAGACGGTTATGACCCTTACGCCACGCCGTTTTATCAGCGGGTTCGCAAGATGGTCGACTGGTGCGTGCGCCGCCGCCGTTTGGTGATCATGCTGACCTTGGGCTTGTTTATCGCCTCGATTGCGTTGTTTCGTTTCGTTCCGCAGCAGTTCTTTCCGGCGTCCGGGCGTTATGAAATTTTGGTCGACTTCAAATTAGAAGAAGGTGCATCGCTGACCGCGACCAATGAGCAGGTCAAGCGTTTGGAAGGCATGCTCAAAGAGCACGAGGGCATCGTCAACTATGTGGTTTATGTCGGTGGCGGTTCGCCGCGTTTCTTCTTGCCGCTGAACCAAGAGTTGCCGACGGCCAGCTTCGCCCAGTTTGTGGTCTTGACCAAGTCGGTGCAGGACCGTGAAGCGCTGCGTGGTTGGCTGATTAACACCCTGAATGAGCAGTTCCCAACCCTGCGTACTCGGGTTTCACGCTTGGAAAACGGCCCGCCGGTGGGTTACCCAATCCAATACCGGGTGTCTGGCGAACACATCGAAGTGGTGCGTAAGTTGGCCCGTGAGGTAGCGGCCAAGGTGCGTGAGAATCCGCACGTGGTGAATGTGCACCTCGATTGGGAGGAGCCAAGCAAGGTCATCCGCCTGCTGGTCGATCAAGACCGTGCGCGGGCGCTGGGGGTGAACACCGCCGACCTCTCACTGTTCTTGCAGGGCGCATTGTCCGGCTCCAGTGTTAGCCAGTTCCGTGAAGGCAATGAGCTGATTGAAATTTTGCAGCGCGGCAGCGCGGCGGATCGACAGCAGTTGTCGCAATTGCCGAGCTTATCGATCCCCACCGACAGCGGCAAAAGCGTGGCCTTGTCGCAGGTGGCGACCCTTGAGTATGGCTTTGAGGAAGGGGTTATCTGGCACCGTAACCGTCAGCCAACCGTGACCGTGCGCGCTGATATTTACGATAAAGAGCAACCCGCGACCTTGGTTAAGCAAATCGCCCCGACTATGACCGCGCTGATTGCCGCGTTGCCGCAAGGTTATGAGGTCAATGTGGGCGGCACGGTCGAAGACTCGGCGAAAGGTCAGGGCTCGGTAAATGCCGGGGTGCCACTGTTTATTCTGGTGGTGCTGACTCTGCTGATGCTGCAGTTGAAGAGCTTTTCGCTGTCGGCGATGGTGTTTCTCACCGCGCCCTTGGGCTTGATTGGGGTGTGCCTGTTCTTGATCATCTTCCGCCAGCCGTTCGGCTTTGTGGCCATGCTCGGCACCATCGCCTTGTCGGGGATGATCATGCGTAACTCAGTGATTCTGGTCGATCAGATCGAGCAAGACATCGCCGAAGGTATCAATCAGTGGGATGCGATTGTTGGCGCTACCGTGCGGCGCTTCCGGCCGATTGTGCTAACCGCGCTGGCCTCGGTGTTGGCGATGATTCCGCTGTCGCGCAGCGTGTTCTTCGGCCCTATGGCCGTGGCGATTATGGGCGGCTTGGTGGTGGCTACGGCCCTGACCTTGCTGTTCTTGCCGGCGCTGTACGCTGCGTGGTTCCGGGTTAAACCGGCAGCCAAGGCGTAGGAGCGTAGGGTGGGTTAGCCGCGTAGCGGCGTAACCCACCATTGGCGGCGAAAATGGGAATGCATCAGCACCCACAAAAAAGCCCGCATCCAAGGATGCGGGCTTTTTTGTTTTTGGCTGTTACCCGCAGGTAATGGCCAAGGGCTTAAGCGGCGAAGTTTTTCGCCACGAAGTCCCAGTTAACCAGGTTCCAGAACGCTTCTACATACTTAGGACGTACGTTGCGGTAGTCGATGTAGTAAGCGTGTTCCCACACGTCGCAGGTCAGCAGCGGGGTGTCGCCGTTGGTCAGCGGGCAGCCAGCGCCGATGGTGCTAGCCAGTGCCAGCGAGCCGTCAGCTTTCTTTACCAGCCAGCCCCAGCCTGAGCCGAAGGTGCCGATGGTGACTTTGCTGAATTCTTCTTTGAACTTGTCGAACGAGCCGAAGGCTGCGTCGATTGCAGCGGCCAGAGCGCCGGTCGGTTGACCGCCAGCGTTAGGCGCGAGGCAGTTCCAGTAGAAGGTGTGGTTCCAGATTTGCGCGGCGTTATTGAAGATGCCGCCAGCAGAGGTGGTGATGATTTCTTCTAGGGTCTTGCCTTCGAACTCAGTGCCTGGCACTAGGTTGTTCAGGTTCACCACGTAAGTGTTGTGGTGCTTGTCGTGGTGAAACTCCAGGGTCTCGGCGGACAGGTGCGGCTCGAGGGCGTTTTTCTCGTAGGGCAGTGGCGGCAATTCGAAAGCCATGGTTTATCTCCATTGATTATTAGGTCAGGCATCAGGTCTGTGTGTGCGCAAACTGCGCGCAACCGGTTCACGGGCCGGCCGGCGACGCCAAGCTTGTGGCTCAGGGCGCCGCGAACGGGCGATGATAGCACTCGAACCGGCGGCTAACCACGCAACAACTGTGTGGGCAAGGCTGGCCAGAGCCTCGTCTGGGCCTTAGAAGTGGCTCAGGCGGCGAGTATTAACTGGCTGGCCACGCTGAACATCATGGCCGCCACGGCCAGATCGAGGATGCGCCAGGTGGCTGGGCGCGCTAGCCAAGGTGCGAGCCAAGCCGCGCCCAGTGCGAGGGTGAAAAACCACATTAATGAGGCGCTCGCGGCCCCCAACGCATAAGCGCCGGGTGCGGCTTGCTGGGCGCCGAGCGAGCCGATCAGCAAGACCGTGTCGAGGTACACATGCGGATTGAGCAGGGTCACCGCCAGCGCGCTGAGTAACACCGCCCGGCGTGAGCGTGGCCCGCTTTCTGTGGCTTGGCTCAGGGCTTGCGGGCGCAGGGCACGCAGCAGCGCTTGGCTGCCATACGCCAGCAAAAACACCGCGCCACCCCAGCGGGCGATGCCCAGCAGTAGTGGGCTTTGCATTAATACCGTGGCTAAGCCAAAGACCCCAAGGGTTACCAGCAGCGCATCGCAAATCACGCAGAGCGCGGCGACGCTCAGGTGATGCTCGCGGCGCAGGCTTTGCGCCAGCACAAAAGCATTTTGTGCGCCTATGGCCATGATCAGGCCGAAGGCGACCAAGATGCCGTTGAAATAACTGTTCCACATGGGGATGACTTCCTGATTGGCGCCGCTTGTGCCGGCGGGTGTTGATGAGTGCTTGATGCTGGTCAGCTTGGGTGGTCAGGGCGTATAAGAGAAACAAATCATGCTGATTACCCATTAGAGAAATTAATAATGTTCGATTACAAACTGCTGGGCGCTTTGGCGGCCGTGATCGAGCAGGGTGGCTTTGAGCGGGCGGCGCAGCTATTGGGCTTGTCGCAATCGGCCATCTCCCAGCGCATCAAGCTCCTCGAGGCGCGGGTTGGTCAGCCGGTGCTGGTGCGGGGTATGCCGCCGACGCCGACGGAGATAGGTCGGCGGTTGCTCAATCATGTGCAGCAAGTGCGCTTGCTCGAGGGCGACCTGCACGCTCAGGTGCCGGCGCTGGATGAAGGCGGCTACGTGCAGCGTTTGCGCATTGCCTTAAATGCCGACAGTTTGGCAACGTGGTGGGCGGCGGCGGTTGGGCCGTTTTGCGCCAGCCAGCAGGTGTTGCTGGAATTACTGGTAGAAGATCAGGAAGTTGGCCTTAAACGCATGCGCGCCGGTGATGTGGCGGCCTGTGTGTGCGCCGCCGAACGGCCTGTGGCCGGGGCGCGCAGCCAGTTATTGGGCGCTATGCGCTATCGCGCGCTGGCCAGCCCAGACTTTATTGCCCGGCACTTTGCCAGCGGGGTGACGGCAGCCGGCTTGGCGCGAGTGCCGGCGATTGTATTTGGCCCGGATGACCAGTTGCAGCATCGTTACTTGCAAGGTTTGGGCGTGGAAGGCGGTTTTATCCACCATCTGTGCCCCTCGTCTGAGGGTTTTGTGCAACTCACCGCCGGCGGCTTGGGTTGGGGTTTGGTGCCGGAGTTGCAGGTGCAGAGCCAGTTGGCTAGCGGTCAGTTGGTCGAGTTACTGGCGGGGCAGGTGTTGGATGTACCGCTGTACTGGCACCACTGGCGTAATGGCGGCGAGTTATTGGCGGGCTTGACCGCGCATTTACAGCGCGCCAGCGGCGATTGGTTGGTGCCGCTGGGGTAGGGTGAGTGGCGCGCAGCCGGGTTTTGAAATGGCTCTGTACCAGTTACGTGTTGAGGTGTGTGGGCCGTTTAGGCGATGTCTGGTGCGCGGTAATTCGTAGGGTGGGTTAGCGGCGCGGACGGTGGTGATTTGCATCACTGCGCAAGCCGCGCGCTGCGTAACCCATCACGCGGTTTACCGGTCGAGCGCCATGGTGGGTTACGGCGCGGTCGGGTTTGGCGTTGTTGGCAGGCCGTGGTTCGCGCCTAACCCACCCTACCCAAGCGCAGCCAAGCACTCACGAGTACATAGCCAAACCCTTATAGCTGGAAGCGTTGCACCAGTGCTTGCTGACTGTCGGCCACCTGCTGCAGATGCTCGCCGCTGCTGCGGGTGTGGGCGGCGGTCTGGCGGTTGTCGCGGGTCATGTCGTGCAGGCGATGCATATGTTGGTTGACCTCCTGCGTCACGCCGGCTTGCTCGTCGGCGGCGCTGGCGATTTGCTCGGCGTAGGCCTGCACGCTTTGCAGCGAGTCATCCAACTGGCTCAGTGAGCCGAGCACCACCTGGGTTTCACGCTCCAGCGCGTGGGCTTGTTCGGCCGAGGCTTGCATGGTTTTCAGTGCTTCACTGGATGAGCCTTGCAGGGCATTGGTGATGCTGACGATCTCTTCGGTGGCGCTGCTGGTGCGCTGGGCCAGGTTGCGCACTTCGTCGGCGACCACGGCAAAGCCACGGCCTTGCTCGCCGGCGCGGGCGGCCTCGATCGCGGCGTTGAGCGCGAGCAAGTTGGTTTGCTCGGCGATGCCGCGAATAACCGCCAGCACTGAGCCGATTTGCAGGGCATCTTTAGCCAAGGTATCGACGACATTGCCGGCCTTGCCTATATCCGTTAACAGCCGGCCTTGTTGGCCGATCATCTGCTGCAGGGTCGTTTGCATCGAGCCAAAGGCGTTGCGTGCGGCCCCGCTGCTGTGGGCGCTGTCGGTGGCGTTACGGGCGATTTCCTGCACCGTGCAGGCCATTTCTTCGACGGCGCTGACCACCATTTCCAGCGCTTCTTGTTGCTGATCGAGGCGTTCGCTGGTTTGTCCGGCGGCCTGCAAAATGGTCTCGCTGGCCTGGTCGATGGCTTGGCTGGATTGGCGCAGGCGTTCGATCACTTCACGCCAAGCCTGAGCCATGTCATGCAGTGCACGCATCAGACCAAATTGCTCGCCGCTGACGCTGGGCAAGTTCAACTCACCGGCGGCCAGGCGCCGGGCGAGGGCGGTCATGCTGCTCGGTTCGCCGCCGAGCGGGCGCATCACACTGCGGCTCACCAGCCAGGTCGCGGCTATTACCGCGGCCACCGTCAGCAAGCCTAAGAGCAGCATTTGCCACATCAACTGGCGCACCGGCGCGAACGCGTGTTGCTGGTCCATCTCGGCGATCAAGGCCCAGTTGTGGCCATCAAATTGCACCGGCAAAAACACCTTAAGGGCCAGCTGGCCATCCAGCCCCGGTTCGCTGATACGGCCTTGCTGGCCGGCTAATGCGCCGCTAATGGCCGCGCCGGGTAAGGCTGCTGGCGCTTGCTGGTTACGTGCGACTTGTAGTTCGGGGACGCGCACTGAGTCTGAGCGCAGCAGGCTATCACTGCCGACCAGATAGGTTTCACCTTGCTCGCCCAAACCTTGGCGCGTCTGCATCACGGTGTTTAACGGGGCGATTGGCAGCTCCAGTACCAGCGTCATGATCAGCTCGTCATCGGCCATGATCGGTGCGGCGAGGTATTGGGTGGGCGCTTGGCTGAGGTCGTTATAGCGCAGGTCGCTAATCATTAACCGGCCTTGCTCGCGGCTTTGTTTCACCAGTTGCGCCAGTGGCGTGTCGCGCAGGGCGCTGTTACTGAGTTGTTGCTGATAGTCACTGCCGCGCAGCAGGCTAAACATCACCGTATCGTCGGGCAGCACCAGCTTTAAATCGCTATAGCCGAAGGTGCTGATGAAATTGGCAAAAATCGGCCGATCGTAATTGGCACTGCTGAGTAGCGCGTTGGCGTCCAGCCCTTGGTAGGTGTTGCTGAGATTGCTGGCCAAGGTGCCGATTTGGTTGCGCCGCTGCTGCCAGTTATCGAGCAATTGCTGCTGTTTAATATTGGCCACCGCCTCTAGTGCGTTCAGGGTTTGCTCGCGCAGTGCCGCGCCGGCCTGCTGATACACCATAAACGCCATGCCCAGCACCGGAATTAAGCCAATTAACAGGTAGCTCAGGGCAAGTTTTAGGCGCAGCGGCATAGGGTTTACTCCGGGGTCGATGGTTACACTTTGGTGCTGTGTAAAATATCTTGCAAGATGCGTGCAAATTATTAAACGCATGGGGTTATTTTCTCGCGGGCGGCAAAGTCGTTGTTTTGGCCCGCGCAGTTAGCGCGTCGGGCAACGCTCGCTGCTAAAGTGCGCGCAAGGTTCGGCGGGTTGCTGAAATAGGGGGCGGCATGAAGATTTTGGTCACCGGTGCAAGCGGTTTTATTGGCGGACGCTTTGCCCGCTTTGCCTTGGAGCAGGGTTTGAAGGTGCGCATCAGTGCGCGTCGCGCCGAGGCCGTGACGGATTTGGTCGCCCGTGGGGCCGAGTTTATCCAGGGCGATTTGGCCGATCCGGCCTTGGTTCAGCGCCTTTGTCAGGGCGTCGATGCAGTGGTGCACTGCGCCGGTGCAGTGGGCGTGTGGGGCAGTTATCAGCATTTTTATCAGGCTAACGTGACGGTCACCGAGAACATCGTCGAGGCTTGCTTGAAGCAGCAGGTGCGGCGTTTGCTGCATTTGTCCTCTCCATCGATTTATTTTGACGGCCACTCGCATGTAAGTATTAAAGAAGAACAATTGCCCAAGCGCTTTTGCGATCACTACGGTGCGACCAAGTATTTGGCTGAGCAAAAAGTCTTTGGCGCGGCGGAGTTCGGCTTGGAGGTGTTGGCGTTTCGTCCGCGCTTTGTCACCGGCGCCGGCGACACCAGCATCTTCTCGCGCTTGATTAACATGCAGCGCAAGGGGCGCTTGTCGATCATCGGCAATGGCCTGAACAAGGTCGATTTCACCAGCATGCAAAACCTCAATGACGCCTTGTTCAGTGGCTTGTTGGCCGCCGGGCCGGCGCTGGGTAAGGTCTACAACATCAGCAACGGTGCGCCGGTGCCGCTGTGGGATGCGGTCAACTATGTGCTACGCCAGCTCGATTTGCCGCCGGTCACCCGTCATCTGCCGTATGCCCTAGCGTATGCCGCCGCCACGCTGAACGAGACCGTCTGCAAATTGCTACCGGGGCGTCCAGAACCAACCCTGTTTCGTCTTGGCGTGGCAGTGATGGCCAAGGACTTCTCGCTGGACATTAACCGCGCCCGTCAGTATCTGGACTACGACCCGCAGGTGAGTATCTGGACCGCCCTCGATGAGTTTTGCCAAGACTGGCAAGCCAAACAGCGTTAATGCCGGGCTGATGCGGCACGGGTTAACCGCGCAACGGGCCAGAGTAGCGGCTGTATTTGGCGATGAGTTGCTCTTCGCTGAGCGGTGGCGGCGGCAGTTGGATGCCCGTCAGCTCGGTTAGCTCAGAGCCTAGTTCGCGGGTCGATTCGTTGGACGATTCAAGGCAGGCCAGCAGCATGGCATTGATGGCGTCGGGCTGGCTGAGGCGAATGTTCACGGCCAGTTCGTCACGCAAGCGGCGTCGCAGTGTTTGCATGCAATCGATAACGGTTTTATTCAGTTCCATTGTTGGCGTCCTCTCGGCATTGAAGAGTTCGAGCGCACGGTCGGCGTTGATCGTGGCAGGCGTGTGGTCTGTGCTGCGTGGGCTGCACCGCTCTAGCGTGCGGCTTTAGCTGCAGGGGTGTTTGCAAACGGCGTACCAAGTGGGCGGCGCTGGCGGCGTGCGGGCTGCGCCGGCTTATCCGCGTTTATGTGGGGCTAAATTGCCCTTCGTCGGTGCGCCGCGCATCGCTCTGGCGCGCGGCTCAGGCCTGGTGGGTGAACGCGGTATACTCGCCGGACTTTCTTGATTTGGTTTTTGTAGGTTTCCCATGCGCAACGATGCACTCGACGAACTTGAGCAGATCCCCAGCCTTGCCAGTGGCGCCCGTGATCGCGACGAGCTTGCTCAAGCCAGTAGCACAGGCGCGTCGCAGGCGCATCCGGCTGCGCAAGCAGTCGCCCAATCGGCACTCAAGAGCGCCGGCACCGGGCCGTTGTGGGCCTTGCTGGGGGCGGCGTTAATCGCCCTGAGCGGTTTGGCCTGGTGGAGCTTTCAGCAAATAGCGCTGATGGAGCAGCAGTTGGTCGCCACCCAAGAGAGCTTTGCGCGCATCAGCGAAGATGCCGCCGGCCGCTTGCAGGATATTTCCGGCAAGGTGGTGGCCACTGAGTCGAGCGTTACCGGCGAGAACGAGGCGCTTAAGCTGCGGGTTAAACAGCTGGAAGCTAAGTTGACGGAGTTGTCCAAGCAGCAGCAAACCGCCAGCGGCCAGCAGGGCAGCCAAGGCAAGCGCCTGCAAGAGTTGAGCGCCGAGTTAAAGCTGCAAGGCGAGGGCAGCAGCCAACTGGAGGCCAAACTCAAGGGCGTGAGTGCCGAGCAACTGAGTTTAAAAGCCGCGCTTGCTGAGCAAGGCAAACTCGACGCTCAACTGAAAAGCTTGGCGGCCGAGCTTGAGGGTTTGAAAAAGCAAGGCAATCCCAATCAGGCCATTGCCCGTTTGGAGCAAGACCTCTTGGTGCTGCGCAGCGAGCTGGATAATCGCCCGGCGCAAAACAGCACCGCCGAATTTGACGCCTTT
Organism: Pseudomonas sp.; assembly: GCA_044354115.1. Taxonomy (GTDB): domain Bacteria; phylum Pseudomonadota; class Gammaproteobacteria; order Pseudomonadales; family Pseudomonadaceae; genus Aquipseudomonas. The sequence goes on along the minus strand of JBILAR010000012.1, from coordinate 5,020 downwards.
CGCGGCCAAGTCAGCCGCAATATCAGCACCCTGCAAACGCAAGTACAAAACCTTCAGCAGCAACTGAATAACCGCTAAATCGCAGGCACAAAAAAGCCCCAGATGTTTACGCATCTGGGGCTTTTTTGTGCCGATTGGCTTTTATCTGTGCGCTAGGCCTATTGGCTGCTTATCAGCACGCCGCAGCGCACCACCGCTTTGCGGCCCTGACATTCTAGGGTTAGCGGCATGCGCGCGGTGATGCTCCAGCCGTTGGCGAGCAATTGCTCAACGTGTCGGCGCATGGCGTTAAATTCGCGTTGTTCAGCTCGTGCAAGTTCCATTGCGGTGTACTCCTTTGGATGATCGCTCGTGCGCCGCTGCGTGTATTTACGCAGCCTTGGCTGGTGCCGAGAGTAGAGCGGTGATGTTGCAGTGATATTACGTTGTACGCAGGCGGATGTTACCTAATGACTCAGGTAATGTGCAGTGCTGCCGGCATTTTAATTGCCGCCATAATGCGAAAAGGTTGAAAAAACATGGATGTAGGGTGCCGGTGAGCCTGCGAGCCGCAGCAATTTTGTGGCCGCTTGAATCTTGCCGTAACCAAGCACCGTGAGTTTGACCAGTAATACAGGAATGCAGCTAAGGATCGGCGCAACGCCGCTGGACGCAGGTTCAGTAATGACTGCTGAGGTTGTGGTCGATCGGCGCTTGGGAAAATACACAGGCACAAAAAAACCGGCGCTAGGGCCGGTTTCTCTGGGTTTGCAAGCTTGGTAGAAACTTGCAGTTACTGCTATTTGGTGCCCCGAGGGAGACTCGAACTCCCACTCCTCTCGAAAACGGATTTTGAATCCGCCGCGTCTACCATTCCGCCATCAGGGCTCAGTGGGCGCGAATTCTAGAGATGGAAGTTAATCCTGTCAATGCGTTTACGTAGTCTATTTTCACTCTTTCCGTTAAACTTTGCCGCCCTGGAAAATGATCTTTTTACCATGCGCGTTGCAGATTTTACCTTCGAGCTGCCTGAAGCCTTAATTGCCCGTCACCCGTTGGCGGTGCGCAGCGCTAGCCGTTTGCTGACACTGGATGGTCCGAGCGGGGCTTTGGCCCATCGGCAGTTTGCCGATTTGCTGGAGTATTTACGCCCCGGCGACTTAATGGTGTTTAACAACACGCGGGTGATTGCCGCGCGCTTGTTCGGGCAAAAAGCCTCGGGCGGCAAGCTGGAAGTGCTGGTTGAACGGGTGCTCGACAGTCGCCGGGTGTTGGCCCATGTGCGTGCCAGCAAAGCGCCCAAGCCGGGCTCGATGATTGTGCTCGAAGGCGGCGCCCAAGCCGAGATGCTTGCCCGTCACGATGCGCTGTTTGAACTGCGCTTTAGCGAGCCGGTGTTGCCGTTGCTGGAGCGTGTCGGCCATATGCCGCTGCCTCCTTATATAGACCGGCCGGATGAAAGCGCCGACCGCGAGCGCTATCAAACCGTGTATGCCGAGCGCGCCGGTGCGGTAGCGGCGCCCACCGCCGGGCTGCACTTTGATCAAACATTAATGACAGCCATTGCTGACATGGGTGTGCAAACAGCCTTTGTCACCTTGCATGTCGGTGCTGGCACTTTTCAGCCGGTGCGAGTTGAACGCCTCGAAGACCATCACATGCACAGCGAATGGCTGGAGGTGGATGCTTCGGTGGTGGCGGCGGTCGAGGCGTGCAAGGCGCGTGGTGGGCGGGTGATTGCGGTCGGCACCACCAGCGTGCGCTCGCTGGAAAGCGCCGCCCGCGATGGTGTGCTCAAGCCGTTTAGCGGCGATACCGATATTTTTATCTACCCCGGCCGGCCGTTTCATGTGGTCGATGCCTTGGTGACCAACTTCCATTTGTCTGAGTCGACCCTGCTGATGCTGGTGTCGGCGTTTGCCGGTTACCCTGAAACCATGGCCGCTTATAAAGCTGCGATTGAACAGAGCTACCGCTTCTTTAGTTATGGTGATGCCATGTTTATCACCCGTAATCCCGCCGCGCGCGGGCCTGAGGAAACCTTATGACCCGCACTTGCCGGATGTCTTTTGAGTTGTTGGCCACCGAGGGCCGGGCGCGCCGTGGTCGCTTAACCTTCCCGCGTGGCGTGGTGGAAACCCCGGCGTTTATGCCGGTCGGCACCTACGGCACGGTTAAGGGCATGTTGCCGCGCGACATAGTCGCCACTGGCGCGCAGATGATTCTGGGTAACACCTTTCACCTGTGGTTGCGGCCCGGCACCGAGGTGATTAAAAAGCACGGCGATCTGCATGACTTTATGCAGTGGCAGGGGCCGATTTTGACTGACTCCGGTGGTTTTCAGGTGTTCAGCTTGGGCGCCATGCGCAAGATTAAGGAAGAGGGCGTGTATTTTGCCTCGCCGGTCGATGGCGCCAAGGTGTTTATGGGCCCTGAGGAGTCGATGCAGGTACAGCGCGATCTGGGCTCCGATGTGGTGATGATTTTCGACGAGTGCACGCCCTATCCGGCTGATGAAGAGGTGGCGCGGGTGTCGATGGAGTTGTCACTGCGTTGGGCGCAGCGTTCCAAAGACGCCCATGCGGACAACACCGCCGCCTTATTTGGCATCGTCCAGGGCGGCATGCATGAAGACTTGCGCCTGCGCTCGCTGGCCGGCCTAGATGCAATCGGCTTCGATGGCTATGCCATCGGTGGCTTGTCGGTTGGCGAGCCGAAAGAAGAGATGATCCGTATTCTCGATTTTCTGCCGCCACAATTACCCGCCGACAAACCGCGTTACCTGATGGGCGTTGGCAAACCCGCCGACTTGGTTGAAGGTGTGCGCCGCGGCGTGGACATGTTCGACTGCGTGATGCCGACCCGCAATGCCCGTAATGGTCATCTGTTTGTCGACACCGGGGTGTTGAAAATTCGCAATGCCGTGCATAAACACGATGAGTCGCCGCTGGACCCAACGTGCGACTGCTACACCTGCAGTAATTTCTCCCGCGCCTATCTGCATCATCTGGATAAATGCGGCGAAATGCTGGGCAGTATGTTGAATACAATCCACAACTTGCATCACTATCAGCAGTTAATGGCTGGTTTGCGCGAGGCAATTCAACAGGGTACATTGGCCGCCTTCGTGGATGCCTTCTACGCTCGGCGCGGGTTAGAAACACCGCCGCTCAACTAAGTAAATCCTAGATTTTTCCTGACTATTGCCTTTATAGGAGCGCAACATGAGCTTTTTGATTTCCCCTGCTTTTGCCGATGGCACCGCTGTGGCTGCCGCAGCCCCTGGTGGCGAGTACGTGCAATTTTTGTTTCTCGGCGGCTTCATTGTGATTTTCTATCTGATGATCTGGCGGCCACAGGCTAAGCGCGCCAAAGAGCAGAAGAACTTGCTGAGCAATCTGCAAAAGGGTGACGAAGTGGTTACCGCTGGCGGTATTGCCGGCAAGATCGTTAAGGTTTCTGATGAGTTTGTAGTGCTCGAAGTGTCTAACACTGTTGAGCTGAAAGTTCAGAAGTCGTCGATTGCGGCCACCTTGCTCAAGGGCACGCTGAAAGCAATCTAATTGCGGCCAGCAGCATAACTATAAACATCGACGGGGCGCGCAAGGCGCCCCGCGTCATAAGCGGGCGGCGTCATGCTGAATAAATACCCTCTGTGGAAATACCTGCTGATTCTGGCAGTGTTGGCGCTTGGCTTTATCTATAGCGCACCGAATTTGTACCCGGATGATCCGGCCATTCAGGTCAGCGGTGAGAGCACGACGTTACGCGTCACTCAGGCGGACCTTGAACGTATTAGTAAGGCCTTGGCTGAGGCGGGGATTACGGTTAAATCGGCGGTCTTGGGCAATGAGGGTAAAAATGCCTTGCTGCGCCTGCAGGAGAAAGACCAGCAGCTAGCCGCTAAAGATGTGGTGCGTAAAGCCCTCGGTGATGATTTTGTGGTGGCCTTGAACTTGGCCCCAACTACACCGAAATGGTTGCGCGCGCTGGGTGCGAGCCCAATGAAACTGGGCTTGGATTTGTCCGGTGGTGTGCACTTCTTGCTTGAAGTGGATATGGATAAAGCCATTGCCGCCCGCGTTAAAGTCTATGAGGGCGAAGTTAAGGGCATGCTGCGTAAAGAGCACCTGCGTTATCGCAGTCTGCCGCAGCAAACCGCTGGTTTCAGCTTGGGCTTTACCGATACCGAGCAGTTGGACAAGGCGCGTAGCCTGATCCAGAAAGGCTTCAGTGATTTTGCCCTGACCACTACCGAACGTAATGGTTTGCAAGTGCTGAGCCTGGTGCTAACACCGGCCAAGATTACTGAAATTCGCGAATACTCGATTAAGCAAAACTTAACCACGGTGCGTAACCGGGTTAACGAGTTGGGTGTGGCTGAGCCACTGGTGCAGCGCCAAGGCGCCAACCGTATTGTGGTTGAGTTGCCGGGCGTGCAAGACACCGCCGAAGCCAAGCGCATCCTTGGTAAAACCGCCAACCTTGAGTTCCGTCTGGCGGCTGACGCCGACGCCGGTAAAGCCACCACCGAATCTTTTGAGTTTCGCGAGGCGGGCCGTCGCCCTGTGCCGTTAGAGCGTGGGCTGATCATCACCGGTGACCAGGTAACCGACGCCCAAGCCAGTTTCGATGAGAACGGTCGTCAGCAGGTAAATATCCGTCTCGATGGTCACGGTGGTGACCTGATGAACCGCGCGACCCGTAATAACGTCGGGCGCAGCATGGCGGTGATCTTTATCGAGCAAAAGGCGCAGACCAAATACGTTAAGCAAATGGTCGGCGGCGTCCTCAAAGACGTACCGGTGCAAACCTTTAAGGAAGAGAAAAAGGTCATCAGCTTGGCGACCATTCAGTCGCCACTTGGTAGCCAATTTCGCATCACCGGCCTCGATGGCCCGGGCGAGTCTTCAGAGCTAGCCTTGCTGCTGCGTGCGGGTGGCTTGGCGGCACCGATGTACTTTGCCGAAGAACGCACCGTTGGTCCGAGCTTGGGCGCCGGTAACATCATCAAGGGTATCGATGCTTCGCTGTGGGGCAT
>JBILAR010000081.1:0-15420 GCA_044354115.1 Pseudomonas sp. | reverse complement strand
ATAGCCCGTGCTCATGCGCCTAACCCACCCTACAAATTACCGCGCTCCAGGCATCACCTAACCGACCCACACACCTCAACCCATAACTGGGCCATAGCCCTTTTTAACCTAACGAAAGGCCTCTGCCAGCGTTTATAATCTGCGCCTTGCTCAACACTGCCGGGTTGCCTCCGGCCTCAACGGGATTATCGCCATGCTGCGCATTACCGAACTGAAACTGCCTATCGATCACACGGATGAAGCCTTGCGCCCGGCGCTGCTGGCGCGGCTGGGGATCGAACCGGAAGAACTACTCGACTTCAGCCTGTTTAAACGCAGCTACGATGCGCGCAAAAAAAACGCCGAGCTGTGCTTTATCTACACCATCGACTTTAACGTGCGCGACGAAGCCGCGTTACTGGCCAGTTGCAGCGAAGACCGGCACATAGGCGTGGCGCCCGATACCCGTTATCACAGCGTTGGCCAAGCGCCAGCGGATTTAAGCGAGCGGCCGATCGTGGTCGGTTTCGGCCCCTGCGGGATTTTTGCCGGTTTAGTGCTGGCGCAAATGGGCTTTAAGCCGATCATTCTCGAGCGTGGCAAAGCGGTGCGTGAGCGCACCCAAGACACCTGGGGCCTGTGGCGCAAGAACGTGCTTAACCCCGAATCCAACGTGCAATTTGGCGAGGGCGGTGCCGGCACTTTCTCCGACGGCAAGCTCTACAGCCAGATCAAAGACCCTAAGCATTTGGGCCGCAAAGTGCTGCACGAGTTTGTCAAAGCCGGCTCACCGGCAGAAATCCTCTATGTGAATAAACCGCATATCGGCACCTTTCGTTTAACCGGCGTGGTCGAGCATATGCGCCATCAGATCGAAGCGCTGGGCGGCGAAATTCGCTTCGAACAGAAGGTCACCGATCTGTTGCTCGATGGCGAACAAATCACCGGCGTGGTGCTGGCCGATGGCGAACAACTGCACAGCCGGCATGTGGTACTGGCCCTCGGTCACAGCGCCCGCGACACCTTCCGTATGCTCCACGCCCGTGGCGTGTACATGGAAGCCAAGCCGTTCTCGGTGGGTTTTCGCATCGAGCACCCGCAATCCTTGATCGACCGTGCCCGCTTGGGCAAATTTGCCGGCCACCCGAAAATTGGCGCCGCCGATTACAAACTGGTGCACCACGCTAAAAACGGCCGGGCGGTGTACAGCTTCTGCATGTGCCCCGGCGGCACCGTAGTGGCGGCCACCTCCGAGCCGAATCGGGTGGTCACCAACGGCATGAGCCAATACTCGCGCAATGAGCGCAATGCCAACGCCGGCATCGTGGTCGGCATTACCCCCGAGCAAGACTTCCCCGGCGGCCCGCTGGCTGGCATCGAATTGCAAGAACGCTTGGAGTCCCACGCCTATGTACTCGGCGGCAGCACCTACGAGGCGCCGGCGCAGCTAGTTGGCGATTTTATTGCTGGTCGCGCTTCCACGGCTATCGGCAGCGTAGAACCCTCGTACAAGCCCGGCGTGCATCTGGTCGACTTAGCCAGCGCCCTGCCCGACTTTGCCATCGAGGCGATCCGCGAAGCCTTGCCGGCGTTTGAAAAGCAAATTCGCGGCTTTGCCATGCACGACGCCGTGCTCACCGGCATCGAAACCCGCACCTCATCGCCGCTGCGCATCACCCGTGGTGACAACCTGCAAAGCCTGAATATCAAGGGTCTATACCCGGCCGGTGAAGGCGCAGGCTATGCCGGCGGAATTCTCTCGGCCGGGGTCGATGGCGTGCGTATCGCCGAAGCCGTAGCGCTGGATATACTCGCGCAACAGGCCTAACCGCAAAGCTCAAAACAACCTTGCAGCCTCTGCGCGGTGGCCCATAAGCGCCGCGCAAACGACCGAGCAACTAAGGAGCTCTTATGACTCACGCGCAACCGGGCATACTCGCGCCCATCCCAAAGTTTGCCAGCTATGTATTTTTTCAGGCCGTGCCGAATGCTGATCTGTCCACGGCACTGCAACGGCTGGCCCAGATGGCTGACGGTAAGCGCGTCGTGGTTGGCTTGGGTCAATCATTAGTACTCACACTGGGCCAGCAAATTAACGGCCTGCATGATTTCCCCAGCTATGCCCTGCCCGGCTGCGACATTCCGGCCACGCCGAGTTCGCTGTGCTGTTGGTTGCGCGAAGATGAGCGCGGCGAACTGGTGCATCTACAACGGCAAATCATCGACTGTTTGGCTGGCGCCTTTGTGCTGACGCAGCAGGTTGATGCCTTCAAATACAAAACCGGGCTGGATTTGACCGGTTATGAAGACGGCACCGAAAATCCAATTGATGAGGCCGCACATACCGCTGCCATTGTCGCGAACCAAGGGCCTGGGCTGGACGGCAGCAGCTTTGTCGCCCTGCAGCAATGGCTGCACGATATGCCCGCCTTCGAAGCCATGAGCAGTCAAGCCCAAGACCACGCCATCGGCCGGCGCAAAAGCGATAACTACGAACTCGCCGACGCCCCAGAATCGGCCCACGTGAAACGCACGGCGCAAGAAAGCTTCGCACCTGAAGCCTTTGTCCTGCGACGCTCGATGCCATGGGCAGAGGGCGCACAAGCCGGTTTTATGTTTGCCGCCTTTGGCCATTCACTGGATGCCTTCGAGGCCCAGCTCAAGCGCATGGTCGGCGTTGAAGACGGCATTCTCGACGGCCTGTTTCAATTCACCCACGCCATCACCGGCAGCTACTTCTGGTGCCCGCCATTACTCAACGGGAAATTGGACCTGCGCGCCGTCGGCCTGTAACCAAGTGTCGGTTTAGCCCCGCGCTAAACCGACATTCTCCCCGCGCAATATCAACCGAGCGCTACCCGAACAAAACGCCAGCGAGGCAAAATCGCCTCAAGCGGCAAACACCCGCAACCACACATTTGCACCGCCACTACGCACTATTGCTGCGCACAAGCCGGCGCTGGCGCTTACAATGCACCTCCCCCCTATTTACGGCCACCCGCATGACTGATCCAATTCGCCTCTCTAAACGCCTGGCCGAGCAAGTAGGCTGCTCACGCCGCGAAGCCGAGCTCTATATCGAGGGCGGCTGGGTCACAGTCGACGGCCAAGTCGTCGAAGAACCACAGTTCAAGGTCGAGTCGCAGCAGGTGCTGCTGCACCCAGAGGCGGTGCTCACCCAGCAAGAACCCATCACCCTGATAGTGCACAAACCGGTCGGCATGCTCGCCGACGACGCGCTCAAATTACTCAGCAAAGCCAGCCAGGCGGCCGCCGATTTGTCGGCCATTCGCCCGCTGCAACGGCATTTCGAGCGCCTGACCCTGTGCCTGCCGCTGGACACCGACGCCTGCGGCCTGCAGGTGTTCACCCAGAACTTCAGCGTGTCGCGCAAGCTCAACGAAGACATCAACAAGCTTGAGCAAGAGTTCATTGTCGAAGTCAGCGGCGAGCTGGTGTCCCACGGCCTCAAGCGCTTAGCCCACGGTCTGAACTTTCGCGGCAAACCGCTGATGCCCTGCAAGGTCAGCTGGCAGAACGAAACCCGCCTGCGCTTCGCCCTGAAAAACCCACTGCCGGGGCAAATTCGCCATATGTGCGAGGCCGTAGGTTTAAAGGTGATCAACCTCAAACGCATCCGCATTGGCGGCGTGCCAATGGCCAAGCTGCCACTGGGGGAATGGCGTTATCTGGGGCCAAAGGAAAAGTTTTAAGTCGCCCTCGATAGATTCGGCCGGCAAATAGATTTTTTGCCACCGATCAGTAGGCACCAGCTTGCTGGCGATGCTCTTGGCGGCCCGGATCGCCAGCAAGCTGGCTCCTACAACAGCCGATTCCAAATCTAATTCCTGCCGGATCAATAACGCCGGCGCATCAACCGCCAATCACCCGTGTAAGGACGCGCCTGTTTATGAGCCCTAGAGCCCTTCGGACCACCCTGCTGTGCGCCAGCCTGCTTGCCTCGACGGCGGCAATCGGCAAGGTTGAGGTGGAGGCCGTGCAACACAAAACCGCCGGCCGCATTCTCGCCGTCAGCGTCTCGGAAGACATTGCCCCCGGCGACTACGAAGCACTGCTCAAAGGCCTCACAGCCAACCCCGGCAAGTACACCAAGAAGCTCGCATTGCTGGACAACATCGGCGGTAGCGTGCCGGAAGCGATCAAAATGGGTCGCCTGCTGCGTGAAGCCGGCTTCGACACTTTGGTGCAAAACAACGCCGTGTGCCAAGGCAGCTGCGTCTACCTGCTGGCCGCCGGCCGCGACAAAACCGTGCGCGGCCATGTCGGCATCCACCGCCCCTACTTCGCCAATGGCGACTCCGCCCAAGCCAACCTAACGGGCAACGCCGCAGGTTACAGCCCCGCCGCCTACTTCAAAGAAATGAATATCCCCAGCAGCTTGGTGGACGACATGCAGTCGATCGCCCCAAGTAACCTGCGTGTGCTAACAGCGCTGGAACTGGCCAGCTATCGGCTCGATTAAGGGTTAGTGCGGCGGGGCTGGGTTTGCTGGGCCGTGCGACCTAGCTAACGTGAGGCTCGCCGGGCTGGTTGCGGCCAGCCTTCTTGATTAGCCTTGTTTCTGATGAACTCCATTGAAATCCCATTTTCGATTGCAGCTTTTTCTAAGGCTTTAAGCCCATTTCTGTAAGCGAGTTCTATCTGGCACCAATCAACGTTATCTACTGGCAGGTTACTGTAAGCATCATAGGTTGAGCATGATAAATGCTTCATAGCTAATCTCCCTTCGCCTAAAAGGTTGAGAGTTAAAGCACTGGCTAAATAAGTTTCAGCAGCCTCTCACTGCCTTACAGTACGCATAAGATGTGCCATTAAAAAAACACATAGATATCAAATTGATAGAGATTTTATGCGTTTTAACTCGCACTAAGTGAGTGCAAAGGGGGGTGTTCTGGGGCTTAACAGTGCAGGTTTATGCAGGGAAAATGGCCTCTCTTGGTCGGTTAAAGCCTTATCAGCAGCGGCACTACCAGTCGACCCTCGACTCACACCGCACCCACCTGTTTCACCCCTCCCGAAACAAATCATGCGCATCCAACAGTCGATAAGCGATCTCGGGACGCTTCTCCAGTCCGCGGCGGATCGCGGCTTGTATGGCTTGGCGGGTTTTGCGGCATAGGCCGGGCAAGTCGTCGATATGCACGGCGATGCCGCGCATGCTGCGTACCTCGGTGCGGCCGGGGGCGACTTGCAAGCGGATGCCGAGTTGCTCGTGCATACGTTGCTGCAGGCGTTCGAGGTCGTCGAGGCTGTCGAGGTTTTCCAGGCGTTCGAGCAGGCGCTTTTCTTCCGGCCGAGTCAGGCGCAGGAAGCGCAGGTCGGCAGCGGGATTATCCAACAAGCCTTCACGCCCGCAGATGCAGGCGCCGGGCGGGCAGGATTGGCGATTTTGAAATGAGGGTGTCATGGCCTGCGATCATAGCCAGCAAAGCGCACCTTTGCCTATTGGCTTGAGCGGTAAAGCCGATAGCCACTGGGCGGGTGCGTCTAGAACGCAGGCAAAGACCGCCGCGCTGGCGCTTTAGCCAGCACCTGGGTTACTCGGCCTCGACGGTCGGGCTAGCGCCATCGAGCACTGTACCGCGCACCGCATTGCGGCTATGGGCGCCGAAATTGCCTATCAACTCGATCAGCAGCGCACTGAGTTCGGCACTGGGCGCAGGCTCTGCGGCCAACTGATTGCTCGCGCTAAAGCCTTGCGCCGCCGGCACCGCCAGCAACGTTTGGGAAATCAACGCATCCAACTGGTCGGCGCGGGCAAACGACTGCGCCGACACCACGTTGCGTAAATAACCGCTGCCAAAGGCTGGATAGCCGGCATCTTTGCTGCTGTCGGCATAAGCCTGCAGCAGCGGGCTGGCATTTTCGCCATCGCGCAGCAGTTGTTGCAGCCATTTAAGTTGGTATTTTTCAATCTCAGTATGGCGAGTTGCCACGCGCTCAATGGCCGCTTTTTTATCGTCGCCAAAACCGGCGGCGTCTTTTGCCGCCGTCCAGATCAGGCTGCTGGTCTCAACTCCCGGTAAGACTTTGGCGTGATAGGGCTGAGTCAGGTCCTGAATGTAATGCAGGCCCCAGCCCATAAAGCGATAGCCCCAGTACGGGTGGCCATGCTCGAAGGCATAACGGGCCAAACCGAAATACTGGTAGGCGCGCCACTCGGGATAGGTGCGGGTCAGAAACGGCCCGGCGGCGAAAATGATGGCGTCGTCATGGTAATAGCCGATATGAAACGGCGCTTGCGAGGAGTACTCAAAGCGCGCATCACCAAAGGGCTGCGGGCCGAAATTGTACTGAGCGCCAACTTCGCCGGGATTGTCGCTAAACAGATTGATGTCGTGGCCATAATCAGGCTCATCGGCGGCGCTGGCCACCACCTGCAGTGGGCTGAGCAGCTCGCCGGGATTCACCGCCAAGAAGCGCCATTCATTCCAGATACTCGCCTGTTTGAACACCATCACCGCTTGCGCATTCAACTGTTCACGACCCTCACCGGGAAAGCCCGGCAAGGCCTGAACAAAATTGGCCAGCTTGATCTGCGGACTGATGCGCAGCGCCTTGAGAAAATCCGTCTGCCGCGCGCCCTCGTCTTTACCTTCTAACGCAGGCTGCCAACGCAAGGCCGCAGGACGCTCGGGGTAGCCGGGGAAATTGGCCAAGGCGAAGGCTTCTTGCTGATCGAGCAAAGCTTGCAAACCGACCGCCTCGACGCGCAAAAAATCCTCCAGCGGCTCCACGGCGACAGGCGCGGCCTGCTTAATCTCCGGTAAATCGCGCAAGGCTAAGGTGCTGCCGAGGGAATGATTGGACCAAGCAAAAGACGTCACCGGCAAGCTTGCCAGCAACACACAAAAGGCAACGGATAACGCGTTCACAGGTAGGTCCTCAATCGGCAGCCGTCGCCAACCGGCGACTCATACATAATCAGCCAAGGTTAGCAGCCAGCCCGGCGTAACACAGGGGCCAGAGATGCCAGCACAACTCACCGAAGGCGCCGCCAATCGTGTCAGCGCATTAAAAGCACAAGCACAAACGACTGCGGCGCGGGCCTGACTGATCGTCAAACCCGCGCCGCAGTGGCAACAACTATTAGCTTAAGCCGAGGCTTATTCAGCCGCTTCGACGCTTGGCTTCTTGCGCTTGAGCGGTGCTAAGCCGTCATGGCTAACCAAGGCTTCTGTTTGCGGCCGGTTGATGGATTTACGCTTGTTCGGCTTGGCGCTGGCTTTCTTCGCTGAGGCTTTTTTCTCGGCCGGGGTTTTCTTCTTCTTAACGCCCACCGCTTTACCCGAGGCCTTGAGGTTTTTCGGGCCTTGGTAGATGCCTTTGACATCCTTGATATTACGCCGCTCGAAACGCTGCTTGAGGTAGCGCTCGATGCTCGACATCAGGCTCCAGTCGCTGTGGCAGATCAACGAGATGGCCAAGCCTTCATTGCCGGCGCGACCGGTACGACCGATACGGTGTACATAGTCGTCGCCACTGCGCGGCATGTCGAAGTTGATCACCAGATCCAGACCTTCCACATCCAAGCCGCGCGCCGCCACATCGGTGGCCACCAGAATCTTCGCGCCGCCCTGCTTCATGCGGTCGATGGCCAGTTTGCGGTCCTTCTGGTCTTTGTCACCGTGCAGCACAAATACTTTGTAGTCGGCAGCTACCAACTTGCCGTACAGGCGGTCGGCCTGCACCTTGGTGTTGGTGAAGATGATCGCTTTTTCATAGGTTTCGTTAGCCAACAGCCAGTTCACCACACGTTCTTTGTGGTGGTTGTGGTCGGTGGTGATGATTTGCTGACGGGTGCCTTCGTTCAACTGGCTAACGCTGTTGAGCTGCAAGTGCAGCGGGTCGCGCAACACCGTGCCGACCATATCGCGCAGGCCGGCGCCGCCAGTGGTGGCTGAGAACAACATGGTCTGCTGGCGGTTACAGCACTCGCCGGCCAAGCGCTGCACGTCTTCGGCGAAACCCATGTCGAGCATGCGGTCGGCTTCGTCGAGAATCAGCACTTCAACGTCATTGAGTTTCAGGTTGCCGGCGTTCAATTGCTCAAGCATCCGCCCTGGGGTGCCGATCAAGATGTCCGGCACCTTACGCAGCATGGCCGCCTGCACTTTGAAGTCTTCACCACCGGTAATCATCCCGGATTTGATAAAGGTGAACTGCGAGAAACGCTCGACTTCTTTTAGGGTTTGCTGGGCCAACTCGCGGGTTGGCAGCAAGATCAGCGCGCGAATGGTCACGCGCTGCATCGATGGGCCCATCAGTTTATTCAACAGTGGCAGGACAAAAGCCGCGGTCTTGCCGCTGCCGGTTTTCGCCGTCACCCGCAGGTCGCGTCCTTCCAACGCCGGCGGTATGGCCGCTGCTTGTACCGGGGTTGGCTGGACAAATTTAAGCTCGGCCACGGCTTTCAGCAGACGTTCATGCAGGGCGAATTGGGCAAACACGGGCAACACCTCAAAAAAATCACAGAATCAACTGCATAGGATAACCCGGATGCGCCTTTAAGGCCGGGGATTTCTGCCAAAGCAGCGTTGCGATAAGGCACTAAACTGCATATTCATGCTGCTATTGCATGCACTCACCGCCAAGCCAACCGAGGAGTTAGCCCCATGTTCAGTATTCGCACCTTATCGCTGAGCGCCACTGGCCTTGCTTTGTTACTCAGCAGCAGCCTGCTACTGGCCGACCCCGGCAATGGCAAAGGTAATCAAGACAACGGGCACAGCGGCAAGAACAACAGCAGCCAAAACAGCAATGCCAAGGCACAGAAAAACAGCCACAGTGGCAATAGCAGCGATAACTACGACAACGATGATGAGTACTTCCAGCGCCACTACGACAATAATGTCGAGCGCATTTTGCGCATTTTCACTGACAACCAAGGCCAGTACGGGCAGATCGACAGCCTGCCACCGGGCATCCGCAAAAATCTGGCCCGCGGCAAACCCTTACCACCCGGCATCGCGAAAAAAATGCACCCGGATTTTGCCCGGCAACTGCCCAACTATCCCGGCTACGAATGGCGACAAGTGGGCAGTGACGCGGCACTCATCAACATCACCACCGGCATAGTGCGCGAAATCATGCGCGACGTTTTGCGCTAAACCCAAACACTCCGTTGACCCAGCGCAGTGATGGCATTAGGCCGTCAGCCATACTTGTAGAAGTACTTCTAAGGGTTGACGTCCATGACCAACGTATTGAGAAACACCCGCGAACTACAGCACTACCTGAGCACTCACCCCTGCTTAACTCCGCTGGGTGTCTCGCTGGGTATTTTACTGGTGGACAACCATGTCATCAGCCCTGCGCAATTAGAAACAGCGCTTAAATACCAGCACGAACACCCGGACTTTGGTCGCCTCGGCCAAGTGCTGCTCGAACTACAGATGATCAGCGCCGAGCGCTTAAATTTAACCTTGGCGCAGCAATTGGGCGTCGCCCAAGTTCAGCTTGAGGGGTTTGACTTCCAACCTGAAGTATTGAAATTGATTCCCGAGAGCTTGGCGCGCCGCTATTTGGTGATGCCATTAATGCTCGACGGCGAACGCCTGATCGTTGCCTCTGCCGACCCCACCCATTGTGAACTCTTACATTTACTCGGCTTTGTCACCGGCAAAAGCGTTGAAACAGTACTGGCCAGCGCCTTAGACATTGAACAGGCGATTAATCGCGGCTACGCCGGCGCCACGGCCGAACAACTGCCCGAAAACGAAACCGCCGAGCAATCACTCAGCCTGCACCGCATCAAGCAACTGGCCGAAGACAAACCCACGGTGCGTTTTGTCGATGCTTTGCTGGATGAGGCCATCAGCCGCCGGGCCTCGGATATCCATCTAATGCCGGGAGCGAATGACCTGGTGATTTTGCTGCGCATTGACGGCGTATTAGTGGAAACCCGCCGAATCAAGCACAGCAACCTCGCGGCCATCGTCAGCCGGATTAAAATTATCGGCGGCATGAATATCGCTGAGCGGCGCCTACCGCAAGACGGTCGCTACATGGTCACGTCCGCCGAGCGAACCATCGACTTGCGCCTATCGATCATTCCCACGGTGCATGGTGAAAGCGTGGTGATCCGTATCCTGGACACCCGACAAAGCTTAAAAACTCTCGACCAAATTGGTTTCAGCGGCCGTGACGCCGAACGTTTTCGCGATTTAATCAGCCATAACCAAGGCATCGTTTTGGTCACCGGGCCGACCGGCTCAGGTAAAAGTACCACCCTGTATGCGGCGCTGAATGTAATCAAAAGCAGCGGGGTCAATATCATTACCGTGGAAGACCCGGTCGAATACCAAATCAATGGCATCCGCCAGATTCAGGTCAAGCCGCAAATAGGCTTCACCTTCTCGCGCGCCCTGCGGCACATTCTGCGCCACGACCCCGACGTCATCATGGTCGGCGAAATTCGTGACCAAGAAACCGCCATGATGGCCACCGAGAGCGCCCTCACCGGCCATCTAGTGCTTAGCACGCTGCACACCAACAGCGCGGCAACCACCATTACCCGTTTACTGGAGATTGGCATTGCCCCCTACCTGCTCAACGCCAGCCTACTCGGAGTTCTGGCCCAGCGTTTGGTACGACGTAACTGCCCGCACTGCTTAGTGCTTGAAGAGGTGCCCAAGCATGTGCGCGCCTCGCTCGGGCTAACCGTTGACGAGCCGTTTTATGTCGGTAGCGGCTGCGAACACTGCCGTGGCTTGGGCTTCGCCGGACGCGTGGCCGCCTATGAGCTATTAGAAGTCAGCCCAGCACTGCGCGCACTGATTGAACCGTCGGTATCGGCGCAACGAATCGAACAACAAGCCATCAGCGATGGCATGCGCCCACTCACGCAAAGCGCGCTGCAATTGGCCCGCGATAAGCTAATTGCGCTCAATGAGGTGTATCGCGTGCGTTTGGAATAACCGCGTAATCGCTCGGCTCGGGCTAACCGAGTTAGCCCGCCAAGCGTTGTTCACATCGGCCCGACAAGATCAAATTTGTTGCCGGGTCTGCTTGCGCAACAACCGCGCGCTGTCCCAACCGATCAGCAGCACCGCCAACCAAATGGGCAGATAGGTCCAGAGCTGCGCCGGGTCAAAGTGTTCGCCCAACAGCAGTACCGAAACGCCAAACAGCAGCACCGGTTCGACATAACTGAGAATCCCGAACAGCCCCATCGGCAATAACCGGCTGGAGGTCATCATTGCCGCAAAGGCCAGCGCGCTGAGCAGCCCCAAGCCCGGTAGCAACCACCACAACTGTGGCGACTGCACAAAGGCATCCGGCAAACCGGCGCTAACAATCAGCCAGATCGCCAGCGGCGCCAGCACCAACATTTCCAAAACGAAGCCCGACAGCGCATCCAGGCGCATCCAGCGGCGCAGCATAAAGTACGGCGGATAACCCAGCGCCGCCACCAAAGTCACCCACGAAAACGCACTGGTCAGCCACAACTCATGGGCCACCCCGAGCAAGGCACAGAACACCGCGATGCGTTGCAGCGGGCGCAAGCGCTCGGCATAAAACAGCCGGCCGACCAGCACCATGGCCAAGGGCAGCAAAAAATAGCCCAGCGAGACTTCCAGCATCCGGCCGGACAACGGCGCCCAAACAAACAATGCCCACTGCACGCCCATCAGCAACGCCGCCAGCGGCAAGGCGGCGAGCAGCAATGGCTCATCACGCAGTCGGCGCAGAGCGGCGGCCAACACCGACCATTGGCGACTGATTAGCACCAGCATCAATACCGCGGGGATCGACCACAGTACCCGCTGGGCAAACACCTGTACCCCGTCGAGCGGCGCCAACTCACGCACGTAACCGGGAATTAACACGAACAGCACCGAGGCAATCAGCGACAAACTGACCCCGCGTCCAGACAACTTCACCCAAGCCTCCTAGTGGCAACACCCAACCCACGCGCAGCGCATTAGGCGCCAACAACTAGCCTGCGACCTTAACCTGTTAGCCAGCTTTTGCCAAAGCGGCTAACGCCGCAGAAAAAAGGGCCTAGGTAATTTCTTACCTAGGCCCGGCGCACCAAGGAGCAACAGTGGCAAGCGTGTGTCTAAGCCTAACGCTTGGTTTTAAAGCGCTTGCGCCACCCGTGCCTGCGCTTGCAGCAAGCTCGGCCCGGCAACCTCGGCACCCATGCTTTGCCCTTCGGCATGAATAAAGCTCACCTCATGAATGCCGATAAATGCCAGCGCTTGGCGTAAGTAAGGTTCTTGATGATCTAGGCCGCTGCCGGCATAAATGCCACCACGCGAGGTCAAGACAAAGGCACGTTTGCCGCTAAGCAAACCCTGCGGACCGGTGTCGGTGTACTTAAAGGTCACGCCGGCGCGCAGCACATGGTCGAGCCAAGCTTTCAAGGTGCTGGGTATGGAAAAGTTGTACATAGGCGCAGCCAGCACCAGCACATCAGCCGCCAATAACTCGTCGGTGAGCGTATTGGAGCGCGCCAGCGCCGCTTGCTCATCCGCCGTTTGCTGCTCGGCCGGGGTCATCCAGCCACCCAGCAAGTTACTGTCCAAATGCGGCACTGGCTCTAGCGCCAGATCACGCACAGTCACCTGATCGGCGGGATGCGCGTTTTGCCACTGAGCGATAAATTGCTCACTCAGTTGACGGGAAACCGAGCCTTGTTGGCGTGCGCTGCTTTCGATAAGCAAAATATTCGACATTACTATGGCCTCTCTGGCGCTAATTAAGTGTTGATGAGCGAAGGTTATAGCCATATAAATCGATTAAAAAGCGCAAATAATCGCTCAACAACATCGAATTAATTGATTTATAAGCCTTCCACTATTAGCCTCAATAACCAACAGATTCGCTGATTTTTTGGAGCCAGCCATGAAAGCCCCCCGCGTCAGTCTTGAACAATGGCGCACCCTGCAAGCGGTGGTCGATCACGGCGGTTTTGCCCAAGCGGCACAAGCCCTGCATCGTTCCCAGTCGTCTATCAGTTACACGGTTGGGCGCATGCAAGAGCAACTAGGGGTGCCGTTACTGCGTATCGAGGGGCGCAAAGCGGTGCTCACCGAAGCCGGCAATATGCTCCTGCGTCGTTCGCGGCAGCTGGTCAAACAAGCCAGTCAACTGGAAGAGCTGGCCCTGCATATGGAGCAAGGCTGGGAGGCCGAAGTGCGCTTGGTAGTGGATGCGGCCTATCCGACTGCCCGCCTCGTGCAGGCCCTGAGCGCCTTTATGCCGCTCAGCCGCGGCTGCCGGGTGCGCTTGCGCGAGGAGGTGCTCTCGGGGGTTGAGGAAGTGCTACTCGAAGGCGCGACCGACCTCGCCATCACCAGCCTGACGATTGCCGGCTATTTGGGCAGCGAGCTCTGCAGCGTCGAATTTATCGCGGTCAGCCATCCACAGCACCCACTTCAGCTTCTGCAGCGACAAGTCACCGCCAGTGACCTTGAGAACCATATGCAAGTGGTGATTCGCGACTCCGGCCGCACCCAACCGCGAGACGTCGGCTGGCTCGGCGCAGAGCAGCGCTGGACGGTTGGCAGCCTGCCCACGGCGGCCACTTTTGTCAGTAGCGGCTTAGGCTTTGCCTGGCTGCCGCGTCACCTGATCGAACGTGAACTGGCCAGCGGGTTGCTGCAAGAGCTGCCGCTCCTGCAAGGCGGCAGCCGCCACCCGCAATTCTCCCTCTACGCGAACAAAGACAAACCGCTAGGCCCGGCCAGTCAAATACTGGTAGAACTGCTGAGGTCTTTTGACCCAGGCGTCCTCGACAGCGCTATTGCCAGTCAATAAATTACCGTTCTAAGGAGTCCAACGATGTCATTTTTCGATTTCGACGGCTGCCAACTGCACTACGAAGACTACGGCCACGGTGCGCCGCTGTTGTTGGTGCATGGCCTAGGCTCAAGCACCCTCGACTGGGAAGAACAAACCGCCGTGCTGGCGGCCCATTACCGGGTAATTGCCATCGATTTACGCGGCCACGGGCGTTCTGAAAAACCCGTGGAGCATTACAGCATTGCCGGTTTTGCCGAGGATGTAGCCGCGCTGATTGAGCACTTAAAGCTCGACCCCGTGCACCTAGTCGGCATTTCCATGGGTGGCATGATCGGCTTTCAGCTCGGCGTCGACCGCCCCGAGTTGCTGCGCAGCCTGACCATCGTCAACAGTGGCCCAGAGGTGAAAGCCAAGTCGTTTAACGACTGCGTACAAATCGCCAAACGCTGGAGCTTTTCCCGCCTACTTAGCCTAGAGACCATCGCCAAGGGTCTGGGCAAGCTGCTGTTCCCCAAGCCCGAGCAAGTGGAACTGCGTTTGAAAATCGAGCGGCGCTGGCCACGCAATGACAAACGCGCCTATCTGTCGAGCCTCGACGCCATTATTGGCTGGGGCGTGCGTGACCGCCTGAGCACTATCACCTGCCCAGTGCTGGTGATTAGCGGTGACCGCGACTACACCAGCGTCGCCAGCAAAGAGGCCTATGTGGCCGAGCTTAGCGATGCGCGCCTGGTGGTGATCGAAGACTCGCGCCACGCCACGCCTATGGATCAACCGGCGGCCTTTAACGCACAACTGTTAAGTTTTCTTAGTTCAATAACCGCCCCGACCCTGCCGGTTGCTCGCGCGACAAACAGCACCCGCAAACCTAAGGCAAAAGCCACCGCAACCACCCAACCCAAACAGGACATCTAAACCATGCTGAAAAAACTCGCCTGCGCCGCTGGCGCTTTGCTTTTGAGCACCAGCTTGCTGGCCTTAGCCGACGACAGCAAACCCCACGTATTGCTAACCACCAGTCTGGGCGAAGTGGAGATTGAGCTCGACGCTGGCAAGGCACCGATCAGCGTGAAAAATTTTCTCGGCTACGTCGACAGCGGTTATTACAACGGCACTGTGTTTCACCGAGTAATGCCAGGCTTTATGATTCAAGGCGGTGCTTTTAGCCCGGACATGGAACAAAAAAACACCCAAGGCTCGATCAAGAACGAGGCCGACAATGGCCTACTGAACACCCGTGGCTCGCTAGCGATGGCGCGCACCTCGGCGGTCGACTCGGCCACCAGCCAGTTCTTTATCAACAGCAAAGACAACGATTTTCTCAACCACGGCAGCCGCGACTTTGGCTATGCGGTGTTCGCCCATGTGGTGCGCGGCATGGAGGTGGTCGACAAGATCTCCGCCGTAGCCACCACCACCAAAGGCGGCCACCAAAACGTACCCCGTACACCGGTGCTAATTGTTGAGGCAAAACGCTTATAAGCAGGCAAACACAGCCAATAAAAAGGCGCAGTACCCGTTCAGTGTTGGCCACAAAACGTAGGGTGGGCTTTAGCCCACCAAACCCTTACCGAGCGGCGGTGGGCTGAAGCCCACCCTACAGAATCGACCTACAACCGCTAACAGGTACATAGCCAACAAAAAACCCGCTAAGGCATAACGCCTAGC
>JBILAR010000011.1:0-46730 GCA_044354115.1 Pseudomonas sp. | reverse complement strand
CCGCCCAGTTTGAGCTTGGCGACCCCGGGTAGCATGTCGAGTTCGTCGTGGGCCACCAAGATGGCCTCTGGCGGGATACGGAAGAAGTTCGCCAGTGCAGCAACGGCTTGGCCGCTGCGATTCATACAGGTGGTGGGGATCAGTAGACGAACATCGCGGCCTTGATGGGTAAATTTACCCGTCAGGCCAAAATACTTGCGGTCGCTGCTCAGGCTTACGCCTTGTTTGGCGGCGAGACGCTCAACAAAAAGGGCTCCTGCGTTATGCCGAGTCTGTTCGTATTCAGCGCCCGGATTACCCAGGCCGACGATCAGTTGCACGGCGGTCACGACAGAAGCCCTTTTATCGAACTGCGAAACAATACCTGCGACAGATTCAGTTGAGCAGTAAAAATGGCTGCAAAGTGCTGATGTAAAATCCGCTTTCTAGCCATTTTCGCTGCGTCTACTGGTTGCCTACAGGTTGTTTCGCGGTTCAAGCAACGCGGATATTACTCAGCGTCTTTAACTACGCGCGAAGCGTGGATGTTGGCCACTGGCAAGTCTTTGCCGTGAGCCAGAGCAACCAATTGCACGCCTGCTGGCAGAACCAGGTCGGACAAGTGCAGGATGGTGCCGATTTCAACTTTAGCCATGTCCACTTCGATGAACTCTGGCAGATCGCTTGGCAGGCAAGAAACTTCAACTTCCACGGCAGTGTGGGAAACTTCGCCGCCTTGCATTTTCACGCCAACCGAAGTTTCTTGGTTGGTGAAGTGCAATGGTACGTGAGCAGTCAGTTTCTGGCCGGCTACAACGCGAACGAAGTCAGCGTGCATCACGAACATTTTAACTGGGTGACGCTGCAACGCTTTGATCAGTACGGTTTCAACCGCGCCGTCAACGTTCAGAGCGATTACGTGGCTGAAAGCAGCCTCGTCTTCGAGCAGTTTGGCGACGTCTTTAGCGATCAGGCTGATCGATTGAGCGCCTTTCTCGCCGCCGTAGATTACGGCTGGGATCAGGCTGGCGAGACGACGTAGGCGGCGGCTCGCACCTTTCCCTAGGTCGGAACGCACTTGGGCATTCAGAGTAAATTCAGTAGTCATGTGTATCTCCAGAGTAACAAGGCCAATAAAACAGCAACGCCTTACAGAACCTGCGACCGGTGCTGAAGGCGATTTGGCAAAAAGCCCCGCACTAGGCGGGGCGCATTTCGTTCGGTGCAGATGAGCTAAGACGCGAGGTGTTAGCGGAACATCGCACTGATCGATTCTTCATTGCTGATGCGGCGAACCGCTTCGGCAACTATTGGGGCGATATCCAATTGACGGATACGGCCACAGGCTTGTGCAGCGGCTGAGAGCGGGATGGTGTTAGTCACTACCAACTCGTCGAGCACGGAATTTTCAATGTTTTCGATCGCGCGACCCGACAACACCGGGTGGGTGCAGTAGGCGATGACCTTGGAGGCGCCGTGCGCTTTAAGCGCTTTGGCGGCGTGGCCCAAGGTGCCGGCGGTATCGACCATGTCGTCGACCAGGACACAGGTACGGCCTTCAACGTCGCCGATGATGTGCATGACTTCAACTTGGTTGGCTTTTGGCCGACGCTTGTCGATGATCGCTAGGTCAACACCGAGGGTCTTGGCCACAGCACGGGCGCGCACTACGCCGCCGATGTCGGGGGAGACAATCATCAGATTTTCAAAACGTTGATCGACGATATCGTCCACCAGAATCGGCGAACCGTAGATGTTATCGACCGGAATATCGAAGAAACCTTGGATCTGGTCAGCGTGCAGATCGACGGTGAGCACACGGTCGATACCTACCACTGTCAGCATGTCAGCCACTACTTTAGCGGTAATAGCCACCCGAGCAGAGCGCGGACGGCGATCTTGGCGGGCGTAACCGAAGTAGGGGATCACGGCAGTGATACGCGAGGCTGACGAGCGGCGGAAGGCATCAGCCATTACCACCAGTTCCATCAGGTTATCGTTGGTCGGGGCACACGTCGGTTGAATAATGAAAACATCTTTACCGCGAACGTTTTCATTGATTTCGGCGCTGATCTCGCCATCGGAGAACTTGCCTACTGAGGCGTCACCGAGGGGGATATGCAGCTGACGTACGACACGCCGAGCTAGATCCGGGTTGGCATTCCCGGTAAAGACCATCATCTTGGACACGCACACTACCTGTCGGCTTAGGGTAACCGGGATGGGTACAAAATATGGCAGGGGCGGCTGGATTTGAACCAACGCATGGCAGGATCAAAACCTGCTGCCTTACCGCTTGGCGACGCCCCTGTATCGGATGTGACTGAATGCTTTTAAAACTGCGTTGCACACTAAGGTGCAATGGCAGGGGCGGCTGGATTTGAACCAACGCATGGCAGGATCAAAACCTGCTGCCTTACCGCTTGGCGACGCCCCTGTAACACACAGCTCTTTATTGCATTCACTTCTTGAGCTGTTCTTTGAGCTTGCGATGTAACATCGAGATGTTACGACCTTGGGCAACAAAGCACGGCAAAGTAGCTGGAAGTTGGTGGGCGACTTTATCAGCATCGTCCTTGTTTGGGAAGCTCCCAAACACACAAGCTCCAGTGCCGGTTAATCTAGTTGGAACAAATTTGTTCAACAAGATCAAAGCGTTATGTACTTCTGGATAACGCTTCTGGACCACCGGCTGACAGTCATTTCGACTGCTCCCCTCAAGAAGGCTGCGAAGTTTATTGGCCGGTGTGTCGCGTGTCAACTGCGGGTCGGCGAAAATTTCTGCAGTACTGACGCTAACCTGTGGAATGGCCACCAAAAACCAGGGTTCGCTGAGCTCGACTGGAGTGAGAATTTCCCCAACCCCTTCGGCAAAAGCGGCGTGGCCGTGGACGAATACCGGCACGTCGGCGCCTAGGCTTAAACCGAGGCTGGCCAGTTGGTCGGCATCCCAGTTCAGCTGCCAGAGGTGGTTGAGGCCGAGCAGGGTGGTGGCTGCATCGGAGCTGCCGCCGCCGAGCCCGCCGCCCATGGGCAGACGTTTAGTCAGCCAGATATCCGCGCCTTGCGAGCAATGGCTGGCCTGTTGCAGTTGGCGCGCGGCGCGCACTATCAGATTGCTGTCGTGGGCGACGTCGGTCAGTTCGCTGTGCAGCTGAATAACACCGTCAGTGCGCGGCGCGAAGGTTAGCTCGTCGGCGTAGTCGAGAAACTGAAACAGGGTTTGCAGTTGGTGATAGCCATCGCTGCGCCGGCCGATAATGTGCAGCATTAGGTTGAGTTTGGCGGGTGCCGGTAAAGTTAGCGCGTGCGTCGGCGGCGTCAGTAGGCTGCTCGGCATGTCACTGACCGAGCTGGCGCGGCTGCCAGTCTTTAATCACTAAGGTGATATCGAGCTTGCTGCCGTGCAGTTTGATCCGCTCTGGCAACCAGTAACCGTTTTGCTCAACGTAGCTGAGGTATTCAACCTGCCAATCATCTTGCTCAAGCTTGGCCAGTCGGCTGGCGCTGTCGAGCGTTAGCTGGCTTTTGCTGTCGTCGGCGGGCAAGCCGCGAATCCACCAAAACAAATGTTCGACTGGCAGGCTCCAGCCTAGTTGTTGCTGCAATAAGGCTTCTGCGGACTCGGCTTGAAAGCTGCCTCGGTTAGCGGCTTCTAGGCTGACTTTGCCTGGCCGTCCGGTGAGTCGGGCGGCGCCGCCACCCATGGGGCCAGCGAGGCGAATATCAAAGTAGTCTTGCCGTTGTAGCCAGAACAAGGTGGCGCTGGCGCTCTCGATTTTGCCGTCAGGGCGCTCGATGCGCAGGCCAATTTTGCCGCTGATTTCCCAGCCGTCGAGCTTGCTGATCTGGTTTTTATGGCTCTGCCAGAGCTTGGGGTCGCCTTGGCCGCTGAGGGTTTCGTGCGAGGTAAGGCCGGCGCAGCCGCTCAGCAGGGCTAGGCAGCAGGCGGCAAGTAAGAGGCGAAAAGGCATGATTTAAAGTGTCTCTGAACCTGTTAGGCGCAGCACTGTGCTGCGGATGACGGGGCTGTTTGGGGTGTTTTCCAGTGCTTGCGCCCACACTTGGCGAGCTTCGCGCTGCTTATCATTGACCCACAGCACCTCGCCCAAATGGGCGGCTACTTCGGCGTCGGGAAAACGCTCCAGCGCTTGACGCAACATGGCCTCGGCTTCATCCAGACGGCCTTGGCGATAATTGATCCAGCCGAGGCTGTCGAGTACGGCTGGATCGTCTGGATTGAGTTGGTGGGCTTGCTCAATCAGTTGGCGCGCCTCGTCAAAGCGCGTGGTGCGATCGGCCAGGGTGTAACCGAGGGCATTCAGGGCCATGGCGTTGTTTGGTTCGCGGGCCAAGATAAAGCGCAGGTCGGTTTCCAGTTGGGTCAGATCGTCGCGCTTTTCCGCCAGCATGGCGCGGGTGTACAACAAGTTCAGATCGTCTGGAAACAGTAACAGGGCTTGCTGGATGGTCTGCCAGGCGCGGGGGCTCTGGTCATGATTGGTCAGGGCTTCGGTTTCGATCAGGTACAGCTGAATGGCGTAATCGGGCTGGCGTTCGCGCGCTTTGGCCAAGCGATTACTCGCCTCTTCAACGCGCTTGGCGCTAAGTAATAGGTCGGTTTGGCGCAGTTGCGCACTGAGGTAGTCATTGCCGGGGCCGACTAGGTCGTACTCGATCAAGGCGCTTTCGGGGTCGTGGCGTTCTTCGTAGGCGCGGCCGAGATTAAAGTGCGCAGCGTCGAGGTGGCTGCCGCGTGCGATCAGCTCTTCGAGGTGAATCGAGGCTTCTTGCCAGTCTTGGCCCTCTAAGTAAACCAACGCCAGCGAGAAGCGCAGATCGTCGTCATCGGGAAACTGCTGGAGCAAACGATTAAATTCGATCCGTGCGTCATCTAGGCGGTCTTGCTCCACCAATAAGCGTGCGTAGGTTAGACGCAGGCGCTTGTCGTCGGGATGCAGTTCGATGCCGTCTTCCAGCAGCGGCAGTGCTTCATCACTACGTTGTAGGGCTTGCAGTAAACGCACGCGCATCAGTAGCGGCGGTACCTCTGCGCTACTGGCTGGGTGTGCCTCAAGCAGGGCCAAGCCGGCTTCGGGCTTGCCATCTTGTTGCAGTAACAGTGCTTTACCGAACAGCAATTGGCTGTTTTCGGGATGCTTAAGCAGTAAGCGGTCGAAGCTTTGCAGCAAACCTGCACGGGTTTCTGGGTCGGTTTCGGCGGCCGATAGGGCTAAAAAGTCGAAGTTGGTATCACCCTGGGCCTGCAGCACCTTCTCCATATACTGCATGGATTTGTCGTAGCGCCCGGCCTGCGCCATTTGGATCGCGGCGGCGCGCTGTGCATCGAGGTTGCTCGGGGCATTTTTGGCCCAAATCAAGGCGCTGTCTTGCGCAGCTTGATTGGCCCCAAGGTACTCGGCAATCCGAAAGGCACGTTCGGCCACGCCGGCGTCCTGGGTGCTCTTGGCTTGGCTCATATAGCCATCGAGCGCCAAGTCGTAGCGATTGCGCTGCCCGGCTAACTCTGCGGCCAGCAAAGTAACCAAGCTTTCCTGGCTAAACGAGCCATACACCACGGGCTTTGCCGGTGTTGCAGGCACGGGTTCGCTGACTGTGCTGACTGTGCTGCTTGGGGTGTTGAAAGTTTGACAGCCGCCCATAAACGCTAGGGTGCAGATCAAGGTAAAAGTTTTTTTCATGGCTGCAAAGTTCGACTCGCCGGCGGTTTGGGCATCATGACACAAGCCGTCAGCCATGCCCAAGCGGGTGGCGTTATCTATAGCGCAGAGCAGTGTCTGTCTAGGTTGGTCGGAGGGGTGGCTTGTTCACTGGCGGGTGCTTGCGGTGGCAACGCTCGTGACGACTGAGGGCTATGGCTATCTGTAGTTGCGTGCGTGGAGGTTGTTCTATAGCTAGCGAAGTAGGACAATCGGCCGTTTTCCGACACTGTCAGCGACCCTGCATGGCCTTCCTTGCTTTAGGTATTAACCATAAAACTGCTTCGGTGGCGGTGCGCGAGCGCGTGGCGTTTAGCCCTGAGCGGCTGGTGCTGGCCTTACAGCAACTTTGTCAGCACACCTGCAGTCGTGAGGCGGCGATTCTCTCGACCTGCAATCGCAGTGAACTCTATCTCGAACAAGATGACCTAGATGTCGAGCAGATCCTGCTCTGGCTGGCGGCTTACCACGACTTGGACATAGCCGAGCTGCGCGCCTGCGCCTATGTGTATGCCGATGAGCAGGCCGTGCGGCACATGATGCGGGTCGCCAGCGGGCTGGATTCGATGGTGCTCGGCGAGCCGCAAATCTTCGGTCAGTTAAAATCCGCCTACGCCGTCGCGCGGGAGGCCGGCACCGTCGGGCCGCTGCTCGGTCGGCTGTTTCAGGCTACTTTCAGCACTGCCAAACAGGTGCGTACCGATACCGCGATTGGTGAAAATCCGGTCTCTGTGGCCTTTGCTGCCGTGAGCTTGGCCAAACAGATTTTTAGCGACTTGCACCGCAGTCAGGCCCTGTTGATTGGTGCCGGCGAAACCATCAGCTTGGTCGCCCGCCATCTGCACGACCAAGGTATCAAGCGCATCGTGGTCGCCAACCGCACTCTGGAACGCGCCAGCCAGTTGGCCGAGCAGTTCGGTGCCCATGCGGTGTTGCTCTCGGAAATACCCCAAGAGTTGGTTAACAGCGACATCGTCATCAGCTCCACCGCCAGCCAATTGCCGATTTTGGGTAAGGGTGCGGTCGAGCGGGCGCTGAAATTGCGCAAGCACAAACCGATTTTTATGGTCGATATCGCCGTGCCGCGCGATATCGAACCCGAGGTCGGCGAACTCGACGACATCTACCTGTACAGCGTCGATGACTTGCATGAAGTGATCGCGGAAAACCTCAAAACCCGCCAAGGCGCCGCGCAAGCCGCCGAAGAGTTGGTGCAGTTGGGCGCCGAAGACTTTATGCAGCGCCTGCGCGCGTTGGCGGCAGTGGATGTGCTCAAGGCCTACCGTCAGCAAGCCGAACGCCTGCGCGATGAGGAACTGAGCAAAGCCTTGCGCTTGCTCGCCAATGGTTGCTCCGCCGATGAGGCTTTGGCGCAATTGGCTCGCGGCCTGACCAATAAGCTGTTGCACGCGCCCAGCGTGCAATTGAAAAAACTTTCTGCCGCTGGCCGCTTTGATGCGCTGGCCATGGCTCAAGAACTTTTTGCGCTCGACGAGCGTTCGGACAAAAACATTTCATGAAAGCCTCACTGCTAAATAAACTCGACGCCCTGCAAGACCGCTTCGAGGAACTCACCGCCCAGCTCGGTGATGCTGAGGTGATCAGCAATCAGCCGCAATTTCGCGCCTATTCCAAGGAGTACGCCGAGGTCGAGCCAGTTATTCAGGCGTACCGGCAAGTGCTCAAGGTGCAGGACGACCTCGCCGGCGCGCAGGCGTTGCTCAAAGACAACGACCCCGACATGCGCGAAATGGCCGTGGAAGAAGTGGCTCAAGCCAAAGAGCAACTGATCGAGCTGGAAGCCAATTTGCAGCGCATGTTGCTGCCGCGCGATCCGCGTGATGGACGTAACGTGTTTCTCGAAGTGCGCGCCGGCACCGGCGGCGACGAGGCGGCGATTTTCTCCGGCGACCTGTTTCGCATGTATTCGCGCTACGCCGAACGCCAAGGCTGGCGGGTAGAGATTTTGTCGGAAAACACCGGTGAGCACGGTGGCTATAAAGAGGTGATCGCCCGGGTCGAGGGCGACAACGTGTACGGCAAACTCAAGTTTGAATCCGGCGCACACCGGGTGCAGCGTGTGCCCGAAACTGAATCCCAAGGCCGCATTCACACCTCGGCGTGCACCGTGGCGGTATTGCCCGAGCCCGATGAACAGGTGGCGATTGAGATCAATCCAGCCGATTTACGCGTCGATACCTATCGCTCATCCGGCGCTGGTGGCCAGCACGTAAACACCACCGATTCTGCGATTCGCATCACCCACATTCCCACCGGCACAGTAGTGGAGTGTCAGGAAGAGCGCTCGCAACACAAGAACCGCGCCCGCGCCATGTCGTGGCTGTCGGCCAAGTTGCAAGACCAACAAGACGCCGCCGCCCATAAAGAAATCTCCGACAGCCGTAAATTACTGGTCGGCTCAGGGGATAGATCCGAGCGCATCCGCACCTACAACTTCGCCCAAGGGCGGGTTACCGATCACCGGATCAACCTGACCCTGTATTGCCTGGCCGATATCTTGGCCGGTGGCGTCGAGGCGGTGATTAGCCCGCTGTTGGCCGAGTACCAAGCCGACCAGTTAGCCGCCTTGGGTGACTAAATTAATAACATGCCAGCATCGCCGAGCTGGTCGATTCGCCGCCTTGGGTGACTAACATGCCGAGCATCGAGCAACTGCTGCAGCACGCCGACCTTGCCGACTCGCCCAGCGCCCAGCTGGACGCTGAGTTGCTGTTGGCCGCCGCGCTAGGTAAGTCGCGCAGCTACCTGCGTACTTGGCCGGAGCGTGAAGTGGCGAGCGATTGCGCCGAGGCCTTTGCCGCCACTCTAGAGCGCCGTCGTAGTGGCGAGCCGGTGGCTTATATCCTCGGGCGGCAGGGCTTCTGGAGTTTGGATTTAGACGTTGCCAGCCACACCCTGATCCCGCGCCCAGACACCGAGCTACTGGTCGAAACCGTGCTGGCCTTATTGCCGGGCAGCCCAGCAACGCTGTTGGATTTAGGCACCGGCAGCGGTGCCATCGCGCTGGCCTTGGCCTGCGAGCGGCCGCAGTGGCAGGTGACTGGGGTTGATCGCATCGACGAGGCGGTGGCGCTGGCCGAGGGCAATCGTGCGCGCTTGCAGTTGGCTAATGCCTTTTTTACTGCCAGCCATTGGTTCTCGGCGCTGGCTGGCCAGCGGTTTGACCTGATCGTTAGTAATCCGCCGTATATCGCTGCTGGCGACCCGCACCTGAGCCAAGGCGATCTGCGTTTCGAACCGAGCAGCGCGCTGGTGGCCGGTGTCGATGGGCTGGACGATATTCGCCTAATTATTCAGCAAGCACCGCAGTTCCTCCTTGCTGGCGGTTGGCTGCTACTGGAGCATGGTTTCGATCAGGCTGAGGCGGTGCGTGAGCTGCTCACCGTGCAAGGTTTTAGGGCGGTAGAAAGTCGCCGCGACCTAGGTGGTCATCAACGGATTTCCCTCGGGCAGTGGCCACTATGAGTTTGCACAGCATGAACCTGCAACTTAGCGATGAAGAACTGCTGCGCTACAGCCGGCAGATTTTGCTGGCCCAGGTGGATATCGCCGGTCAGCTGAAACTGAAAAACAGCCGCGTACTGATCGTCGGCCTCGGCGGTCTCGGCTCACCGGTGGCGCTGTATCTGGCCGCTGCCGGCGTCGGTGAGCTGCACCTGGCGGATTTCGACAAGGTCGATCTGACCAATCTGCAACGGCAAATCGCCCACGACAGCCACAGCATCGGTCAGCTGAAAGTCGAGTCAGCCGCCAGCCGGCTGCGGGCGATCAATCCGGCCATCAGCCTCAAGCTCTATCCGGCAGGTTTAGATGCCGACTCGCTGGATGCGGCGGTATCCGCTGTCGATTTGGTCCTCGATTGCTCGGACAATTTCAGCACCCGCACGGCGGTGAATGCCGCCTGTGTGGCGGCAGTTAAACCCTTGGTCAGCGGCGCGGCGATTCGCCTCGAAGGCCAACTGGCGGTGTTCGACCCACGCCGCGCAGACAGTCCCTGCTATCACTGTCTATACGGGCATGGCAGCGAGGCCGAACTGACCTGTAGCGAAGCCGGCGTGCTTGGCCCGCTAGTGGGTTTGGTCGGCAGCCTGCAAGCCTTGGAAGCGCTGAAGTTATTGGCCGAATTTGGTGAGCCGTTGGTGGGTCGCTTACTGTTGATCGACGGCTTTAGTAGTCGCTTTCGCGAACTCAAGGTTAAGCGCGATCCGGCCTGTAGCGTCTGCGGTAGTGGCGATGCTCAGTGATGTCGCGATTTTGCCGCTGAGCCGGCAAGCCCCGATTGGGGTGTTCGACTCCGGCGTCGGCGGCCTCTCGGTATTGGCGGAAATTCGCGCCTTATTGCCGCACGAATCCTTGCTCTATGTGGCCGACAGCGGTCATGTGCCCTACGGCGAGAAAAGCCCAGAATTTATCCGTGAGCGTAGCCAGCACATCGCCGAGTTTCTTATCGCTCAGGGCGCCAAGGCGCTGGTGTTAGCCTGTAACACCGCCACTGCGGCAGCCATCAGCCAGTTGCGCGAGCGCTATCCACAGCTGCCGATTATCGGCATGGAACCTGCGGTTAAGCCGGCCGCGGCTGCGACTCAGAGCGGCGTGGTCGGTGTGCTGGCCACCACAGGCACGCTGCAAAGCGCCAAATTTGCCGCCTTGCTCGACCGTTTTGCCAGTGACGTGCGGGTGATTACCCAGCCGTGCCCCGGTTTGGTTGAGCAAATCGAAGCCGGCGAGTTGCACAGTGATAAAACCCGACAACTGCTGCGTGGCTGGGTGCAGCCATTGCTGGCGGCGGGCTGTGACACCTTGATTCTCGGCTGCACCCATTACCCCTTTATCAAGTCGCTGTTGCTTGAGTTACTGCCGGCTGGCGTCAGCTTGATCGACACCGGCGCGGCCGTGGCGCGGCAGTTACAGCGGGTACTGCGTGAGCAGCAATTGCTCGCGCTGGGACCTGCGCGCGCCGCGCAGTTTTACTCCAGCGGCCACTGCCAGCAGCTCGAACGGGTGCTGCCGCAACTCTGGGGCAGCGCGGCAGCGGTGACTGCGCTGGGCTAAGCACAAACCTATGGGTTGCTCCTTTCGTTTACGAAAAACTTTTCTACACTCTAATTAACCAGCAATGGTTGCAACTTCAGTGCGCAGAAAAGGATCAAGCCATGCACAAATACCCGTTATTACTCGTCCTCAGTGGTCTTGCACTTGGGATTGGCGGCGCCGCCCAAGCGGCCGATTTAAGCTTTGCCGTTGGCACCACCGATGACTCGACCATGACCTATCGCTTGGGCGTGCAGTGCGATTTTGGCCGTAACTTCAGCGAGAGCAGCACGGGTCGCCTGACCGGCTATTGGGACACGGCTTACACCTTTTGGCAGGGCGATAAAACCGCCGATAATCACAGTGTCGCGCTGACCCCAGTGTTTGTGTATGAGTTCGCCGGCGAGACGGTCAAACCCTATATAGAAGCCGGCATCGGCGTGGCGCTGTTCTCCAACACCGAACTGGAAGAGCAAGACCTTGGCTCATCATTCCAGTTTGAAGACCGCTTGGGCGTTGGCCTGCGTTTCAATGGCCATGAAATCGGCCTGCGTGCCATGCATTACTCGAATGCCGGTATCAGCAGCCCCAATGACGGCGCAGAGAACTACAGCCTGCATTACGCCATGGCCTTTTGAGGCAATCGCAGGCAATAAAAAGCCGGGTTTTGCTCCCGGCTATTTATTGCCACTGTACTTTTTAGCCGTCGCGACCGTTGCAACTGACGGTCAAACGCGAAACCTGTAGGAGCGAGCTTGCTCGCGATGCCTTTGCGTAATCTGGATCGCCAGCAAGCTGGCTCCTACCGCTCAATTCAGCACGCTTAATCGCTCCACCCAAATCAGCTCACAAGCCCCTGCGCCCGTGTCGTCACGGCTCAAGGAGCTGCTCCAGGTAAAGCCATCTTGCCCCTCTACGCGCACCAACTGGCCGCTGAGCTGGATGCGTTGTCCGGCTTTGACCCGCGCTAAGGTGGCGGCAACTGTCGAGTTGGCTGGGATCATATGCATATTGGCGCTGTGCATTTCGATCTCGCGGCGCGGGATTGGCAATTCGTCGGCCCGCCAGTGATACCAACGGTTGCTTTGGCTGATGCTGATTTTATCCAGCATCGGCTGCTCGGCCATCGGCCCCCAACCGAGGGCTAGGTCGGTGGGCGAAAGTTCGGCGCCGCGGTCGAAGTGGTAGTCCTCTCGGCCCAGTACGCGCGCCTCAAGGCTGAAGGCTTCGAGCGGGGTAATCTGATAATTGGCCAGTTGCACGCTGCCGTCAGCGCTGCTCACCGGCAGCGGCGCCGGCGGCTGCAGTATGGCGCGGCCGAGCCACAACAGGGCAATCAGCGCGAAAGCGTAGATCAGGCGTTGTAAGGTCATGGGCGGTGGCTAGTCGATAGGCTGGGCGATAGGCTGTGCATGCGGGTTACTCAGCGATAATCAACGATAAATAGTCGCCAGCCCTTGGCGTTCTTCGAGGCACTCAGGCGAGGCCATTTCGAACTCGCGGCACACCCACGGGCGGTTCTCGTAGATGCTGCAGAGCATGCTGTCGCGGTCCAGCGCCACGCACCAGCCGTCGTCGAGGCGCAGCATGACTTCGCCGCCCCATTGGTCGATGTCGATGTAACGCTTGGGCACGCCGGTGTCGCTCAGCAGTATTACTTCCAACTGGCAACAGCAGGCCGCGCAGTTGGCGCAGGTGACGGCCGCAGCGGGTTCTATAGGGGTGACGGGTATTAAGTGGTCTTGGCTCATGGGCGCAGTTTAAGCCAGCCAAGGCCATCGGTGGCGGCTAACTGACCAGCGCCGGCATGGTTAGTCGCGGGTGTTGGTTTGCCCGTGGCCAGCCAAATAATGCAGCAGTGGCAACAGCCCACTCCATAACAGCGCCAACCCCAGCAGGGTCGGCGTGGTGCCGTAAGGCAAGCTGACCCCGGCCAACTGCGCGCCGGCGTAATACGACAGCGGGGCGCTGAGGCCACCAAGCAGAAAGGCGCGCCACCAGGGTTTGCCACTCCACGCGAGGCTGTGCTTGAGGGTGCAGGCGAGTAACGGCCAAAGCAGTATTAGCCACAAGGGGATAAGCCAGCGCGGTTGGCCGAAATCAAATACGCCCAAGTGCAGTAGCAGGCTATCCACGGCGGTGCCGAGCAGGACGGCACTGACCAGCAGCTTGCCGTCTTGCGCCCAGCTGCTCAGGTAAAACAGGTGCAAGCCGAGCAAGCCCAGTGCCACTAGCAACAGCCACGGCTGCGCCGGGCTGAACACGCACGCGAACCAGCCGAGCTGAAACAGCGCGGCATTGCCCAGTTGTTTAAGCATTAAAACGCCCGAGCAGCGGCGCAGTTTGTGCGGCCGGTTTGGCCAGCAATAATTGCGCGGTGCCGATGCTGCGTTCGAGAAAGCCACCCTCGCAGTAGCACAGGTAAAACTCCCAGAGGCGCAGGAAATAGGCGTCATAGCCGAGTGCTTCGATGCGCTGTTTGGCCGCGCTGAAGTTGTCGTGCCAGAGCCTTAGGGTGCGCGCGTAGTGCAGGCCAAAGTCTTCCATGTGCTGCAGGGTCATGTCGGTTTCGGCGGTGACCACTTCGAGCATTTTGCTCACCGAGGGCAGGGCGCCGCCGGGGAAAATATAGCGCTGGATAAAGTCCACACTGCGCCGCGCTTGCTGGTAGCGCTGGTCGCGAATGGTGATGGCTTGCAGCAGCATCAGGCCGTCGGGTTTGAGCAGTTGTGCGCAGCATTTGAAGTAGGTGGGCAAAAAGCTATGGCCGACTGCTTCGATCATTTCAATCGACACCAGCTTGTCGTATTGGCCGTGCAAGTCGCGGTAGTCCATCAGTAATACAGTCACCCGTTCTTGTAAACCTTGGGCTTCGATGCGCTTCTGGGTGTAGTCGAACTGCTGTTGCGACAGGGTGCAGGTGGTTACCCGGCAGCCGTAATGGCTGGCGGCATACAAAGCCATGCTGCCCCAGCCGCTGCCGATTTCCAGTAGATGGTCGCAGGCTTTGAGGTCGAGTTTTTGGCAGATGCGCTCGAGTTTATTCAGTTGCGCCTGCTCTAAGCTGTCGTCGGCACTTAGAAATTGCGCCGCC
Source organism: Pseudomonas sp. (assembly GCA_044354115.1). Taxonomy (GTDB): domain Bacteria; phylum Pseudomonadota; class Gammaproteobacteria; order Pseudomonadales; family Pseudomonadaceae; genus Aquipseudomonas. Next base: position 32,885 of record JBILAR010000011.1, on the reverse strand, counting down.
GAATACATCATGGTCGGGTCGAGAAATTGCTCAAACAAGGCATTGCCCAAGTCGTAATGCGCTTCGATGTTCTTGCGTGAGCCTTTGCGGGTGTTGCGATTGAGCCAGTGCAGCGCGCCGATTAGCGGCCGGCCCAGTTGCGCCAAACCGCGCTCCATGGCATCCAGCACCTCGATGTTGCTGACGAACAAACGCACCACGGCGGTCAGGTCGGGACTGCTCCAGTAGCCGTGAATGTAAGCCTCGCCTGCACCGATCGAGCCGTTACCGGCCACCAGTGTCCAGAACCCCGAATCATGCACGCTAAGCTCGGCATGCAGGGCGGCGCCTTCCTGACCAAAGTGCAGCAATTCGTCGCCGTCACGAACCAGTAAACGGCCATGCCGGAGTTGCTGCAATTGGCGCAAAACCGCGCGTTTGAGCAGGCTGGCGCCGATCCCGTGGGTGCTCAGCCAATGGCTTTTGGCGCTTAGAGAGCTAGCGTTTTTCATCGGGGCGGTCCTCGGTGATGGCGTGGGCGACGCTGAAACTGTCGGTGGCTAGGTGATGGTTGAAAATCGGTACGCGTTTAATCAGCAAACGCAGGGCTTGCCAATAAATCGCCAGCACGGTTTTGCCGGTCATCCACGGAAAACTCAGCAAGTGCTGGTGCAAGCTGCGCCGGGTCAGGGCGTGGCGCTGCAAATTGAGGCTGGCGACAAACAAACGTTGCTCGCCTTGCCAGTCGGCCATTTGAATCTGCAGTTGTTCGCCCGGCGGACTAAAGCGCATGCGGTACTCAAGGTCCGGCGGCAGGAACGGCGAGACGTGAAACGCCTTGGCCACGCTCACCTGTTGTGGCCCCTCGCCGTTGGCGGCCAGCACATAGTGATAACGCTCGCGCCACGGCGTGTTGCTGACTTCGCAGAGAATCGCCGCCAGCTCGCCGCTTTGCTTAAAACAGTAAAAAAAACTCGCCGGATTAAACGCCAGGCCCCAGCTGCGCGGTTGCGCCAACAGGCAGATAGCACCGTCGGGCGTGTGCCCAAGCGCTGCGCCAACGCGCTGGCGCACGGCGTCGATCAGCGGCATGCCGGCGCGGGTGAACTGCGGCAAAAAGTCTGTCTGACGAAAGCCGAAGGGCGCAAAGCGGCTGCTCCCGGCCAACGGCGACAGCGCTAATACCGCGTCTTGCTCGCTTAAGTCGAGCCAGAGCAAACCCATGCGGTAGCGAAAGTTATGCGTCTTGGGGCTATAGCGCTGGTGCGCCACCCAACCGCTGTACAGGGCGCTGTTCATGTCGGCGTGTCCAGGCTTTGGCCAAAGGCCGCAGCCACGCGCAGGGCGCTGACCACGCCGTCTTCATGGAAACCATTGGCCCAGTAAGCGCCACAAAAATAGCTGTGGTGGGCGCTGTGTAGTTCCTCCCAGCGCGCTTGTGCGGCCAGCGCATTCAAGCTGTATTGCGGATGGGCATAGGTGTAGCGGGCGAGGATTTTGCTCGGGTCAATTGCCTCAGTTTGATTGAGGCTGACGCAAAAGGTGCTCGGGCTGTCGATGCCTTGCAGGATGTTCATGTTGTAGGTCAGGGCTGCTGGCTGGCTGGCGGCGCCGCCGAGTCGGTAGTTCCAACTGGCCCAGGCCAAGCGGCGTTTGGGCAGCAGGCGGGTGTCGGTGTGCAGCACTACGTCGTTATCGGCATAGGGCAAGTCGCCGAGGATTTGCTGCTCAGCGCTGGTTGGCGCGGCGAGTAATTGCAGGGCTTGATCGCTGTGGCAGGCGAACACCACCTTGTCGAAGCGTTCGCTGCCAGCGCTGCTGTGCAGGGTTACGCCGGCTTGGTCACGCTCGACCCGCAAGACCTTGCAGCGCAGGCGAATGCGTTCGGCAAACGAGGCCGTCAGCGGTGCCACATAACGGCTGGAACCGCCCTTGATAACCTGCCACTGCGGGCGCTCGGTGATCGACAGCAGGCCATGATTTTTAAAGAAACGTAAGAAAAATGGCATGGGCACGTGCATCATTTCGGCCCGTGACATCGACCAAATCGCCGCGCCCATCGGCACTATGTAATGCTCGATAAAGCGCTGGCCGTAGCCGCGCTCGTGCAAGTAAACCCCGAGGCTCAAATCGGCGGCGACGTTGTGCTGGTCGAGGTCGTCGAGGGTCTCGCGGTTAAAGCGCAAAATGTCGCGCAACATGCCCCAGAAACCGGCTGAGAGCAAGTTGCTGCGTTGGGCAAACAGGCTGTTAAAGGTGTTGCCGTTGTACTCAAAGTCGCGGCCCGGCTCGCACACCGAGAAGCTCATTTCGCTCGGCTGATAGCCCACGCCGAGTTGCTTAAGCAGCTGGATAAAGTTCGGGTAGGTCCAGTCGTTGAACACGATAAAACCGGTGTCGATGGCGTAGTCGCGGCCATCCACGCTGACATCCACTGTGTGGGTGTGGCCGCCGACCCAATCGCTGGCCTCGAACACACTGATGTCATGCTCGCGGTTAAGCAGATAGGCCGCCGTCAGGCCGCTGATGCCGCTGCCGATGATGGCGATTTTCATAGGTCACCCTGTGGGGCGTTGCGCGCCATGCGTTTGCCGATAGCCAGTTGCAGGCGTTTAGGTAAGTGGGCAAGCAGCAGTAAAATGCCGATAAACAGGCCGGGGAAGGCTATTTCGTAAGGCCGCCGATTGAGTTTGGCGGCGATATGCACGGCGGCTTTTGCAGCCGACCAGCGCAGCGGCATGGGGAAGTCATTTTTTTCCGTCAGCGGCGTATCGACAAAGCCTGGACTAATCAGCGTGACGTCGATGCCCTCATCGGCCAGATCGATACGCAGCGCTTCCAGTAAATAGCGCAAGCCGGCTTTCGAGGCGCCGTAAAATTCGGCGCGCGGTAGCGGCAGGTAAGTGACCGAACTGCCGACGCCGACCAGATGCGGCTGGTTGCCAGCACGCAGCAGTGGCAGGCCGACTTCGATGCAGTAAGCGGCCGACAGCAGGTTGGCGCGCAGCACGCGCTCGAGCATGCCCGCTTGAAAGTCCGCCACCTCGACGTACTCGCAGGTGCCGGCATTTAAGATCAGCGTGTCTAACCCGCCCCACGCCTGATGAATACGCAGGGCCATGGCGCGCACTTGCTCGGCCTCGCCCAGATCGCCGGGCACCAGCAACACTTGTTCGGGGTAACGCGCCGCCAAGGCTTGCAAGGGCTCGACCCGGCGGGCGCTGACGGCCACACGCTGGCCCGCTTGCAGCAGTTGTTCGGCCAGCGCCGCACCGATTCCGCTGCTGGCGCCGGTGAGCCAAATACGCCGTGCTGTGTTCATGCCAACCTCCGCTTTAACCAGCCAATCACGCCGCCCAACACGGGCAGGTGCTCGTACAGCAGCGCGCCGGCATCGAAGTAGTCGCGGTGGCGATAGACCTTGCCGTCGCGCCATTGCAGGTGCGAGCAGCCCTCAAGCGTAATCAACTGACCGCCGGCCAGACGCGGATGGCGATAACTCATGTTCCAGCGCAGATAACCTTGGCCTTCGCCGACCTGATCGAAACCGTAAAACTCAAAATCCAGCGCGCTGACGTTGGCGTACATCTGGGCAAAGTAGTGCTCGATATTGGCCAGCCCGTGCACCTCATGCAGCGGGTCGCAGAACACCGCATCGCTGCTGTATAGCTCGCTTAGTCGGGCCAGATTGTGTTGGTTAAGACCACTAAAGGTCTGTGCGAATTGACTCAGGAAATCGCTCATTGGCGCTCCATCTCCGAAAGTGTTGGCAGGTGTTAAATCACTTAAAACGCCCGCTTTACAGACTGTGTTGCGTTTAGTCGGATGCCTTGTGGCAGCTGCGCTGAACTAGATACGTTAGCTCGGCGCGAATAGATGCAAAGCGCTCAGCGAAGTACGGCAACTTTGCGCGGCTTGTTGGCCGCGCGCCGAGCAGAGCCAGTTAGGCTTTAAAACCGCCAAAGTGCTGAGAATATGGCTGGTTAAATCGCTCATTCGACCTCCAATTGGGCAACCTGCGGCAGGCTTTTAAACGCCGCCAAGGCACGGGCGCGGCTGCTGCTTAGGTCGACAATGGGGGCTGGATAGTCCGGCAGGCTGAACAAGCCGCCGCCGTTTTGGCCAAGGCTGTTGGGCTGGTGCAGGTGCTTTTTATTCAGGCCGACTAACTCCGGCAACCAGTGGCAAATAAAACGCCCGTCGGCATCGAAACGCTCGGACTGGCGCACCGGGTTGAAGATGCGAAAGTACGGCGCCGAATCGGTGCCGGTCGAGGCACTCCACTGCCAGCCGCCGTTATTGGCGGCCAGGTCGCCGTCGATCAAGTGGCGCATAAAAAACCGTTCGCCTTCGCGCCAGTCGATCAACAGATTCTTGGTCAGAAACATCGCCACAATCATCCGCAAGCGGTTGTGCATCCAGCCGGTGGCCAATAGTTGGCGCATCGCCGCATCAATAATCGGAATGCCGGTGCGGCCTTGTTGCCAAGCGGCCAGTGCGCCGGGGTCGGAGCGCCAGGCCAAGGCTTCGGTGTTGGGCCGAAAGCAGCGGTGCATCGACAGCCGTGGGTAGCCGACCAAAATGTGCTTATAAAACTCACGCCAGAGCAGCTCGTTGATCCAACACACAGCGCCGGGATTGCCGGTGTCGAACTCGCCGTAGTTGTTGCTCAGCGCCGCATGCAGGCACTGGCGTGGCGACAGTGCGCCGGCGGCTAAATACGCCGATAGCTGGCTGGTGCCGGGCCGGGCGGGCAGGTCGCGTTGTTGGTCGTAGTGGTGCAGTTGCTCGTCGCTGAATAACTGCAAACGGCGCTGCGCCTCGACCTCGCCGGCCGGCCAGAACTGCTGGATGCTCAGTGGGGTCGGGGCGAAACCGGCGACGCTGGTGGGCAGCGGATCGTGCGGTAAGGCCAGCGGCGCTTGCGCCTTGGGCAGCGGCCGGCAAACCGGCGGGGCGATTTGCAGGCGGCGGTAGCAGGCCTTGCGGAACTGGCTGAACACCTGAAAGTAATTGCCGGTTTGCGTTAGCAGGCTGCCGGGTTGGAACAGCAGTTGGTCAAGATGGCGCTGGCAAGCGATGCCATGTTGCGCCAGCAGGCTGGCGCTGGCGTCGTCGCGGCGGCTTTCATGCACGCCGTATTCGTCGTTGACCTGCACTGTGTCGATCGACAACTCCTGGCACAAGCTGAGTAAGGCCTCGGGCACTTGCTGCCAGTTGGGCACATGGCGAATCAACAAGGGCACGTTGAGCGCGCCTAGCTCGCGCTGCAGTTCGACCAGATTACGTAGCCAGAAATCCACCTTGCACGGCGCGTCGTCATGCGCCAACCACTGCTCAGGGGTGATGAAGTACAGCGCCACGGTTGGGCCATTGCCCATGGCGGCGCTCAAGGCGCTGTTGTCACGCACACGCAGGTCGCTGCGTAGCCAAAGGAGTTGGGTCATGGCGTGGTGCCTGTGAGTAAGTCCAGTTGTTGTAAGTGCTGCAGCACATCCCCAGGGGTTACCGCCAGCGTCAAGCCGGGCAGGCCGTGCAACTCTGTGGCATGGATGCGCGCGGCTAAACCGCTCAGCAGTAACGGCGGTTGCGCGTTGGCGGCCAGTGCCGGCAATTGCTGGCGCAGCAGCTTGGTGTCCAGCCGTTGGTTGCAGTGCAGCAGCAGTGCGCGCGGTGCTAAGCGCTCGATGGCCAGATTGAGTTGGTTCAGCGGCACCGGCCATTCGAGTACAGCAACTGGGCAGTCTGCGCTGCTGGCCAGCCAGGCCGTCAGCCATAGCTCGGGGGTAAAGGTCTGCTCATGCAAACTCAGCAATAACAGCGGCGCGCCACTGTGTTGGCGGTTGTTCTGGGCGATCCGTGCGCTGAGCCGGCTGCGCAGCCAACCGTGCCAAAACACCTGCTCAAGCGCACCGGCAAACTGCGTCGGCCAACGCAGTGTTAGCTCATCGAACAACAGTAGCAGCAGTTGCTCGGCGACGGTGCGCGGCGGATACAGGGCCAGATTGGCATTAAACAACTCATCCAATTTACGCTCGCTGAGTTGCTCGATGGCGTGCAGCAGTTGCTGGCGTGCCGCTTGCCACGGGCTGTCGAGCAGACTGGCTGGCGGTTGGCTGTTGCGCAGCAATTCGGCCACTTGGCTGACGGCCACGCCACGCTCCAGCCAGGCTAGAACGGCCTGAATCTTCAACACGTCGGCGTCGCTGTAGAGCCGATGGCCTTTGGCTGTGCGCTGCGGAATCAGCAAACCGTAGCGGCGCTCCCAGGCGCGCAACGTCACCGGGTTCACTCCAGTCTGGCTCGCCACTTGGCGAATCGGCAGCCAGCCCTCGGGGATTGGGCTGTCGGGCTCCTCAGGGATTATCAGCGCGCGCTCGCTCATGGTCAGATCGCATTGCGCAGGCTGAGGTTTTCGGGGTGCGGCTGCAGGTACACCTGGCGGGCGATATAGGCGTCTGGATGATGACGGAAGTGATGCTTGAGCAGGGTCAGCGGCACCACCAGCGGCACTATGCCGTGGCGGTATTGATGAATTAATTGGCTGACTTCCTGCTTGTCGGCCCCGCTCAGGGTTGTTTTCAGGTAGCCGCACAGGTGCTGCAACACATTGCTATGGGTACGCCGGGTGGCGCATTTTTTTAACGCCTGCATCAGTTGGCTGAAATAGCGGGGTGCCAACTCCTGCAAATCAAACTGACCCAGATTGCCGAGCATCTGCCCGAGCGCCTTGTACTGCACCGGGTCGGTGGCCATCAGTTGGTATTTATAGCCGGAGTGAAATTCTAAAATGCTCTGCCGGGTCAGGCCGCTGTACAGCAACTGCTGCCAGCGCGCATAGGCATACACGCGGGTGAGAAAATTCTCGCGCAGTACCGCATCGTTGAGGCGGCCGTCTTCCTCGACCGGCAAGTCTGGATGGCGCGCGCAAAAGGCCTGAGCATAGATGCCGCGCCCGCCGCCGGGGGTGGGCATGCCATTGGCTTGGTAAACCTTGACCCGCTCCAGTCCGCACGAGGGCGATTGCTGCATAAAGATGTAGCCACAAATGCCATTCAGCTCCGTGCCCATGCGTTCGCCGTAAGCGCGCAGGGCGTCGGTGACGTCTTTGTCTCGGTCCACGGTGCCAATCGCCCGTGGCGCGTGCGACTCACCAACCAAGCGAATCGGCTCGCGGGGCGTGCCCATGCCAATCCCCACTTCCGGGCATACCGGAACAAACTGAAAGTGCTCACTGAGCACCCGGCTGCACAGGTGCGACTGCTTATGTCCACCGTTAAAACGCACCTCGGCGCCCAGTAAACAGGCACTGATGCCCAGCTTTAACGGTTCGCTTGCAAGGTTTTGAACAGTCATGGCACACCTCTGCACTGGAGCGCGAGCGAAGGGATATCCGCTGCGGGCTTGTACAGATAATAGGCATGTAGTTGTACATGTGCAAATACATTGTATAGGTTTTGTATGCTTATTTCTGTTTGCCATTCTTGGCGGGCGGGTGAAGCCTGCATCCTTCAACGCAAGGGGCTTAGTTGGCATGAGTAGCGCTAACGATTCTTATTTTGCTTATACTCGCCGCTCTTTACTGGGGGCTGATCGTGGCTGTTTTTTCATTTATCTATGCCTTCTTGGTCGAGCCGGTGCTCCTGCAGTTCGCGGGGGTTTTCGATCTGAATGGCCGCTTTGGTGTGTTGTTCCTTGGCGTGTCGTACGCCGTTGCTTATGGCTTATTCCGCTGGCGCAAGCGGCGCGGGCTGAGCGATGCGGGCTCGTTCTGGCAGTTTATCGGTGGCCGTCGGGTCAATTTGCATCGTTCGGCGCTGCTGGATTATCGCTACTACTTTGTGCGCGCCATCCTTAAGGTCGCGTTGCTGCTGCCCTTGTTCGCTTGGCTGGCCCCCTATCTATTTAAGGCCAGCGATTACGTTGAGTTGTTCACCCGCCTGTGGGGCGCCCGCCCGCGTTTGGCCGAGGAGAGCCTTGGGCTGGCACTGCTGTATGGCTTGGGGCTGTTTTTGCTGCGCGATTTCAGCCATTACTGGGTTCATCGGGCGTTTCATTCGCGCCTGCTGTGGGAGTTTCACAAGGTTCATCACTCGGCCCCCGTGTTGGTGCCAGCCACCGCCAGCCGGATTCATGTTGTCGAACTTATCGTCGACAAGCTGGCGGCCAGCCTTTGCGTGGCGCTGTACGCCGGCCTGTTTTGGTACCTGAGCGGCGGGCGAGTGAGTGCTTACACGCTGTTTGGTGTGACTTATTTATTGTTTATCTGCAATGCGCTGGCGGCCAACTTGCGCCACAGCCATGTGTGGTTGTCGTTCGGCCCGCGTATCGAACATGTGCTCAACAGTCCGGCCCAGCACCAGATCCACCACAGTGACGCGCCCCGGCACTTCAATAAAAACTTCGCCACCAACCTGTCGCTGTGGGATTGGCTGTTCGGCACCCTGTACGTTACCAGTGCCACTCCTGAGCCTTTGCAGTTCGGCACTGGCGAGCGCGACAGCGAGCGTTACCTGACGCTGTATGGCCTGATCGTTACGCCCTTTGTGCGTGTTGCCGGCCAATTGGCTGCCGTCAGAGCGCGGCATGCGCCGGCATCCATCGAGGCTGTGTCACGCCCGCAAACGTCGGTAATAGCGCAGCAGAGCGCGCCGACGGCTAACGAGCGCTGCCGCGAAGCGGCCTAAAAGGCTATTGCCATCAGGCCTATCGGCGGTGTGCAGAGCGACTTCCCTGACTACTATCAAGCCCATGGCCAAAAGCTATTGGCTGGATAACGGTTCAGACACCACTCTGAACGCACACAACAGGTGCAAAAACAGGAGAGCAATATGTCAGACGAATCGAAGTGCCCGTTTGCCGGTGGCGCGCGTAAGCCGACTGCAGTGGGTGGGCCGAGCAATGCCAATTGGTGGCCCGAGCAACTTAATCTGAACATTCTTCACCAGCATTCCTCGCTGTCCGACCCGCTGGGTGCGGACTTCAATTACGCCGAGCAATTCAAAGCGCTCGACCTCGACGCCGTGGTGCAAGACCTCACCGCCTTGATGACCGACTCGCAAGACTGGTGGCCGGCAGACTGGGGCCATTATGGCGGCCTGATGATTCGCATGGCCTGGCACTCGGCCGGCACCTATCGCACCAGTGACGGGCGTGGCGGTGCCGGCAACGGCAACCAGCGTTTCGCCCCGCTGAACAGTTGGCCGGATAACGGCAACCTAGACAAAGCCCGGCGTTTGCTGTGGCCGATCAAGCAAAAATACGGCCAGCAAATTTCCTGGGCCGACCTGTTTATCCTCGCCGGCAACGTCGCGCTGGAGTCCATGGGCTTTAAGACGTTCGGCTTCGCCGGTGGCCGGCAGGATATCTGGGGCCCGCAAGAAGACATCTACTGGGGCGCCGAGCGCGAATGGCTGGCCACCAGTGATAAGCCCAACAGCCGTTACTCCGGTGACCGCGCCTTAGAAAACCCCTTGGCAGCGGTGCAGATGGGCCTGATTTATGTCAACCCAGAAGGCCCGGACGGCAATCCCGACCCCGTGGCGTCGGGGCGTGATGTGCGCGAAACCTTCGCGCGCATGGCCATGAACGACGAAGAAACCGTGGCCCTGGTGGCTGGCGGTCACACCTTCGGCAAGGCCCATGGTGCGGGTGATCCGACGTTGGTCGGGCCTGAGCCGGAAGCGGCGGGTATCGAGACGCAAGGCTTGGGCTGGATCAATAAGCTCGGCAGCGGTAAAGGTGTGCACACCACCACCAGCGGTATCGAAGGTGCCTGGAAGCCGAATCCCACCACCTGGGACAACGGCTACTTCGACATGCTGCTTGGCTATGAGTGGCAGCTGAGCAAGAGCCCGGCCGGTGCCCACCAATGGACGCCGATTAACTGTAAGCCCGAGCACCTGATCCCGGATGCCCACGACCCGGCGAAAAAACATCCGCCGATGATGACCACCGCCGACTTGTCGCTGCGCATGGACCCAGCCTACGAGAAGATCTCCCGGCACTTCCACCAGAACCCACAGGCCTTCGCCGACGCCTTTGCCCGCGCCTGGTTCAAGCTGACTCACCGCGACATGGGTCCGCGTGCCCGTTATCTCGGCAAACTGGTGCCGGCTGAGGTGCTGGTCTGGCAAGACCCGATTCCTGCTCTCGACCATGCCGTGATCGATGCCCAGGACATCGCCGCCTTGAAGGCCAAACTGCTGTCCTCGGGGCTGTCCATCGCCCAGCTGGTCAGTACCGCCTGGGCTTCGGCCTCGACCTTTCGCGGCAGTGACAAGCGCGGTGGTGCCAACGGCGCGCGCATTCGTCTGGCCCCGCAGAAAGACTGGGCAGTCAACCAGCCTGCGCAACTGGCCAAGGTGCTGGCAGTGCTGGAGCAGCTGCAGGCCGACTTCAATGCCTCGGCGGCCGCCGGCAAACGCGTCTCGTTGGCTGACCTGATTGTGCTCGGTGGTGCTGCGGCGATCGAAGCCGCCGCGCTTAAAGCTGGGGTGGCAGTGACGGTGCCGTTTACGGCTGGGCGCATGGATGCCACGCAAGCGCAAACCGACCTCGACTCGTTCGCCGTGCTGGAGCCGCAGGCCGATGGTTTCCGCAACTATGTGCGTGCGGGGCTGGAAGGCGTGATGGCCGAACTGTTGATCGACAAGGCGCAGCTGCTAACCCTGAGTGCACCGCAGATGACCGTATTGGTTGGTGGTCTGCGCGCCCTCAATGCCAACGCCGGCCAGGTTCAGCACGGCGTGCTGACCGAGCGGGCGGAAACCCTGAGCAACGACTTCTTCGTCAACTTGCTGGATATGGGCAGCCAATGGCAGAAGTCGGCCAGTGCCGAGGGCGTGTTGGAAGGGCGTGAGCGAGCGACGGGCAAGCTTAAGTGGAGCGCCACTGTGGCTGACTTGGTGTTTGGCTCCAACTCGCAGTTGCGCGCCTTGGCCGAGGTGTACGCCACCGGCGATGCGCAGACGAAGTTTGTGCATGACTTCGTCGCTGCGTGGGACAAGGTGATGAACCTCGACCGTTTCGATCTGGCGTAACCCCGCCTTCGGGCGTTAACCAATCGGCAGCAACCTGCGCTGCCCTGACCTTTACGAGGTCAGGGCCGCGTTTTTTATAGATGAAATAAACACCATTCGTAGGGTGGGCAACGCGCAGCTTGCCCACCGGTTTTCCGGCCCGCCGGGCGTTAGCCTTGCAGGGGGGGGCGGCACCTTGACGCCGCTTTCGCCTTATTTGATCTAAAGGTAGATTCGCTTCGCCCTAACCGCGGGTCACTCTGGTAACGTTGGCCCTAGAGGGCTGCCGATAAGTCGTAGTAACCGCGCTGAATTCTTTGCTGTGAAAGCCGTGATTCAGCCAGTGACCGGTTATCTACCGATAGTCTCAAACATGGCGCTTATTCTATTGGATTGGAATGTCTATCGATGCGGAAAGTATTGCACGGCGCTTTACTATCAATGGTCGTGGCTGCTGTAAGTGGCTGCGGCACGCTTTTCGGCAGACCAGATGCTTCATTTTATCCGCCTGCAAAATATTACCAAGCGACTCAGTATGATATGCAGCTATTGTTTGGTGGCGATGAGTTAAATCGTGGCTTTGTACATGCTACTGCATGGTGCTGGATGTCGCTGGTGTGCCCGGTTATAACCGTAGTATCCATTCCTGCAGATATAGTAATTGACACGGTTTTCATTCCGCATGATATGGCTTTGTAGGGCGGGTGAAACCCGCATCATTGATGATTAACGCGAATTATTGCGCCTGAATATTATGCTGGGAGATGCGGGTTTCACCCGGCCTACATGGCTATCGTGATTTGAAAAACGGGCCGTAGGGTGGAAAATCGAGAAGCGTTTTCCACCAATTAATCTGTTCTGCTAGCCGTTGATCCGTTCGATACGACGGGCAGTTATCGGCCATAAGCGGCCTGTCGGAATGTTCGAGGCAGGCACAAAAGCTAACGCTCAGCAGCATCAATGTTGTGGTATCCCTGATTGTCGTCCTTTGCCGTGAATGGTTGCACAGTCTAAACACGGCGATGCCTGAATCCGAGTGAACCGCCTCCGAGCGATCTGATGACGGTGTCGCATGGTTTGCATGCGCTTTCGCTAGCGGTGCTTTTCCAGCTGCCAAGCCTTTGGCTTATTAGAGTTGGCATACACAATCGGAAAAGGTTCTCTGGCTAGACTACCCGGGTCAGTCGCCCATATGATCTTCATCCCTTATTCGCATGGACTCCTTCGTGGACCCCAGCCCCGCAACGCACAGCCGCAACCCAGTTCGTGAGTTTGGTCTTGCAACCAAATGATCGAGCCAATTATTACTCTTCTTCTAGGCATCCTAGTTATCTTGGCAATCATCGCCGTGAATGGCTATTTCGTTGCGCAAGAATTTGCATACATGGCGGTTGACCGTACGAGGCTCGCAGCACTTGCTGCTGCTGGCGATACGTCGGCAAAGCGCGCATTAGCCGTCACGAACCGCACAAGCTTTATGCTGTCGGGTGCCCAGCTTGGCATTACCGTCACTGGCCTGCTTGTTGGTTATGTCGCAGAGCCGCTCGTCGGCGAATCATTAGGCACTCTGCTCACAGGAACCGTTATTCCGGTTGAAGCTAGGGTGGCCGTTGGCACAGGTCTGGCCCTGGTTGCGGCTACGATTATCCAAATGATCGTGGGTGAGCTTTATCCGAAAAACCTTGCCATTGCTAACCCCGAGCCCCTATCGCTCAGGCTTGCCCGCTCCACGCTCTTTTATATGTCGGCCTTCGGCTGGTTAATTAGTTTCTTCGACAAGTCCGCTAACTTGCTCCTGAAGTTACTGCGTATCGAGCCGATTCATGACCTCGACGTGAGCGCCTCGGCTACCGATCTGCCGCACATAATCGCTGATTCGCGCGACAGTGGTGACCTACCACGTGAGCTTTCGCTCATGATGGATCGCATCCTCGACTTCCCGCAACGCAACGTCGAGCACGCGATGGTGCCCAGATCACAAGTTGACTGGGTTGCACCAGATACGACGCTCGAAGAGCTGCGAGGGCTGATGGCGCGTGCTCACACCCGATACCCGGTGATTGGTGACGATGACGCCCCTGTGGGCGTTGTACATCTTGCCGACGTGCTTGCGCGCCTCTCCACGGGAAACAGTAATGAGACCGTTGCGTCGCTGATGAGACCTGCCAAGGTGCTGCCGACGTTGATGCTGCTGCCCAATGCGCTTGACCAGTTGGTGCAAACAACTAATCAGTTGGCCTGCGTCATCGACGAATATGGCGGATTCGCTGGGGTGCTCACTATTGAAGATCTCGCCATGGAAATCGTCGGCGAGATTACCGATGAGCATGATGCCGAAGTCGGCGATGCCATCGTGTCCGAGGGTAACGACACCTGGACCATGGAAGGCGACGTTCACCTCGACGAGGTCCGGCGCATTATTGGTCACGACCTGCCGCGCGTTGATGTCGAGACGGTTGCCGGCATGCTCATCGCTGAGCTTGGCGCACTGCCAGCCGAAGGCGATACGGTCACCGTTGATCTGCCCATCGATGCTGCCGAGCTGGTCTCCGATGAGCCGGTGAGATATCGACTCGAAGTTGATGTACTGCGTATTGAACGACATGTTCCGACTGAAGTTCGCGTACGGCTGGTGAAAGTGCCTATGGCGGAGGAAGGCCAATGAATGATCCTCTGATAGTCTCAGTCGCGACAATCGCGCTCATCGCCTTAAGTGGCCTGTTTGTTGTCATCGAGTTCGCATTGCTCGGTGCTCGCCGGCACCGCCTTGAAGAGTTGGCCGTTAACAGTTCGTCCGCTCGTGCTGCGCTGCGTGGCATGAATGATTTGACGTTAATGCTTGCCGGCGCTCAGTTGGGTATCACGCTGTGTACCTTTGCCCTGGGGGCGGTGACGAAACCTGCGGTCGACTTTTGGCTCGGCCCAGTGTTCATCTCGTGGGGCTTGCCTGAGTGGGCTGCTGGTGGCGCAGCTTTCGGCTTCGCGCTTTTCCTAGTGACGTTCTTGCACCTGGTTGTCGGTGAAATGGCGCCCAAGTCTTGGGCCATTGCACACCCGGAAAGATCCGCCCTGGCAATTGGCATCGTCTCGCGCATCTATACCTGGCCGCTGCGTCCGCTGTTGCGCTGGATGAATCGAATCGCCAACCGTCTCGTAAAAGCCTCAGGTGTTGAGCCAGTCGAAAGCGCCGCAGTTGGTGGTCAGGATATTGAGACCATAAGGCAGCTCGTTGAGCACTCGGCGAAGGTCGGCACGCTGAAGCCGCAGATGCAGCAGCAGATTTCTGGCCTGATCGATCTAGGCACGCTGCCTGTCGAAGCGCTACTAGTCGAGGGTGAGACGCTGGTTCACGTTACGCGGGATGCGACGGTGGCGGATGTTCGCGCTGCGGCCATCGCGTCCGGGCACCTGCGCATTCTCGTGCTGGGCACCGAGGGCATCCAGCCGTCGGTGGTTCATGTCCGCGACACCTTGCTTGAACCAGAGACTCGATTTGCGCATGAGCTTGCACGAGAAGCTTTTGTGCTCGACGCGAAAACGCCTGCCTATGAAGCGCTTGCGCGCATGCGTAAATCGAGCGTTCAGCTTGCTTTAGTCGTGAGCGCGGATCGCTTGCTTGGCGTTGTAACGCTGGCCGACATCCTCAAGCGAGTACTTCCGGCAGCCTCTGATGCTTAGCGACCGAACGTAAAGATGCTAAGAGTTTCCCGGTAATTAATTAGCGATTAGACCTTGTCAGGAAAGACGATTTGCAGCTGCGCATTGTTGACTGATCAGGCTCATAACAATCTGGGGCAGGCCACGATACTGAAGCTGCTGGTCGGCCACCTTGGGTAAACAGCTGCATGACATGAATGGCTTCTTCGGGTCGGTTGCTGCCCTTCACTGAACTAAACCAAATAACAGCCGGCGGGAAATGCTTCGCAGTTTCCCACCTTACGTCATCACCCCATTACGCCGTCCGCCAAGGCTTAACGCCAACCCCGCCTTTATTCCACGCACAGCGGCGCAAACAGCGCGCGCACTTCGTCTTCGTCGAGCTGTAATTTACCCAGTTCGGTGCTGTCCAACAGGCCGCTGGCGAGGCGGGCTTTGCTCTGTTGCAGCTGTTGGATTTTCTCTTCCAGGCTGCCTCGGGCGATGAATTTGTAGACGAAAACCGGTTTGTCTTGGCCGATGCGATAGGCGCGGTCGCTGGCTTGGGCTTCGGTGGCTGGGTTCCACCAAGGGTCGAAGTGAATCACGGTGTCGGCGGCGGTGAGGTTTAAGCCCGAGCCGCCGGCTTTTAGGCTGATTAAAAACACCGAGGCCGCGCCTGCTTGAAACTGCTGCACTGGGGTGCGTCTGTCCTTGGTGCTGCCGGTGAGTTTCAAGTAGCTGATCTGCCGAGCCTTGAGCTCCTGTTCAATCAGGCTGAGCATCGAGCTGTACTGGGAGAACAGCAGCACACGGCGGCCTTCGGCGAGCAACTCGTCGAGCATCGCCAGCAGGGCGGTGAGCTTGCCGGAGTCGTGACTGGTAAAAGTGGCCGCCTGATCGCCCAGTAAGCGCAGGTCGCAGCAGCATTGGCGCAGCCGCAGCAGGGCTTCGAGGATGACGATTTGGCTGCGGGCAAAACCTTGCAAGGCGATTTCGGCACGGACTTTTTGGTCCATCGCCAAGCGCAGGGTTTCGTAGCGGTCGCGTTGCAGCGGGGTCAGCTCAACCCAGTGGGTAATTTCGGTTTTCGGCGGTAACTCGGGGGCCACTTGCTCCTTGGTGCGGCGCAGCAGGAAGGGTTTGATTCGCCCCTGCAAATGCGCCAAGCGTTGCTGGTTACCGAGCTTCTCAATCGGCGTGCGGTAGTGGCGGGTGAAGCTTTTACTGTCTCCGAGCCAGCCGGGCATCAGCACGTTAAACAGCGACCACAGCTCGCCGAGGTGATTCTCCAGTGGCGTGCCGCTCAGACACAGGCGTTGCCCGGCCTGCAGTTGGCCGGCAGCCAGCGCCGCTTTGCTGCGCGGGTTTTTGATGTTTTGCGCTTCATCAAAAATCAGCAGGCTAAACGCCTGAGCGGCTAAGGCGGCGAGGTCGCGAGGCAGCAGCGCGTAGGTGCTGAGAATGATGTCGTGCTCGCCCAGTTGGCTGAACAGCGCCCGGCGTTGGCTGCCATACAGGGCCAACACCTTGAGCTGCGGGGTGAAGCGGGCGGCTTCGTCCTGCCAGTTGGGGATCAAACTAGTGGGCATAATAATCAGTGCCGGCAGGGTTAAGCGCCCGGCGTTTTTTTCGCTAAGGATATGCGCCAAGGTTTGCAGGGTTTTGCCCAAGCCCATGTCGTCGGCCAGCACCCCGCCAACTTGCAGCTCACGCAATGCCTGCATCCACGCCAGCCCTTGCAACTGATAGGGGCGCAACTCGGCCAGCAAACCCGCAGGTGCCTGTAATGGCTGCGCGGGCAGCTGTTGCAGGCGCTGGGCAAAGCCGCGCAGGCGCTCGCCACCTTGCCAGTTGAGTGCCGGGCCTTGGGCGAGGTCGTGCAGGCGGGCGGCGTCGGCGCGGGCTAAGCGCAGCTGTTTAGGCTCTGCGCCGGGTTGGCTGGCGTGCTCTAGAAACAGTTCGCCGAGATTGGCCAACAACGGCTTTAACCGGGCCAGCGGCAGCGCCACCCGTTGTTGGCTGTGCGGCAGTTTGACCAGTAATACCTCGTCATCGTGACGCTGGGCGATGGCGCTGCCGTTCAGTAGCCAAGGCGTGTGGCGAATCGCTTGCAACAGAATCGGCAGCAGGCTGATGCGCTGGCCGTCGACCTCGATGCCCAGCTCCAAATCAAACCAATCCAGCGTCGGCGCTTCAGTAACCTCGGCGTACCAGTCGGTAATCGCCAGCAGGTTGAAGTGGAACTCGGGGTGCATCTCGATCTGCCAACCCTCGGCGCGCAACTGCGGCAATTGCTGCTCGATAAAACGCAGCCAGGCAGCATCGCTGGGCAGCTCAAAGTGCTCGCCGGCATCCGCCGGCAAGGCGTCGCTTTGGCGCAGGGCGATATGCACGCCGGTGTGCTCTAAACGCTGGCGCAAGCGGGATTCGGCGGCAGCGTCGCGGATGATCCGCAGCAACAGCGTGGGGCTGGCTTTGTGCAGTAAATCTTTGACCGGTTTACCGAAGGTGCGCACGCCCTTATAGTCGAAGGCCAGCGCGGCGCGGTGCAGGGTTTGCTCGAGCATGCGGCCTTTGCGCGGATCAAAATGCATGCGCACCTGACTGCCGAGAATCAGCAGCGGTTGTGGTGTTAGGCCTTCTACCCGTTGTTCGAGTGGCGCGCCGGCGCTGTTGCCTGAACTCAGCGGGCTGGCGCTGCTGGCGTTGACGCTGAGGGTTGAGCGCGGCGTGGGCAGACCGGCGCGTTGTTGGGCTTCAAAGGTCAGCAGGGCGGCCACCACATGCTTGCAGTTATAGCGCACCGGGCAACTGCAACGGCCCTCCACGCGCCAGCCTTCGGCCTGTGCATGCAGCTGAATATGCTGGCGATACACCCGCCCGGCCGAGCCGTCGCAGCAGGCCGCCAAGGTGTTGTTATCCAAACTCAGCAGGCGGCTGCGGGCTTGCTTGGCATAGCTAACGCCGCGTTGCAGGTCGCCATCGCCAATGCCCGCCTGCCAGTCGGCCTGGCGTAGCTGGAGAATATCCAGGGCCATTAGGGCTGTCTCGTGGGTGACTGGGCGGGTGTGGGCATGGGCGGCTAATCGGCTGCAAAGCCGTCAATACTGCCACAGCGGCCTTTGAATTAGGCTATTTACTCGGCCTATGTTGGGTTACACGGCGGTCTAAATTATGCGTTGTTTAGGTTGTGCAATCGCCGCTAACCCAACCTACGTCCGCCCGATTAAGGCCACGCGATACTGCCCAGGGGTGGCCTGAAAGCGGGCGCGAAAGCGATTGCTTAAGTGGCTGGCGCTGGCAAAGCCGCAGGCCAGGGCGATTTCGCCAATTGGCAGAAGGCTGTGCTGCAATAAGTGCGCGGCGCGCTCTAAGCGGCGGCCGAGCACGTAGCGATGCGGCGGCAGGCCAAAACTTAGGTTAAACATGCGGGCGAAATGATAGGGCGACAGCGCCACCCACTGCGCCAGTTGCTCGATGCTCAGCGGCTGGTCGAGGTGTTGCTCGATGACCTCAATCAACAGCTTGCGCTGGTGCGCCGCCAGCCCACCTTTTACCTGTAGGTCAAAGCGCCGACCGCTGTGGCTGAGCACGCTGTGGTCGAGAATCGCGTTGGCCAAACTCGAACACAGCAAGCGCTCGGCCGGCTCCTGCCAGTCCAGCTGGGTGAGGGCGTGAAAGCGCGCGCTTTGCAGCGGCTCGTCGATAAAGGTGCGCTCTTGCAGTTGCACCTCACGCGGCTCACGGTCGAGTAGCCGCACGCTGCTGAGGGCGAACTGCTCGACGCCAAAGTACAGGTGCACAAAGCGCAAATCACCGTTCACTACCCACGCCGATTGATGCTCGGCCGGCAAAATACACAGCTTGCCGGGCGCGCCCTTGTGACTCGGTTGGTCGCGCCTAAAGGTGCCTAAACCTCCGTTCAAATAACAACCGACGGTGTGATGTCCCGGCGTGCTGTAGCCGGTAGCGTCATGGGCGTTCGACCAAATCGCCGCCGCTAACCCATCGCCCAGCCCCGCGCCCCGCTCAAGCTTGGCGCGTGAGTGGCTGAGGGTGTTGAAGACTTGGTAGTGGGTAAGCGCGGGCATGTGGGCTCCTCTTGAGCCAATGCTACCGCGCTAAATGCAGAACCACAGCGCCGGGCGACGAAAAAGCGCAGCTTTATGCAAGTGCTTGCCCAGTGGCTAGGTTCAGGGCTGGCTGGCCAGTGCTGCTTTGCTGTTGCGCTGTTGCTCAATCAACTGATCGGCCACCTCCAAGGTATTTGACCAGCCGCCGGTTGAGCGGGCGTCGAAACGGTATTTACCCTCGACGATCAGGGTCGGCACGCTGTTGACCTGATAGGCCATGGTCAGGCGTTTGGCCGTAGCCACTTGGCCGACCACCGCGAAGGAATTGTAGGTGTTGATAAAGACGTCTTTATCCACGCCGAGGGGGGCGAGCACGCTGGCCATTTCATCCGTGTCGAGCAGTTTTTTACCGTCCTGGTGAATGGCCTCGAACATGGCGTGATGCACGCGTGGCTCGACGCGCATCGCTTCGAGGGTCAAAAACAACTGGCCGTGCGCATCCCACTTGCCGCCGAACATGGCCGGTAAACGTTTGAAGGTCACGTCTGCGGGCAGCTTGGCGACCCACGGGTTGAGCAGCGGCTCGAATTTGAAACAGGCTCCGCAGCCATAGCCAAATAACTCGACGACTTCGATCTTGTCCGGCTGCGTGAGCGCCACGGCGGGATTTATTTCGAGGTACTGCTGACCGGCTTGAGGGCTGCTGGCCTGAGCGTTGAAGCTGCCCAGTAGGCTGCTGAACAGTGCGGCGTAGACAAGACTTTTACGCATGGAGGCTCCGGATTAAACAAAGGTTCGGGGAGCTTCGACATGCCGGTGCAGCTGATGTTCCTGAGTGAAAGGTTAACTAATGTTGCGGCTCAAGCGTAGGTGTTGATGCCGCCTTTGGCTTGCAGCCAGTTGCGATAGGTGCTGAGTGATTCGGTCTGCTCCTTGCCGTTAGAGCCTTTGAACGACAGGCGCGTGTCTTGCTGCTTATCGAGCATTTTGTCGACTTGGTTGAGTAGGCGCGCGGCGTCATCGCGATCCAAGCTGGCTACGTCTGGCAGTTGCAGGGTTTTTTTCGGGCTGGCATTGGGGCTGGCGACGGCTTGGCTGCCGTTGCTGTTGGCCAGGGCGCGGAACAGCCCGCCCTTGTGCTGACTGGTCAGTGAGGCGGCATACTTTTTCAGATCGCCAATGGGGTCTTGCGAGTCTTTTTTCGGCTCGCTATTGGTTTGCGTCGTGCCGGACTGGGCCTGTTTAAGGCCCGGAGTGCCGTAGTTGGAGGGCAGAAAGCGGCTGATTATGCTGGTCATGGTGTGCTCGGTCTTGATCCTTCAGTACCGAGTTCAATGCAGGTTTCACGCCAGCGGTGCGGTGCCGATTATTCGCACTCTGGCGATGGTTGCAGGGTTATTGGCCGGCAGGCATTCACCGCTGGGGGCCAAGTATTGCCTCCGGCGGTTGCAGCAGCGCGTGGCTAATTGCCGTTATCAGCGCTGGCTGGCGGGTTTGTTTTTGATGGTTTTGAGCAGGTCTTCGGGGGTAATAAAACCGACCATGCTGGCCGCGCTGCCCGATTGCGGCAGGTTGAGGATGTGCCCTTTGATCTTGCCGATGATGTGCATCTCGCACGGCTTGCAGTCGAATTTCAGGGTCAGCACTTCGTCCTGATGGATCAGTTGCATAGGCGCCACCTTGGTGCGCACGCCGGTCACGCCCTTGGCCTGCTTGGGGCACAGGTTGAAGGAGAAGCGCAGGCAGTGTTTGGTGATCATCACCGGCACTTCGCCGGTTTCTTCATGGGCCTCGTAGGCCGCATCAATCAACTGCACGCCGTAGCGCTGATAAAATTCCCGAGCCTTGGCGTTGTACACATTGGCCAGAAAAGTCAGGTGCGACTCAGGATAAACCGGCGCCGGTACGCTGACTGGCTTGCGGCTGCCGCGCGGGTGAGCGGCGACACGCGCGGCGGTCAGTGCCTCGATGGCCTCGCGGCGCAATGCCTTGAGTTGCGAGTTGGGCACAAACCAGGCCTGCGCCGCGTCGATCTCGACTGCCGTGCTGTAGTAAATGGTGGTGCCCAGTTTGCTCAGAGTGTCGGCTAATTGTGTGCGGGCCTGCTCGGCATCCTTGGCTGGGCCGAATGGTCCATTGAGGCTCACCGCAGCGCTGATGCCATCGGCGCTGGTGATGTTCAGAGTCAACTGCTGCTCAGTCAGCTGCGCCTGCCAGCTCACCGCTACCCGGCGTTCGGCGGAGGTTTTCAGCAAGGCCTGCTGCCAGTTGTGGTCGAGGTTGCGGTTGAGCACGTGATTGGGGCGCAACTGCTGCAGTTCGGCCGGCATCTCATTGGGGGTCAGGCGGTACTGCCACTGGCTGACACCCTCTAACTCAAAGTGCGCCAATTGCTCCACGGTATTGACTCGAAAGCCCACCACTTCGCGTTTGTACAACACACTCAGGCCATCGCCATTGTTGAGTAGCTCGCTGGTTTGCACCATCAGGTTGCGCTTGCCGACGCTGAGGATTTCGCCCACCGGCAGACCGACAAACTTGGGCGACTCGAAGGCGCCGATGTCGATCTTGCGCTCGCTGACAAAGTAATCGGTGCTGCCGCGATGGAAGGTTTTTTCCGGATTGGGAACAAAGAAGTGCTCGGTCAAACCGCTGGAGCAACGGGCCAACTGTGGGCGCTCAGTGAGGATGGCATCCAGCTCGCGGCGATAATGCGCGGTGATGTTCTTCACGTAACTCATGTCTTTGTAGCGGCCTTCGATCTTGAAGGAGCGCACGCCGGCATCGACCAAATCGGCGAGGTTGGCGGTCTGGTTGTTGTCCTTCATCGACAGCAAATGCTTGTCATAGGCCACCACGCGGCCTTCTTCATCCTTGAGGGTGTAGGGCAGGCGGCAGGCTTGCGAGCAATCGCCACGGTTGGCACTGCGACCGTTTTGCGCATGGGAAATATTGCATTGGCCCGAAAACGCCACGCACAGGGCTCCATGGATAAAGAACTCGATGGCCGAATCGACGTTGCTGCTGATGCTGCGGATCTCCTGCAGATTCAATTCGCGGGCCAGCACCAGCTGGGAGAAACCGGCTTGGGCGAGGAACTTGGCTTTGTCCAAGGTGCGAATGTCGGTCTGGGTGCTGGCATGCAGCTCAATCGGCGGGATGTCCATTTCCAAGATGCCCATGTCTTGGACGATCAGCGCATCCACGCCGGCCTCATACAGCTGCCAGATCAACTGGCGCGCAGGCTCCAGTTCGTCGTCATGCAAGATGGTGTTGATGGTGACAAACACCTTGGCATGAAACAGATGGGCAAACTCCACCAGCCCAGCAATGTCCGCCACGCTGTTGCTGGCGTTATGCCGCGCACCAAAGCTCGGCCCGCCGATATACACCGCATCCGCGCCATGCAAAATGGCTTCTTTGGCGATGAGCGCATCGCGGGCAGGGCTTAACAGTTCGAGCTGGTGCGCAGGCAAGGACATAGTGTGAGTTCGTGCTTTAACCAAGATAGGCGCGCATTTTAGCCTGAATGCCGCCTATGCTGCGGCCTTTCGTCTGTGCCTAGAGGGTGCAGGCAATATCCCGCTGGATGGTTTTTTGCGCTCGGCCATTGGCGCAATTGCAGGCAGAATGAAGGCATTAGTCAGGCAGGAGTTAGCCATGAGATTTTTCCTCGTAATGCTGCTGGGGTTACTGGTATCCGGCTGTGAACAGCCCGTTGCAGACGAGCCTGAAGGAACCGGTGCTTGGCTGACACTGGGGCGCACCGGCATGGCCAGTGCCTTTGTGCGTTTTGACAGCGGCGAGACCGAACGCTGGATCGCGCCCTTTACCACCAGCTTTATCGGCGATGGCCGCTCGGTGGAAATTACCCTGCAAACCCAGCGCTGCGGCGCCATGCAATTTTTGGCAGTGCTCGGCAGTCGCGAACTTAAGCGCATCAGTCACGCCGAGGCGGTTGCCCGCGCATTGCCATGCCGCTTAAACACCGCCCAAGCGCCACGCTGGACGTTGCTGACTGAGCTGATTAATTCGCAGAAGGAGTAGGCTGGTTCGAGCTTGCTTGCGTGGCCGTTAATGGCCGTGGGTGGGTTACTGCTCCGCTGCCTGCCGGGCAAAAAAATCGGATAAAGCACAACATGCCTAGCGCCAAACCCTTGCCCAACCACATACCCGTGACTGTGCGCCATCTGGTCATAGTGCTGGGCGATCAGCTCGACTTGCAGTCCACGGCCTTACAGGGCTTCGACCCCAGCCAAGACGTGGTGTGGATGGCCGAAGTGGCGCAAGAATCCACCCATGTCTGGTCGGCCAAGCAGCGCATTGCGGTATTTTTAAGCGCCATGCGCCACTTTGCCCACGAACTGCGCGCCTTGGGTTTGCCGTTGCTGTACAGCTGTCTGGACGATGCGGACAATCACGCCACTCTGGCGCTGCAACTGAGCGCCGCCATCAAGCAATTGCAGCCCACCGCACTGGTGCTGACCGCCCCCGGTGACTGGCGCGTGTTGCACAGCCTGCGCGGCGTGGCCAGCCAACACCAACTAGCGCTAGAGCTGCGCGATGACACCCATTTTTTCAGCACCGTGCGCGACTTTGCCGAGCATGCCAAGGGCCGTAAGCAACTGCGTCTGGAGTATTGGTACCGCGAGTTGCGGCGCAAACACGGCATTCTCATGGACGGTAAAGAGCCGGCGGGCGGGCAGTGGAACTTTGACGCCGACAACCGCGCCTCCTTTGGCAAGGCTGGCCCGCAGCAGGTGCCGCCACCCACGCGGTTTGCCCCAGACGTCATCACCCAGACGGTTATTGATCTGGTTAATACACGCTTTGCCAGCCACCCCGGCAGCTTGGCAAGCTTTGCCTGGCCGGTGACTCGTGCCCAAGCGCTGTTGGCGTTGCAGGCCTTTATCGAGCAACGCTTGCCGCTGTTTGGTTTATATGAAGACGCCATGTGGGCCGGTGAGGCGTGGCTCTATCACTCGCACTTGAGCTGTGCCCTTAACCTCAAACTGTTGGATCCGCGAGAAGTGTTGCACGCGGCCGAACAGGCTTACCGCAGCGGCCATGCCCCGCTGGCGGCGGTCGAGGGCTTTGTTCGGCAGATTCTCGGCTGGCGAGAATACGTGCGGGGTATTTATTGGACGCAAATGCCCAGCTATCTGGAGCGCAACGCCCTTAACGCTACGGCAGAACTGCCCGCTTGGTATTGGACGGGCGAGACCGATATGGCCTGCCTGCACGATGCTATCAGCCAGACTCTTGAGCATGGTTACGCCCATCACATTCAGCGCCTGATGGTGACCGGACTCTATGCCTTGCTGCTGGGGGTCAAACCGCAGGCGGTACACAGTTGGTATTTGAGCGTGTATGTGGACGCCGTGGAATGGGTAGAACTGCCCAACACCCTAGGCATGGGCCAGTTTGCCGACGCTGGGTTGATGGCCAGCAAGCCCTATGTGGCCAGCGGCAAATACATTCAGCGCATGAGCAACCATTGCAAGGGCTGTCAATACGACCCGGCGCTGTCCACGGGCGCAACAGCCTGTCCTTTCACCACCCTGTACTGGGACTTTTTACTGCGCCATGAGGTGCTGCTGCAGGCCAACCCGCGCATGGCCATGCAACTGAAACATCTGGCGCGGCTGGATACCCCGGCGCGTGAGGCCATCAGCATCCAAGCCAGCGCGCACCGTGATGCGCAACTCAGCAACGTCGGCGACACTGATTGAAGAGGACTTAAACATGCAAAACCATCAATTTGGCTACACCGTCAGCCCGAGTATCAATGGCACCGTCAGCCATTGCGCCTGCCGCCAGCAATCGGCTGGGCAAGTGACATGACGGCCGCCCTGCGTAATAGCCCATCGTCCACGGCACAAGCGCTCGGCTACGCGGGTTTGCTGCCGTTTGTCAGCTTGGCGTTGGCCAGTTACCTCATGGCACCCGAGTTTCAACCCGACCTGTTGTCAGCCTTGCGCGGCTACGCGGCAACCATCTTGAGCTTTCTCGGGGCCATCCACTGGGGCTTAACCCTGCGCGACGCCACCTCGTCTACGCGGCTGTTGCAGTGGGGCGTGCTGCCCAGTCTGCTGGCTTGGGTGGCGCTGTTACTGCCAATGACCAGCGGTTTGTGGCTGTTGGCCGCAGGCCTCTGGACCTGTTGGGCGGTGGATCGGCAGGTTTACCCTAGGCTGGGTCTGAGCGCTTGGCTGCCCATGCGTCTTGTACTGACTGTGCTAGCCAGTCTGAGCTGTGTGGCCGGCGCTCTGGCAGTAGTCCCATGAGCATTCTGTCCTGTGCAGTGAGCACTTTGCCGCTGAGTGAAGCGGACATCTCGCGCGTCGTCGAAATGGCCTGGGAAGACCGTACGGTCTTTGAAGCGATAGAGGCGCAATTCGGTTTAAACGAGTCTGCTGTTATCCAGCTGATGCGTCAGCACATGAAGGCGTCTTCGTTTCGCATGTGGCGCAAACGCATGACCGGCCGGGTAACCAAGCATGCCGCACTGCGTGACGAAAACGACTGGCGCCACCGGGCCAGCAATACTCGGCAATGACTCAGCCGTCAGCGTCTATTGGCGCGGCTTAGCAGCGCTGGCGGATTACCACTCGATCGGCTGGTTATCCCAAGCCCAGAAGCTGCCGCTGTCGGCCGGTGTCTTGCTGGCCAGTACGGCGAGCAAGTGGCTGGCGGAAAAGGCACTGGTAAACAGCTTGTCGGCGGCCACATTGGCCTGAAACGGCCGCGACAGTTCGGTGTCAGTGGTGCCCGGATGCAGGCTGAGCACGCAGGACTGCGGGTTCAGCCGCTGCAGTTCAATGCTGGCGCTGCGCAGCAATTGGTTGAGCGCAGCTTTGCCTGCCCGATAGCTGTACCAGCCGCCGAGGCGGTTATCGCCGATTGAACCCACCCGCGCACTGAGCATCGCCACCCGGCACGGATGATTGCCGCGCAGCAGGGGCAGGCAGTGCTTGAGCAACAGCAGTGGCGCAAAGGCATTGCGCTGAAAGCTGGCTTGCAGCCCCTCCAGACTGACCTGGCTGAGGGACTTTTCGGCCCGCGCGCCTTCGCCTTGCAGCAGCCCGATGCAACTGATTAACACATTTAGCTTGATACCTTGGGCGTGCAGTCCGCCAAAGAATGCCGCCAACGCCGGCTCATCCAGCGCATCCAGACTGACCCGTTGCAGGCGGCTGGCATGCTGCTGCGCCAGTTGCAGTAGCGGGGGAGTTTCAACGTTTCGCGCCAGCACCCAGACGCTGCCAACATCCTCACGGGTCAGCAATTGCTCGCACAGCGCCAGACCGATCCCGCGACTGGCACCGGCCAGCACGATCTGCGCCTTCTGCTTGGACGGATGAGCATGCAGTCGCTGCCAGAATTCGTCGATTTCTGCGGGCTTGGACATGCGGTGTCTCCCTCTGGGCAAGTTGTTCCGATGCGTGTGTGAGTAAATGCTGATGCTGGGCCGAGAGTGGCGCGACCGTTAGTTAGCTGTGCGCGCCTGATTGTAGCGTCTTGCCTGCGGGATGCGTGCGCTGTCGGGTGGCCTATACATTCGCGCTGATGTGCCGCTGGCTTGTTGGTAATTGAACACCGCGGTGACGGTATTTAACCCGTATGAGGTGGTGGAGCTTGCGTTGCCGAGCTCGGTATTACCTTCTTGCCTCGCCATGGGCGCAATTGCAGGCAGAATGCAGCTATTAGTTATGCAGGTGTTAGCCATGAGATTTGCTGCTGGGGTTACTGGTGTCCGGCTGTGAGCAACCCGTTGCAGACGAGCCTGAAGGAACGGGGGCTTGGCTGACGCTGGGGCGTAGCGGCATGGCCAGTGCCTTTGTGCGTTTTGACAGCGGCGAGACTGAACGCTGGATCGCACCCTTTACCACCAGCTTTACCGGCGATGGCCGCTCGGTGGAAATTACCCTGCAAACCCAGCGCTGCGGCGCTATGCAATTTTTGGCGGTGCTCGGCAGTCGCGAGCTCAAGCGCATCAGTCACGCCGAGGCGGTTGCCCGCGCATTGCCATGCCGCTTAAACACCGCCCAAGCGCCACGCTGGACGTTGCTGACTGAGCTGATCAACTCGCAGAAGGAGTAGCTGAGTTGACGTTAGTTATGCCGAGTACTTATTGCGCAGCAAGGGTTGCCACTATTGCTGATCGGCTGGAGTCGATCGGCTGGGTTGCTCGCGGCTAAGATAAGTTCGTCTGTTTTTCGCCCTTTTGTTGCGTCCCGTCCGTCAGGCTTTATGGGTTGAGTATTGCCATTGGTTTTTTAGTTAGTTAGCCTAACGAACTTGTAGTGGAGCTGATATGCCAATCACCGACAGCCTTAAACGCCTTGAATGGCACATGTGGCATCACTGGCGGAAAAACGCTAAGCACAGCGGCAGCATGGAGTTGAGCAGCAGCGAATTTGACTACCTGTATGCCCTGATGTCTGCCACACATGGCTTGCGCCTGACTGAGCTTGCCGAGCGCATGGGGGTCAGCAAGGCCAGTGCCAGCGCCATGGTCAGCAAGTTGCAAGCGCGCGGTTATTTACAGCGCTTGCCATGCAGCGAAGACGGCCGCGCCACACGCCTATTGGCTACGGCCAAGACCACAGCGCTAGAGCAGGAGGAGCAGAATGTGTACACGCAAACGGCTGCCAGCCTAGCTGCGAATCTCAGTGCCGAAGAACTGCAGCAATTCAGTCACTTGCTAGCCAAGGCCTGCAACACCCTCGATATAGGTTGAGCTAAGCGCCACGCCTATTCACCGTGAATTCCTCATGAATAGCCACAGCATCACCCGCACTTTTTGGCACTACTCGATCCCGGCCATTGCCGCCCTGATGATCAGCGGCCTGTACATGGTCGTAGATGGAATTTTTATCGGTCACGCCATGGGCGCCACCGGCTTATCAGCGATCAACATGGCTTGGCCGCTGTCCGGGGTCATGCTTGCCATCGGCATGATGGTCGGTATGGGCAGTGGTGCGCAGTGTTCGCTGGCTCAGGGCGCTGCGCAATGGCCGCAGGCCCGTAGCTATCTGGCGCAGGCACTCTGGCTGCTGGTGCTACTAGGCATTCCTACCGGCGCACTGATCGTGCTGATCGGTCCATGGTTTATGACTCTGCAAGGCGCTGAAGGCGACTTGGCTGCGCTCGGCAATGATTATCTGCGGGTACTCGGCTGGGCTGCGCCGCTGGTGTTTGGTTCTATCGCATTGCCGCTGTTGCTGCGCAACTTAGGCGCGCCACGGCTGGCGACTCTGGCCATGCTGGTGGGGGCGATTGTCAACGTGGCGCTCGACTACCTGTTTATCATCGTTTGGCAGTGGGGCTTGCATGGCGCAGCGCTGGCCACGGTGCTGGGCGAAAGTTTCTCGGTGCTGATTTGTTTGGGCTATATCTTCAGCCGACACAACCCGCTGCACATAAGCCTAGCCACCTGCACGTTCAATCTACGACGCAGCCGGGATGTGCTCATCACGGGCTTTTCCAGCATGCTGATGTACCTCTACATGAGCCTGGTAGTGGTGTTACACAACCTGCTGTTTATGCACTACGGCAGCCCCTTGCAGGTGGCCGCCTACGCCATTGCTGGTTACTTGATGGCTTTCTATTACATGTTTGCCGAAGGCGTGTGCGGCGGTATGCAGCCGTTGGTTAGCTATTTCTATGGGGCCGGCGAGCCGGACAAGGTGCGCCGCGTGTTGCGCCTAGGTTTGCTTACCGCGGTTGGCAGCGGAGTGCTGATGACGGCTGCCCTGCTGCTGTTACCTCGGCTGTTTGCCAGCATTTTCAGCGGCAGTGACGAGGCCTTGCTGGACGCCAGTGTGCTGGGCATCCGTCTGCACCTGTTCGGCATGTTTTTGGAAGGCTTTATCGTTCTGGCGGCAAGCTTCTTTCAAGCCATCGGGCAGGCCCGCAACGCCACCTGGGTTACCGTCAGCAATATGCTGATCCAGCTACCGTTCCTTGCTGTGCTACCACTGCTGTGGGGGCTGAACGGCGTGTGGCTGGCTCTGCCGTTGTCCAATGTGTGCCTGAGCCTGGTGGTGATCTGGATGCTGCGCCGCCAATTGCAGCAGTTGAGGGCCTCGACAGCACCCTGTGCGCGCTGAGTTGGTGGTCCTTGCCGATACTGCCTCTGGCGTCCGGCCCGTGCTGCGCCGCTGAAGTGGCTTGGCTCTGCGGCACAGTGCTCAGTCGTGCTGCATGCCTTCGCGTTTTAGCAGTTGTTTGCAGCGCTCAGACAGGTGCAGCACGCGTAGGTGTTTGCCGGTGTTGCTGTAGCGCTCGCGCAGGGTCTTCAGTGCGGTGATGGCCGAGTAGTCAACGAAACTTAGGTGGCGGCAATCGAGGGTGACTTGGGCGGGGTCGTTGGCCGGGTCGAACTGGCTGAGAAACGGCGTGGTCGAGGCGAAAAACAAAGTGCCATGCACGCGGTACAGCTTGCTGCCATCGGCTTGCAGGTCGCTGTCGGCATACAGTTCGCGGGCCTGTTGCCAGGCGAAGTTGAGCGCGGCAATCACGATGCCGCAGAGCACTGCGGTGGCCAGGTCGGTGAATACTGTGATGGTGGTTACCGCGATGATCACCAGCACGTCGTTAGCCGGCACCTTGCGCAGCACCCGCAGTGAGGCCCAAGCGAAGGTTTGCTGGGCCACCACGAACATCACCCCGACCAGAGCAGCGAGCGGAATAAGCTCGATCAGCGGCGAGAGAAACAGAATAAACAGCAGAATCATGACCCCGGCGACCACCCCGGAGAGTCGCCCACGGCCGCCGGAGCTGAGGTTGATCACGGTCTGGCCGATCATCGCGCAGCCGCCCATGCCGCCGAACAGACCAGAGAGCATATTGGCCGCACCTAAGGTCACGCACTCGCGGTCTGGATAGCCTCGGCTGGCGGTGATCTCGTCGGTTAAGTTGAGGGTCAGCAGGGTTTCCAATATGCCGACCAGGGCCATCAGCAGGGCATAGGGGGCGATGATGCGCAGGGTGTCCAGCGTCCAGGGAATCTGCGGCAGGGCGAACTCGGGCAGGCCGCCGGCGATATGCGCCATGTCACCGAGGGTGCGGGTGGGCAGGTCGAGCAGGTACACCGCCATCCCCACGCCGAGAATCGCCACCAAGGCCGGCGGCACGCTGCGGGTTAGGCGCGGCAGCAGATAAACCACGGCCATGGTCAGCGCCACCAGCCCGAGCATCAGGTACAGCGGGCTGCCGCTGAGCCAAGCTTCGCCGGTTTTGAAGTGCTCCAACTGGGCCAAGGCGATGATGATCGCCAGGCCGTTGACGAAACCGAGCATCACCGAGTGCGGCACCATGCGAATTAGTTTGCCTAGGCGCAGCAGGCCGAACAGGGTCATCAATAGCCCGCCGAGCAGCACGGTAGCGAGCAAGTACTGCACGCCGTGTTGCACCACCAGCGCGACTATCACCACCGCCATCGAGCCGGCGGCGCCGGAAATCATCCCCGGTCGGCCACCAAACAGCGCGGTCAGGGTGCAGATGATAAACGCGCCGTACAGGCCCATCAGTGGGTTGAGGTGGGCCACTAAGGCGAAGGCGATGCACTCCGGCACCAAGGCAAATGAGCTGGTCAGCCCGGCCAGAATGTCGCTGCGCAGGTGTTTGGCGTGCATGGTTTGATCTCGGGCGGCAGCGGGGCAGGGGCGGGCATGCTACGGGGTTGTCGGCGCGCCGGCCAGTCACGCGCCCTGCGCGTGGCTCAGGCTTTGAGCAGTGCCGCGACCTCGGCGCTGCTCAGCACCTTACCGACCGAAACTACTTTGTCGTCAATCACCAGCGCCGGGGTAGACATCACGCCGTGGGCGGCGATGGCGGCAAAATCAGTGACTTTTACCACCTCGGCACTTAGGCCGAGATCATGCAGGGCGGTCTTGGTGTTGTCGGTCAGGCTGATGCACTTTTTGCAGCCGGAACCGAGAATTTTAATGATCATGGCTAGCTCCACAGGTCAGATAAATAGATAAGCAAAGGCATTGAACAGATAGCCGATTAGCATGATGCCGACCACCACTATGGAGAAGAACAGGGTCAGCAACGGTGCCTTAACCACCTTCTTGAGCATGATCAGCGAGGGCAGCGACAGCGCCGTCACCGCCATCATAAACGCCAGTGCGGTGCCCAAGCCTACGCCCTTGCCGACCAGTGCCTCGGCAATTGGCAGGGTGCCGAAAATATCGGCATACATAGGCACACCGACCAGGGTCGCCAGTGGCACCGACCACCAGTTGGCCTGGCCCAGCAGCGCTTCGATCCAGTCTGCCGGAATCCAGTTGTGGATGGCTGCACCGATGCCTACGCCAATCAGCACATACAGCCACACGCGGCGGAAAATATCGCTGACCTGCACCCAAGCGAATTGCGCCCGATCACGCCGCGTCAGTTGCTCTTGTGGCAGGTCGAGCAGCGGGCTGTGCAGGACGAAATCTTCGATGTAACGCTCCATCTTGGCTCGGCCAATCAGCGTGCCACCCAACACCGCCAGCAGCAAACCGACCAGCACATAGGCCAGGGCAATCGACCAGTTGAAGATGCTCGCCAGTAAAATCACCGAGGCCAAGTCCACCAGCGGCGATGAGATCAGAAAGGCAAAGGTCACCCCCAACGGCAGGCCGGCGCTGGTGAAGCCGATAAACAGCGGGATCGACGAACATGAGCAAAATGGTGTGATGGTGCCCAGTAGCGCGCCGGACAGTTTGGCCTTGAAACCGCTCATGCCGCCGAGAATGCGCCGCGTACGCTCAGGCGGAAAATAGCTCTGCACCCAGGAGATGCTGAAGATCAGTACCGCCAGCAGGATGAAGATTTTGATCACATCAAAGATGAAAAAATGCAGGCTGGCACCGACCCGGCTGCTCAGGTCTAGGCCCAGACCCTCTTCTAGCAGCACGCGCACCAGCCAGCTCAGCCAGTCCATGCGCAGCAGTTGATCGTTCAGCCACTGTAATGCCGTCATGCTCAACCTCGCTGCAGTATTGGGCCGAGTTGGCTCCGGGCTTTAGTCCAGTAAATACCTATTGCTCATTCCCGGCATTGCTTGGCGTCAATGCGATAGGTATATTTATATGCGGATATTCGTATATATGTAGTTTGAGAGGCACCCCATGGACATGACTCCTGCCGAATTGTTTAAGGCCCTGGCCGATGAAACCCGTACTCGCATCAGCCTGCTGATCGCTCGCGAGGGTGAGCTGTGCGTGTGTGAGCTGACCTGCGCGTTGGGTGAGAGCCAACCGAAGATTTCCCGTCATCTGGCTTTGCTGCGCAGCAGTGGCTTGCTTGCCGATCGTCGCCAAGGCCAGTGGATTTACTACCGCTTGCATCCGCAGTTGCCTGCGTGGGCGCAGCAGGTGTTGGCAGCCGCGCAGCAGGGCAACGGCTTAGGCTTACAAGATGATGCGGGACGCTTAGCGGCGATGGGCGAGCGCCCGCTGCGCCAAGCCAGTTGCTGCTAATGGCGCCTCACTACTTGATCAAGGAACCTCTATGCACGAGCTAGGTAATCTCGACCCTAAGTTATTTGCCCGGCCGAGCGCCGCGCAATTGGCCGCGCCGCAGGCCAGTCATAAACCACGCATCCTGTTGCTGTATGGCTCGAACCGGGCGCGCTCGTTCAGCCGCTTGCTCACCGAGGAGGCGGCGCGCTTGCTCGAAGCCTTGGGCGCCGAGGCACGCATCTTCAACCCCAGCGGCCTGCCGCAGCCGGACGACGCGCCGGATACTCACCCCAAGGTGCAAGAGTTGCGCGAGCTGGTGCTCTGGTCGGAGGGCATGGTGTGGTGCTCGCCGGAACGCCACGGCGCGATGACCGGGGTGTTCAAATCGCAGATCGACTGGATTCCCTTAAGCGTCGGCGCGGTGCGCCCCAGTCAAGGCAAGACCCTGGCGCTGATGCAGGTATCGGGCGGCTCGCAGTCGTTTAATGCGCTGAATCAGATGCGCGTGCTGGGGCGCTGGATGCGCATGTTCACCATCCCCAATCAGTCGTCGGTGGCCAAGGCCTTTATGGAGTTCGACGACGCCGGGCGGATGAAACCCTCGGCTTATTACGACCGGGTGGTGGACGTGATGGAGGAGCTGGTCAAGTTCACCCTGCTGCTGCGTGGGCAGACGGATTACTTGGTCGATCGCTACTCCGAGCGCAAGG
>JBILAR010000080.1:0-15516 GCA_044354115.1 Pseudomonas sp. | reverse complement strand
GCTGGCTGTCGTTGAAATACGCAGGAACGGTGATGACCGCTTCGGTCACAGCTTCGCCGAGATAGTCTTCGGCGGTTTTCTTCATTTTCTTCAGGATTTCAGCCGAAATTTGTGGCGGCGACATTTTCTGGCCGTTCACTTCAACCCAAGCGTCACCGTTGTCAGCCTTGGCAATCTTGTACGGCACCATCTGAATGTCTTTCTGAACCACTTCTTCTTCGAAGCGACGACCGATCAAACGCTTCACCGCATACAGGGTGTTGTGCGGATTGGTTACCGCTTGGCGCTTAGCCGACTGACCAACCAAAATCTCACCATCGGCCGCATAGGCGATGATCGACGGCGTAGTGCGCGCGCCTTCGGCGTTTTCGATAACTTTAACAACGCCGTTTTCCATGATCGAAACGCAGGAGTTAGTAGTCCCCAAGTCGATACCGATAATTCTGCCCATCTTTACTCTCCAAAATTCTGTAGTAATTTTCTGACTGTCTTGTGGCTGTCTAGTCGCCACAAAAGCGCCTTGGTATTTATTCAGGCCTTACCCAATAGATGGGGCCTGCGCAGTTAATTTCAAGCCTGCTCGTCGATAGACGGTGACGCCGGCGCTGCCGCCTTGCTGACCACCACCATCGCTGGGCGCAACAAGCGACCATTGAGCAGATAACCTTTCTGGAACACCTTCAGCACGGTATTAGGCTCAACCGCAGCACTTTCTTGCATGGCCATCGCCTGATGATGCTCAGCACTGAAAGGCGCGCCGTGCGGATCAAGGGTTTCCAGCTGATAGCGCTTAAGGGTGTCCTGGAACAACTTCAGCGTCAGTTCCAGCCCCTCACGTACAGCCTTGATCGCCTCGTCATCGGGATTGGTCAACTCCAGCCCACGCTCGAGACTATCGACCACCGGCAGTAGGTCACTGGCAAAACGCTCAAGGGCAAACTTGTGCGCTTTTTCTACATCTTGTTCGGCGCGGCGGCGCACGTTCTGCAAGTCAGCCGCAACCCGTAAAGCTTGATCTTGAGCAGTAGCCAGTTGCCCTTCGAGCGCCTGCACACGGCTCAGCCCACCCTCATCTGCCGCGTCGGCAGCCGGACCTGCGTCATACGCCTGCGCATCCAGAGTCTGTTCGTCAGCCATTCGATTTCTCCTGTAATTAAACTGTTAAGCCAATAACCACGAGCCGAAGCGCGTATTTCTAAGCTGAATATGGGGGCAATTTGTTTATCTTCAAGGGTGCGCAAGGATTGTCAGCAGCCGACAAAACACTGTATAAATAACCAGACAAAGGCTCGGGAGCTTCCGCCATGCTGGTCCATCTTGCTGTACACAACTACGCCATCGTCGAACACCTCGACTTAGAGCTGAACGCAGGAATGTCGGTAATTACCGGCGAAACCGGCGCCGGCAAGTCGATCATGCTAGACGCCCTCGGCCTCGCCCTAGGTGATCGCGCCGACAGCGGCGTGGTGCGTCCCGGCGCCGACAAGGCCGACATTCTGGCCAGCTTTGACCTAAGCAGCATTGCCGATGCCCGCGCCTGGCTCAGTGAGCGCGACCTCGACAACGACGGCCCGTGCATCCTGCGCCGGGTGATCACCGCCGAGGGCCGCTCGCGCAGCTATATCAATGGCTCACCCTGCCCACAGGGCGACCTCAAGGCGCTCGGCGAGCTACTTATAGATATTCACAACCAGCACGAACACCAGTCTCTGCTCAAACCCGACACCCACAGGCGCTTGCTGGATGAATACGCCGGCAGCCAAGAACTGGCCCGCCAAGTGCAACTCGCCGCGCAGCGCTGGCGGCAAACCCGCGCAGAGCTAGAACGCCTTAGCAGCGCCAGCGACGAGCAGCGCGCGCGTCATCAGCTGCTCAGTTATCAACTGGAAGAACTGGACAACCTCGCCCTCGGCGACCACGAACTGCCGCAACTGGAACAGGACTACAAAGCCCTGACCAATGCCGAGAGCCTGCTGGCGGCCTGCCGAATAGTGCTTGAGCAATGCAGCGAGCACGACAGCGGCAACGTGCTGTCATCCCTCACCACCAGCCTGCAGCGCCTAGCACCCTTTAATAACAGCAGCGGCGCTCTTGGCGAAGCGGTCAACCTCCTGGCCAGCGCGCAGATTCAAGTTGAAGAGGCGGTTGGCGAGCTGAATAGATTTCTCGACCATTTCGATGCCGACCCAGCCCGCCAGCAATTACTCGAAGATCGACTTGATGTGATTTACACCTTGGCGCGCAAACATCGCATCCAACCCAACGAGCTAAACGCCCTGCAGCAACAGCTGTTCGACGAACTAGAAAGCCTCAACGCCGATGACCAAGCCACCGAGCGCCTAGGCGAAGAACTGGCCGCCTACGAGCGCCACTATCAAGACAAAGCCTGCGAACTCAGCCAACTGCGCGGCAGCGCGGCCAGCACACTAGCGGCCGCGGTAGAAAGCGAAATACAACGCCTAGGCATGCCCGGCGGGCGCTTCACGATCGAACTGCGCAGCAGCAATAGCGCCGAACCGCATCCGCACGGGCTAGAGCAGGTGGAATTACTGGTCAGCGCCAACCCCGGCCTGCCACTCAAACCCCTGGCGAAAGTAGCCTCGGGCGGTGAGCTATCCCGTATCAGTTTGGCCATTCAGGTGATCACCGCGCAAACCTCACGGGTGCCGACGCTGGTCTTCGACGAAGTGGATGTCGGCATCGGCGGCCCCACCGCCGAGGTAGTTGGACAACTGCTGCGGCGCTTGGGCGAGCGCGGCCAAGTGCTGACCGTCACGCATTTGCCGCAGGTGGCAGCACAAGGTCATCAACACTTGTTCGTACACAAAGCCCGTGGCAGCGATGCCACCCACACCGCCGTCGCGCAGTTAAGCTGCGAGCAGCGCGTAGAGGAAATCGCCCGCATGCTCGGCGGCGTCGACCTCACCGACGAGTCACTGGCCCACGCGAGAAAAATGGTCAGCACCGCGCAAAGCTAATTTCAGCCGCAGCAAAATGCATAAAGGCGACCGATGGTCGCCTTTATGCATTTTGCTGCGGCTTATTTTTTCTTGCGTACGTACAGCACCAAGTTGTGATCGACCAACTCAAAACCGTGCTCACTGACGATCTCTTTTTGGCGCTTTTCGATCTCAGCGTCAATGAACTCGATCACCTCACCGGTCTCAACACAGACCATATGGTCGTGATGGCCGCCGTCGGCCAATTCGAAGACCGCATGACCGCCATCGAAATTGTGTCGAACCACCAGACCGGCCGCTTCAAACTGAGTCAGAACCCGGTAAACCGTGGCCAAGCCAACGTCCTCACCAGACTCCATCAATGCCTTGTAAACCTCTTCCGCACTCATATGTCGGCGCCCGGCCGAGTCGAGCATTTGCAGAATTTTAACCCGCGGCAGGGTTACTTTCAGGCCAACTTTGCGTAGCTCGCTATTTTCAACCATGGTCAGCTTTCTCACGGAAGCGGCTTCGCAGCTTCCTTTAATGCAGGTATGATCGGGGTTTAGTTTGCCCAGCCAAGATAGTGGAAGTCGCCCTTCGATGCAAAACACCAAGCTCCTGCTGACCAGCCTGACCCTTGCAGGGTTGTTCGCACTCGCCGGCTGTTCGTTCCCCGGTGTTTATAAAATCGACATCCAGCAAGGCAACGTCGTTACGCAAGACATGATAGACCAGTTGAAGCCCGGAATGACCAGACGGCAAGTGCGGTTTATCATGGGCACGGCCCTGATCAGCGATCCGTTCCACCCCGATCGCCTCGATTACGTCTACACCTTGCAACCCGGCGGCGGCCAGCGCCAGCAAGAGCATGCAAGCATTTTATTCAATAGCAACGACCAGCTGATCGGCTTGGCGGGCGATTTTATGCCGGGCGTCAGCCGCGACGAAGCCATTCTCGGCCAAGAGTCGGCTACTACCCGCAGCCCAACCAGTCAGCCAAACAGCGTAGAAGTTAAAGACGCGCCAGCGGCACCCGGCTCCCTACTGGAGAAAATCCAGGGCGAAGTGGATGACGTTGAAACCACCCCGGTGCCAACTCCAGAACCACTGGAAAGCACCCCGCAGTAAGCTCAGCGCAACTAAAAAAGCCCGGTAATCCGGGCTTTTTTGTGCGTGTTATAAGTGGGCTTAATCGCCCGCAGTCTTGGCTTTAGCGGCTTTCTCCGCGCGCTGCTTGCGCACCTCTTTGGGGTCTGCCAGCAACGGGCGATAAATTTCAATCCGCTCGCCCTCCTGCACCGACCGCTCATTCGCCTGACTAACCAACTTGCCAAAAATGCCTAGCGCGCAACTGCTCAAGTCTAGGCCTGGAAAGTAACTGTCCAGCCCCGACAGCATGGCGGCCTGGCGCACTGTCGTACCGATAGGCACCTGCAGGCGCAGTATTTTTTGTCGCTCAGCTAACGCGTAAGCCACTTCGATGCCAATGCTGGTTTTATCCATAGAGTTGTTTCACTCGCTGGCAAAAGGCGTCAACCAAGGTATTCGAAGCCTGATTAAACAGCGGGCCTAAGGTTGCTCGGACTAAAGGCCCGGCGTAGTCGAAGGACAGATCTAGGCTGATCTTGCAGGCTTTATCGCCCAGCGCCTTGAATTCCCAAACACCATTGAGCTGACTAAACGGCCCCTCGACCAAGCCCATTTCAATGCGCTGACCGCTGACCAGCTGATTGCGCGTGACAAACCGCTGGCTCAAGCCGCCTTTGGCAATGACCAAGCGTGCGAGCATCTGCACATCACTGGCCTCCAGCACCTCGGTGGCCGAGCACCAAGGCAAGAACTCCGGATACCGGGCCACATCATTAACAAGGTCATAGAGTGTCTGCGCCGGATAAGGCAACAACGCGGAGCGCAGAATACGAGTGGTCATGCGGGTCTCACTTAAACGATAACGGAGCCAACACCAGCGCGCGCAAATCGGCTGACGCCAGCAAAAATAAAGGGTTAAGCACAGCAACCGTTCGGACAAAACCCGGCTGTCGATCAACGCTGTGTATTCAGACCGCATATCCGTGCGCAGTAGTTTTCACACGGCCTGCATTGTCCGGGTTTACGCATCTACCCTCAAGCATCCACCACAACCGTAGCCGTGCCGGCCGCGACTGCCTATAATGCGCCGCTATGGCCAAGCAAAAGAAACAATCTCTGGGCAGCATCGCCCAAAACAAGAAAGCCCGTCACGACTACTTCATCGAACACAAATTCGAAGCAGGTCTGGTGTTGTCTGGCTGGGAAGTCAAAAGCCTGCGCGCCGGTAAAGCACAGCTGGTCGACAGCTATGTGCTGCTGAAAAATGGCGAGGCCTGGTTGATCGGCTGCCATATCGCACCACTGACCGCCGCCTGCACCCACGTGATTGCCGACCCGCTGCGCACACGCAAACTGCTACTGAACAAGCGCGAGCTGGAAAAGCTGATTACCGCCGTACAACAAAAAGGCTACGCCTGCGTGGCCTTGGCAATTTACTGGAAGGCCCACCTAATCAAGTGCGAAATTGGCTTGGGCAAGGGCAAGAAGGAATATGACAAGCGCAACACCGAGAAAGAACGCGACTCCGATCGCGAGTTGCATCGAGCCGTACGCAACAAGGGCAAGGAAGACTAAAACTGTCTTCAGGCCTACTGCACTTGTTCAACAGCGTTGCGCCTTGCGACCCACATGGATGTGGGCAATACAGCCCGCCTGTTCGGCCCGCGTGTCGCGCTGACCTCCATTGATAACGACCTTATTCTCCCTGCAATAGCTTACAAACCCTGCCGCCGCTGCGCCCGCGCGGTGCGCTGCGCCTCTTGGCCAACCTCCGCCAACACCTCCTGCACATAGTCGATATGCCGATTAGACACCTGGCGCGCCAACTCGGCCTGACCACTGCTAATAGCGGCATATAACTCGCCATGTTGCTGCATCAGCATCTCGCGGGTTTCATCACGCTGGGCATACATGCCACCAATATTGGTCAACACATTGCGCTTGAGCAGATCAAACAACGCACGAATGGTGTGCAACAGCACCGCGTTATGACTGGCCTCGGCAATCGCCAGATGAAAACGCGCATCGGCCGCCCCCTCCTGCGCACGCGTGACGGTACCGGCTGCGGCATAACACTGCTGCAAGTCGGCGAACGCCTCGCGCAGCCGCTCAAGATCCAACTCGGTGGCGCGCTGGGCGGCATAAAACGCACAAGAGCCTTCTAGCGTGTGGCGAAACTCCAGCAAGTCTCGCTGCGCCTGCGGGCTGCTTTCCAATAGGTGCAGCAGCGGATCGCTAAAGCTCGCGCCCAAGCCCTCGGCCACGTAATTGCCGCCACCCTGACGGCTAACCAGCAAGCCCTTGGCGACTAATTTTTGAATCGCCTCACGCAGCGACGGCCGTGACACGCCAAAACGCTCCGCCAACACCCGCTCTGCAGGCAGACGCTCACCGCGCTGCAGCGAACCTTCCAAAATCAGCGCTTCAAGCTGACTGACAATTTCATCCGACAAGCGGCGCTGACTGACCTGATTAAACCCCATAACGCACTCCAAAGCGCCGCGCCAGAGATACCTGCAGGCGTAGCGACAACCCAACAAATCCAGCATTAAACCGCCAAAACTGAGCGATTGGCACTCACAAGCTCGGATAACTGGCCACATTAGACCAAAGTCTTAGTGCGACAAATTGACAGAACGAAGCGGTACTTTTACCCTGACCGTGCAGTTCTGTAAATTGGTATGACCAATTTATTTAGTGAGCACTCGACGATCCCGATCATCGCAGCGTTTCCACCCAGGCACTCCAACAACAATTAGGGGCCACCCCACCATGCAAACTTGGCAACAGTTCTACACCCCACTCGGCAGCCTCGGCTGGTCGGCAGCCGCAGCGCTGATCCCGATCGTGTTCTTCTTCCTGGCCTTGGCGGTGTTTCGCCTCAAGGGCCATGTCGCCGGCAGCATCACCCTCGCGCTGTCGATTGCCGTGGCCATTTTCGCCTTCCAGATGCCTGCAGACATGGCCTTCGCCGCCGCTGGTTATGGTTTCGCCTATGGCCTGTGGCCGATTGCCTGGATCATAGTCGCAGCGGTATTTCTGTATAAACTCACGGTCAAGAGCGGCCAGTTCGAGGTAATCCGCAGCTCGGTGCTGTCGATCACCGACGACCAACGCCTGCAGGTGCTGTTAATCGGCTTCGCCTTTGGCGCCTTCCTCGAAGGTGCGGCCGGTTTCGGCGCCCCGGTGGCGATTACCGCCGCCTTGTTGGTAGGCCTAGGCTTTAACCCGCTGTACGCCGCCGGCCTGTGTCTGATTGCCAATACCGCGCCGGTGGCCTTCGGCGCGCTGGGCATCCCGATCACCGTCGCGGGTCAAGTCACCGGCCTCGACCCGTTCAAAATCGGCGCCATGGCCGGTCGTCAGCTGCCTTTCCTGGCGGTGCTGGTGCCGTTCTGGCTGGTGGCGATGATGGATGGCTGGCGCGGCATCAAAGAAACCTGGCCGGCGGCACTGGTGGCTGGCGTCAGCTTCTCCGTCACCCAATACCTCACCTCCAATTTTATCGGCCCGGAGCTGCCGGACATCACCTCGGCGCTGGTCAGCCTGATTTCGCTGACGCTGTTCCTCCAGGTCTGGCAACCGGCGCGCGCCGCTAAGGCCGCAGTGGCCGGCGTTAGCCCGGCTATCACGGCATTCGGCGGCGGCTTCGGCGGCACTCGCAGCACCACACCGACGCCATACAGCTTCGGGCAGATCCTCAAGGCCTGGTCCCCCTTCCTGATCCTCACCGTACTGGTGACCATCTGGACCCTGAAACCCTTCAAAGCGCTGTTCGCCGTCGGCGGCGTGCTGGAAAACTGGGTGCTATATTTCGCCATCCCGCACTTGGACCAACTGGTGATTAAAGTTGCGCCTATCGTGCTTAATCCAACGCCGATTGCCGCCATCTACAAGTTCGACCCGATATCCGCCACCGGCACGGCGATTTTCTTCGCTGCGTTAATCTCGATGCGGGTGCTGCGCATTGATGTGAAAACCGGGCTGACCTCTCTGCGCGACACTCTGATCGAGCTGAAACTACCGATTTTGTCGATTGGCATGGTGCTGGCTTTCGCCTTCGTCACCAACTACTCGGGCATGTCTTCGACTCTGGCGCTGGTTCTGGCCGGCACTGGCGTGGCTTTCCCGTTCTTCTCGCCGTTCCTCGGCTGGCTCGGGGTGTTTCTGACCGGCTCGGACACCTCGTCCAACGCTCTGTTCGCCTCGCTGCAGGCCACCACGGCGCAACAGATCGGCGTCGACCCGACCTTGCTGGTGGCGGCCAACACCAGCGGCGGCGTGACCGGCAAGATGATCTCGCCACAGTCAATTGCCGTGGCTTGCGCCGCCACCGGGCTGGTGGGCCGGGAATCTGACCTGTTCCGTTTCACCCTCAAGCACAGCCTGATCTTTGCCACCTTTGTTGGCCTGATTACCCTGCTGCAGGCCTATGTATTCACCGGCATGCTGGTGCATTAAGCGTCGATCTACTGCGCCAAACCTCGGTTTGGCGCAGCCTGTAGGAGCCAGCTTGCTGGCGATCACTGTGACGACGACGCATCGCCCGCCAGTTGGCTTCTAACTAGAGTCACGCCAGCCTGATGTTAAGAGCCGCGGCGCAAACGTCAGCCCTGCTCAGTATTAGAGTGAACCCTATGATCATTTCTGCCTCCACCGACTACCGCGCCGCCGCCCAACGCAAGTTGCCGCCGTTCCTGTTTCACTACATCGACGGCGGTGCCAACGCCGAGCACACCCTGCGCCGCAACGTCAGCGATCTGGCCGACATTGCCCTGCGCCAACGGGTGCTGCGCGATATGTCGCAACTGAGCCTAGAAACCCAACTACTGGGCGAAACCCTGGCAATGCCGGTGGCCCTCGCCCCGGTCGGCCTGACCGGCATGTACGCCCGTCGCGGCGAGGTGCAAGCCGCCAAAGCGGCGGCGGCCAAGGGCATTCCCTTCACTCTGTCCACCGTTTCGGTGTGCCCAATTGAAGAAGTCGCACCGGCCATCACTCGGCCGATGTGGTTCCAGCTGTATGTACTGAAAGATCGTGGTTTTATGAAAAACGCCCTAGAGCGAGCCAAGGCCGCCGGCGTCACCACCTTGGTGTTTACCGTCGACATGCCGGTGCCCGGCGCCCGCTACCGCGACGCGCACTCGGGCATGAGCGGGCCCAACGCGCCGCTGCGGCGCATGCTGCAAGCCGTGACTCACCCCGCCTGGGCGCTGGATGTCGGCCTGCTCGGCCGCCCCCATGACTTGGGCAATATCTCCGCCTACCGTGGCAACCCGACCGGCTTGGCCGACTACATCGGCTGGCTGGGCAACAACTTCGACCCGTCGATATCCTGGAAAGACCTGCAATGGATTCGCGACTTTTGGGACGGCCCGATGATTATCAAGGGCATCCTCGACCCTGAGGACGCCAAGGACGCGGTGCGTTTCGGCGCCGACGGCATAGTCGTGTCCAACCACGGCGGCCGCCAACTCGACGGCGTACTGTCCAGCGCCCGCGCCCTGCCGGCCATCGCCGACGCGGTCAAGGGCCAGCTGGCGATCCTCGCCGATTCCGGTATTCGCACCGGCCTGGACGTGGTGCGCATGCTCGCCCTGGGTGCCGACAGCGTGCTGCTTGGCCGCGCCTATATTTACGCCCTAGCTGCCGCCGGTGGCGCCGGCGTCAGTAACTTGCTGGAACTGATCGAAAAAGAAATGCGCGTGGCCATGGTGCTGACCGGGGCCAAAACGATTCGCGACATCAGCGCCGACTCGCTGGTACGCGAGCTGGGCCGCTGAGCAGGCCGCTACACCGCCGCTGTAGGAGCCAGCTTGTGTCCCACACGGTTGTGGGAAATGCAGTCCACCGCAGGGAGCGGTAGCTGCCTAGCGATCCGCTCACGACCAAAGCATCGCCAGCAAGCTGGCTCCTACAGATACAGAACATCAGACCTTTCGGAGCACCCATGAGCCTGCCCGCCGCCTTTCTCGCCGCCGTCGAAGCACTAATTCCGCGCAACAGGCGCTTCGACGACCCGCTGTCGACCCTAGCCTTCGGCACCGACGCGAGCTTTTATCGGCTAATTCCCAAGCTGGTACTGCGAGTCGAGCGCGAAGCCGAAGTGATAGCGCTGTTGCAACTGGCCAGCGCCCATCAGGTGCCGGTGACCTTTCGCGCCGCCGGCACCAGCCTGTCGGGGCAAGCCATCAGCGACTCGGTATTGATAGTGCTCGGCGATAACTGGAGCGGCCGCGAGATTCGTGGTCAGGGCACGCAAATCCGCCTGCAACCGGGCGTAATAGGCGCACAAGCGAATGCCGTGCTGGCCCCCTTCCAACGCAAAATCGGCCCTGACCCGGCCTCGATCAACGCCTGTAAAATCGGCGGCATAGTCGCCAACAACGCCAGCGGTATGTGCTGCGGCACGGCGCACAACAGCTACCACACCCTGGCCGGCATGCGCCTAGTGCTGGCCGACGGCAGCGTAGTGGACACCGAGGATCCACTCAGCGTGGCGCGCCTATTTGCCACTCACGCCGACCTGCTCGCGCAATTGACCGAACTGGCCCGTAACACCCGCGCCAACAGCAAGCTCGCCGCAAAAATCCGCCATAAATATCGGCTAAAAAACACCACAGGCCTGTCACTCAATGCCCTGATCGACTACGAACAACCGCTGGATATCCTCACCCATTTGATGGTCGGCTCCGAAGGCACCCTGGGCTTTATCAGCGCAGTGACCTACCACACAGTGCCGGACTATCCGCACAAGGCCAGCGCACTGCTGGTGTTCCCTGACGTGCACAGCTGCTGCCTCGCCGTGACGGTACTCAAAAGCCAGCCAGTGTCGGCGGTGGAGCTGCTCGACCGCCGCAGCCTGCGCTCAGTCGAGAACAAAGCCGGCATGCCCGAGTGGGTCAAAGAGTTGTCCGCCAATACCTGCGCCCTGCTGATCGAGTCACGCGCCGCCAGCCAAACGCAGCTAGACCAGCAACTGATACAAGTGATGGCGTCCATCGCCCACTTCCCACTGGAGAAACAGGTCGATTTCAGCACTAACCCGCAGGTTTACGAGCAACTGTGGAAGATCCGCAAAGACACCTTCCCAGCCGTCGGCGCAGTGCGCGAAACCGGCACCACGGTGATCATCGAAGACGTGACCTTCCCGGTCGAGCAACTGGCCGCCGGGGTCAATCGCCTACTGGCGTTGTTCGATAAGCACGGCTACGACGAGGCGATTATTTTCGGCCACGCCCTAGAGGGCAACCTGCACTTCGTCTTCACCCAAGCCTTCGACACGCCTGAGCAAGTGGCGCGCTACTCGGCCTTTATGGAGGATGTGACGCAGTTGGTGGCGGTCGAGTTTGGCGGTTCACTCAAGGCCGAGCACGGCACCGGACGCAATATGGCGCCCTTCGTCGAGCTGGAGTGGGGCCAAGATGCCTATCAACTGATGTGGCAGATCAAACGCCTGCTCGACCCGCAGGGCATTCTCAACCCCGATGCGGTGCTATCGCTCGACCCGCAGATTCATCTGAAGCACCTGAAGCCCTTGCCCGCTGCCGACGAAATAATCGACAAATGCATCGAATGCGGCTTCTGCGAGCCGGTTTGTCCATCCAAAGACCTGACCCTCAGCCCACGCCAGCGCATCGTCATCTGGCGCGACATTCAGGCCAAACAACGCGCCGGCATCGACACCCGCGAGCTGCAGCAGGCCTATCAATATCAGGGCATCGACACCTGCGCCGCCACCGGTCTGTGCGCCCAACGCTGCCCGGTTGGCATCAACACCGGCGACCTAGTACGCAAGCTGCGCGCCCGCGACGCGCTCCATGTCGGCACGGCCAACTGGCTGGCCGGGCACTTTGCGGCGGCATTACAAGGCACGCGCCTGACATTGATGGCCGCCAACGGCGCCCGCCAACTGCTCGGCGCGCCACGCCTGGCAAACCTCTCGGCCCGCTTGCGCAAAGCCTCCGGCGACCGCCTACCGCAGTGGAGCGCCGCCATGCCTCAGGCGGCGCAGCCAATCCGCCTCACACCTACGCTCAGCGACCAAC
The DNA here is from genome assembly GCA_044354115.1 of Pseudomonas sp. Lineage (GTDB taxonomy): Bacteria > Pseudomonadota > Gammaproteobacteria > Pseudomonadales > Pseudomonadaceae > Aquipseudomonas. Next base: position 3,437 of record JBILAR010000080.1, on the reverse strand, counting down.
GCCCTCGCGTGGTCTATCTGGCCGCCTGTGTTTCGCGCGCCATGGGCCCGGCATTCGGCGACGCCGAGCAAATGCCACTGTTCGACAAGACCCGCGCCCTGCTGGAAAAAGGCGGCTTTCAGGTGGTGCTACCAGAGTCTCTCGACAACCTCTGCTGCGGCCAACCATTCGCTTCCAAAGGCTACGCCGAACAGGCCGAGAGCAAACGCCAAGAACTGATCAGCGCACTGCTACAGGCTAGCCGCGGTGGCCTCGACCCAATCTACTGCGATACCAGCCCCTGCACCTTGCGCCTACTGCAAGACGGCCTCGACCCACGGCTAAACCTGTTTGATCCGGTGAAGTTTATCCGCGAGCAGCTGCTCGATCGCTTAACGTTCACACCGCAGCAACAGCCAGTCGCCGTACACGTCACCTGCAGCACCCAGCACTTGGGCGAAGCGCAGCACCTGATCGACCTCGTGCGCCGCTGCAGCCAACACGTCATCATCCCCGAAGGCATCCACTGCTGCGGCTTTGCCGGCGACAAAGGCTTCACCACTCCAGAGCTGAATAGCCACGCCCTGCGCAGCCTGAAAGACGCGGTACAAACCTGTGCTGAAGGCATTTCCACCAGCCGCACCTGCGAGATCGGCCTGAGCCAACATGCCGGCATCGACTACCACGGTTTGGTCTACCTGGTAGACCGCGTCACCACCGCCAAAACACCCAGCTAAAGGCTCGCCGAGGGCAAACCAAGGCAACACTTAGCCGCCGTGGTTGTCGACGCTTGGGAACCTTTGCCGTACACTGGGCTCAGAGTTGTGGCGACACAACTTTGGGGCCGATTAGGATTCGACGCCGGTCGCGAAACTTTAGGGGCATGCCGAGTAGGTAACAGGACTCGTAAATCCACTGTTGCAAAAATCCATAATTGCCAATGACGACAATTACGGTGCGCAACTAGCTGCGTAAGCAGCCTAGTCGCACTTCTGGTAGCTTCGGCTCCAGCAATCATCAGGGGATGTCTGTAAACCCAAAATGATTGTCATATAGAACAGAATCGCCGTGCAGTATGTTGTGGACGAAGCGGCTAAAACTTACACAACTCGCCCAAAGCACCCTGCCCGTCGGGCGGCCAAGGGTTAACTCAGTAGACACGGCTAAGCATGTAGAACCGACAGCGGAGTACTGGCGGACGGGGGTTCAAATCCCCCCGGCTCCACCAATCCAAGCCTGGAAGCCCTCTAAACCGGGGCTTTCAGGCGGTTAGGACAACGGTAGATATCAAGCAGTCCAACTGCAACCCTTCAGGGCGATATCTACCATGTCCAAACCGTTCAAGCGCAACCACCCGCTCCACCTCTGCCGTTCTGGCACTAGCTTCCAATATAACCGCATCTTCCCTCAGGGCTTTCCCTCGGCTCCCGGCATCCCGAAACAGATTCGCTGGTCACTCGGCCAGGATTTCGACATAGCCGTGCGTTGCGCGGAACACCTCAATCGCAGCTTCGACCTCCTTCTCCGTCATGCGCTCGAACAACGCTGGCACGCTCAACGCATCGTCATCGCGATTGAACAAATCCGCGAAGACTTCAAGGAGACCTTGCAGCGTATCCAGCTACCCCTAGGCGACCTCCCTACCCCTCGCCTCCTTGCCTGCGCCAGCATGGCGCAGGGCTATGAGCGCCTGACTCAGGCCTGCCGAACCTCGAATGCCATGGCTCTTGGGCCAGACGGTTTTTACTACCTGAAGCTCAACCCGAGCACTGAACTGCGCAGTCGCTTGCTGGTTGATTTTCACCGTCTCGATTGGTGTTTGGACACCACTGAGCTCGAAGTCGCGTGCTGGAAAGCGGCGTACATCTTTCAAGCGCTGGTCGAGCTGGAACGCTTGGAGCTGAGAGGCCGCTTGCATGAAGTGCAGCGCTTCCAAGCCACGATTCTCGCGTTGCACGACTACTTGGCGTACGTGCGAAAAGACCATGGCTTTGAGCTCCACCATATTCCGCAGAGTTTGCCGCAGTCGGTAAACGAGCTGCTGAGCGATCCACCGCTCCGCGAAAGCGGCGTCTGCAAGCATCTGGAATGTCTGTTCATGTCCCAGAACGCGGACGGCTACTTTGTGCTGGAGATGGATCTATCGCCATTGTCAATTCCCGGCCCCACCCATCGCCTTAACCTGCGTTCGACGTCGATCATCAACGCTACCCTCGCGTTCACCATGGTGATGCAGGAAGCCGGTGAACGCCTCGATGAGTTGCTTCGCGAAGCGTCTTCAAACGACGCTGCAGTTGCTAGCGCGATGGTTGAGATCGCCGGCTTGTTTCGCCGACACCTCGATATCGATCAGGGCGATCAAGCGCTTTTGCCTGCACTTCAGATGGATTCCTCAGGGGCCCCAGAAACGGTTGATCCCAAGATCGTGGCGGCAATCACGGCCATGGCCAATCTGCTGCCTATGGCGCAGCAAAACAGCCTGCAGCAGCTACTGAACTCCCCTCCACCTGTGTACCCAGGCAATGAACTGCCGAGTCGCGCCCTACGCTTCGGCCAACTGGTTAGCGCGTTCAGCCAGCAACAGGAGCTCGAGCTGACGTGGTCTCACACTAGAACCCGGCAGTTGAACCTCTCTCGCTTGGATGTGCTGATCGAGATCGTTGGCGCCGACCGCGTGGTGTCAACGCTCACGCGGGCTGAAACCATCAAAATCCGCGATGAGATACGCCTGTATCCGCGCAACCGAAACAAGCTGTTTGACTGCAAACACGCACCACTGCATCAAGTGATCGCCAAGGGCGCTTACACCCCCATCCACCCTCGGACAGGCAAGCAATACTTCGAGCTTTTACAGCGCGTGCTGCGCTATGGACTGGATTTTGAGCTGATCCCCAGCGACCCCAGCTCAGGCCTCACCTTCAACACCAAAGGAGCAACCCCGCCTCGGCGCAGAACGTGGAACCGTGACCAACTGGAGAAGGCCTTACGCGGCCCGGTGTACACCCTCACCGAGCCTCCGCGCTGGCGCATGGAGGACTTCAAATTCTGGCTTCCGCTGCTCGGTAGCTACCAGGGAGCGCGACTGAATGAGTTATGCCAGCTCACGGTGGGCGATATTCGTGAGGAGCATGGGATCTGGTTCATGAGCCTCAACGATGACGGCAACGACGACACGGATGGCATGAACCAGAAGCGCCTTAAGAACACGCAGAGCCGCAGGAACGTCCCCATGCATCGCGTGCTACTTGAAGCAGGCTTTTTGACCTTTGTAGCGCAACGCAGAGCCATTCCGGATAGCACGCCATCGACGCCGCTGTTCTGCGGGCTGCCCTCCCGTGGCATCGGTTACTCAAGCCAAACCGCCAGTAAATGGTTCTTAGGCAACGGTTCAAGCAGCGGCGGGTACCTGAGTCTATGCGGACTCAGCCAATACAAGCTGACCTTTCATGGACTACGGC
>JBILAR010000158.1:0-5080 GCA_044354115.1 Pseudomonas sp. | reverse complement strand
CGGTCTGGCCCAGTTGCACCAGTTGCGTGGCCGGGTCGGCCGTAGCCACCATCAGGCCTATGCCTACCTGCTGACACCACCGCGCAAGCAGATGACCGCCGACGCCGAGAAGCGCCTGGAAGCCATCGCCAACACCCAGGATCTCGGCGCTGGCTTCTTGCTGGCCACCAACGACCTGGAAATTCGCGGCGCCGGCGAACTGCTCGGCGACGGCCAGAGCGGGCAGATCCAGGCGGTCGGCTTCACCCTCTATATGGAGATGCTCGAACGCGCGGTCAAATCCATTCGTAAGGGCGAGCAACCGAACCTCGACCAACCACTGGGCGGCGGCCCGGAGATCAATCTGCGGGTACCGGCACTGATCCCCGACGCCTATCTGCCGGATGTGCACACCCGGCTGATTCTGTACAAACGCATCGCCTCGGCCGTCGACGAAGACGGTTTGAAGGAGCTGCAAGTGGAGATGATCGACCGTTTCGGCTTGCTGCCGGAGCCGGCGAAGAACCTAGTGCGCCTGACCCTGCTGAAGCTACAGGCAGATAAACTCGGCATTAAGAAGATCGACGCCGGCCCGCAAGGCGGTCGATTGGAGTTTGCCAACGACACCTGCGTCGAGCCGATGACCTTGATCAAGCTGATCCAAAGCCAACCAACTCGCTACAAGTTCGAAGGTGCCACCCAGTTCAAATTCCAAATCCCGATGGAACGCCCGGAAGAGCGCTTCAATATTTTAGAGTCGCTGTTAGAGCGCCTCACCCCACAATCCGCTTAGGCGCTGTTGCGCAAAGGTGATGCTGCGTTGAAAACTGGCTCGGACAGCACGCTTGCTCGCTGAACGCACTTTAGTGCGGCCCGTAGGGCGAGCGAAGCGAGTAATGCTCATTTACAACCTGTAAACTCCGCTTTCACTCGGTGCATCCATGCACCTTGCCCTGCGGGCGGCTTACGCCGTGCAGTTCGGCTATCCTGCCGAACTGTCTCAGCCAGTTTGACTCGCTTCGTTGTAGCCTTGCCTGACCTTCGCTCACGACGCGCCAAAGCGAATTGACATACCTTTAAAAGGACTGATTTATGCGTTTGTTCCGCCACCTGCCACTGCTACTTTGCCTGCTCAGCCCGATGGCTTTTGCCGACAGCAATTATCAAGTTGAGCTGATTGTGTTTCGTCAGGCCGCCACCCCACTGCTGTCCAGCCAGCCGGTACCCGATGACTGGGCCAGCGACGCACAACTGCCAGCCAGCGGTAGCGAGCGCAGCACCGCGCTGAATAACGAAGCAGCCAAGCTGACCCCGGCCAATGGCTATGAGGTGCTATTGCATCAGGCGTGGCAGCAAAGCGTCGGCCCGACCCCGGTGAAAATCGCCCTGAGCAATGGCCAAGAGCAGCTCGGCCAGTTCCCCGCGCAAGGCACCCTGAGCTTAAAGCTGGAAAGCTTTGTCGATGTGACCGCTGATTTCTGGGCCAACCAATTCGACGCCGATGGCATGGTCACGGCCAGCGAACGCATCAAACAAAGCAGCCGCCTGAAAAACGGCCAGCTCACCTACCTCGACCATGGCAGCTTAGGCATCCTGATCAAGGTCTCGCCGCTGTAAGCGCTTAACTTCGGTTAAATTCCAGCCATAAAAAAACCGCCAAAAATCGGCGGTTTTTTTATGGCCATGTACCCGTTAACTGTTGCGACCGCCGTTAACGGTCAAAACGCGAAACCTGTAGGAGCGAGCTTGCTCGCGATGCTTTTGCCGTTAGCTATTTTCGGCAGCTTGCAGCAACTTGATGATGTATTTGCGTAACCCGGATCGCCAGCAAGCTGGCTCCTACAAGTGGCTGCGCACATTTTCAACAGTTAACAGGTACATAGCTTTTTGTATGGCCGCTGAACCAGTTAGTTGCGTAACACCTCGGTCAAGGTGGATTTAACCTGAGCCATACCCGCCGCCAGCACGCGCTCGATCTCAGCCATAGTAATCAGCCCACTGGCTTTGCCGGCTGCCGGATTAACCACTAATGCCAAGCAGGCATAGGGCAGCTCTAACTCACGGGCCAGTGCCGCCTCAGGCATGCCGGTCATACCTACTATGTCGCAGCCATCACGCTGCATGCGGACGATCTCGGCGGCGGTTTCTAGGCGCGGGCCTTGGGTGCAGCCGTACACGCCGAAGTCGCTGAACGAGCACTTATGCGTCTGCAAGGCGGCCAGCAGTTTGGCCCGCAGCGCGGCGTCGTAGGGGTAGCTGAAATCAATATGGCTGACATGCTCAAGCTCGCCAACAAAGAAGCTGTGCTCACGGCCGTAGCTGTAATCGATAATCTGCTCAGGCACACAAAAGTGCCCGGCCGGCATCTGCGCATGAATGCCGCCAACCGCATTCACCGCAATAATTGCCTCGGCCCCGGCCTGCTGCAGCGCCCACAGATTGGCCCGATAGTTGACCTGATGCGGCGGGATGCGATGCGGGTGGCCGTGACGGGCGAGAAACAGCACCGCACGCCCGGCAAATTGACCACGCATAATGGGAGCAGATGGCTCGCCGTAGGGCGTGTCGATGTGCAGTTCAGCCTCAATGGTTAAGCCGTCGAGCTGGGTCAGGCCAGTACCACCAATAATTGCGTAAACCGTCATCTCTGTTCCTTACCTGCTTAGTCAATCAGCTGGGCGGCGCGCAAGGCACCCACAGCCGCGAGCCAACGGGGCTGCTGGCGGTAATCGGTACTGGCCACGGCCTGCCCGCGCATGCGTTGCAAACCTTGGGGCGGGCGCACCTGCATACGTTGCAAGGCACTGAGAGCCAGCTCTGCCGCGCCACGATCGTTACACACCAAACCCATGTCGCAGCCCGCAGCTAACGCCGCTTCAATGCGACTGGCGGCATCACCCACTACATGAGCACCGGCCATCGACAGATCATCGCTAAAAATCACCCCGGTAAACTGTAACTCACCGCGCAAAATATCCTGCAGCCAACGCCGCGAGAAACCCGCCGGCAAGCTATCGACCTGCGGGTAAATCACATGGGCCGGCATCACTGCCGCCAGTTGTTGGCTGAGCAATTTGAAGGGTAACAAGTCGGCGGCACGAATCGCTTCGAGGCTGCGCTCATCCACAGGGATGGCCACATGAGAGTCGGCCTCAGCCCAACCGTGACCGGGGAAGTGCTTACCGGTGGCAGCCATACCAGCGGCTTGCATGCCGCGAATAAAGGCACCGGCCAGCTCGGTGGCCAGTTGCGGATTAGCATTGAATGAACGCTGACCAATCACCTTGCTGCGCTGAAAATCTAAATCCAACACCGGGGCGAAACTCAAATCCAAGCCCACCGCCAGCACTTCGGTGGCCATCAACCAGCCACAGTGTTCGGCCAGTTGCGCGGCATTAGGCTTGCCGGCGATGGCACCCATGGCCGGCAAACGAACAAAACCTTGACGCAAACGCTGAACCCGACCGCCCTCTTGGTCAACTGCCAACAACAAGTCCGGACGCAAGGCGCGCACCGCCATGCTCAGCTCGCGCACTTGCTGCGGCGACTCGATATTGCGGGCAAACAAAATCAAGCCCGCGACCTGCGGCTGACGAAGCAGCTGTCGGTCTTCGGCGGTCAGCCAAGTACCGGCGATATCGAGCATCAATGAGCCTTGCAGCGTATTTGTCGGCATAACTAATCAACCTATACAGTCGGCTGCTGCCCATTCAGGACAGGCAGGCGAATCAATCATTAATTGGCAATGCAGCGGCACCCGCGCGAACAGTTCCAGTAAATCGGCATTGCGCAGGCGCACGCAGCCATGCGAACGGGCAACGCCCATAGGTTCGCTGTCGGGGGTGCCATGCAGATAGATATAACGGCGAAAGGTGTCGACTGCGCCGAGGCGATTGCGCCCAAGTTCGCAGCCGCTAAGCCACAGAATACGGGTGAGAATCCAGTCCCGCTCGGGAAACGCGGCCTGCAACTCAGGGCCATAGACTTCACCAGTCCAGCGCCGCCCGCGCAACACAGCGCCGCTGGGCAAGCCATCGCCAATTTTTGCCCGCACCTGATGTAAGCCGCGCGGCGTACAGCCAGAACCGTTTAATTCGCCAGCACCGTTTAAGCCGGTAGAAACCGGCATACGCAGCAGCAGCTGGCCATTGGCAAAGCCATACAACTGCTGATCGGCAAGGGATATATGCAGAAAATCGAGGTTTAACATGGGGCGCTAGCTTAGCCGATTAGCCGTGCGGCGCCCACCTGCGGGTCACTTGACCGGCTGCGCCACGGCTTTAATCCGTGGTTTGAGTTGCGCGCTAGCCAGCGCCGGATCGCTAACGCCGGTGTCTGCGCGCATACCCGCAGCCAAAAACGGCACCATCAAACGCATCACCTGTTCAATCGAGGTATTAACGCCAAAATCCGTCTCGCCAATCGCCCGCAAAGCTTTGATGCCCGACATGCTAAAAGCGGCGGCACCGAGCATAAAGTGCACTCGCCAGAACAACTCAAGCGGCGGAATGTGTGGTGCGGCGTCATTGAGCAGCAACATATAACGGCGGAATACCTTGCCGTACATGTCTTCCAGATAGCGGCGTAAATGGCCCTGACTCTGGCTAAAAGCCAGGCCCAATAAACGCATAAAAATCGACAAATCATTGTCGCTGCGCGGACTGACTGCCAGCGACTGGTCAACCAAGATTTCCAGCAATTGCTCAAGCGTGGGCTTGCTCTCAGGCTTAGCTTGGCGGCGATCTAACTCACGATCCAGACTTAAGCAGAACGGCCCGAGAAAGCGCGAAAACACCGCTTGGATCAGCGCCTTCTTCGAGCCGAAATGGTAATTAACCGCGGCCAAGTTAACCGAGGCTTTACTGGTGATCAGCCGCAACGACGTCTCAGAGAAACCCTTCTCCGCAAACAACTGCTCTGCAGCATCGAGAATGCGTTCGACAGTTTCCGACTGGGCCATGCTTGCTCCACCTAACACACACTTGTTTAAAACATATGTTTTAGCACGGCAAACCACCCGCCGCAAACATCACCTTTCATCAGCGCACAAACCTTAGTGGTATGAACCTATATGCCTGACGCCAGCCGCCGTGCGCAGGTC